>CASFFG010000004.1 GCA_949293905.1 uncultured Christensenella sp. | reverse complement strand
GGCGACTTCGTTCTGTTATTTGCAAAATATATTCCTACACCAGATAATACCAGTGCGGAACATAACAAAACTGCTACTATACTCCTTATTGTAATTTTTGCCGCTTTTTGAGAGAACTTCCTCATACAACCTCCACTTTTCATTAGGAATCAAATGTAAACGCTAGAGCCTAAAGAAAATTTGGAATGGAGATTAAGTTATATCTCTAACGCAAACACCACAAAGAAACACAACGCGACTACATGAATAAATATATACTTATTATACACATTTTCGACAAAAAAACAAAACATTTTAAAAAATATTTTCTTGCAGTTTTTATCTATTTTCAACAGCATAAAGTTTAATCTAAAATCGTAATTAATATTCGTGCAATTACTTTTCATTAAATTTTTCTAATGCTAAATAATGATAAATTGAATTTTTTAAAATGAATATTTAATTATTGTCATTTAAAATGTTAAAAATATTAAAATAAAATATTTAAAAATTATTAAAATTTAATTAAAAAATTTAAAAATTATTAATTTTTACGCAAAAAATGGTGATTTTCCATATTATTTTTAATATTTTTCAAAATTATTTAGTATTTTTATTATTTGTTTTTTGTTTAAGTTATACTAAATTTAGTAATTTTATTGTGCGTATTTTGTTATGTATATTTTTAAATTAGTTGAGTATTAAAATCGTCACATTTTTTCAAATGGAGATTGCATGTTATATTTTGTTAATCGGCAATTTGAACATTTTTCTATCGGTTCATGAGGGTACTTTATGTTAGACTTTAATTGTTTTAGCGTTTAATGGTTTTATATAGCGAACATTAAATTGAGAAAAACTATTGACAAGTGCGCAAAATTGGTGTTATAATTTAGTGAGTACAAAATCGATTTGCGTATTAAAGATTTAGTGCACTTTGCACATAGGGGTTAAATTCGCAGTATCTCGAATTGATTTTAGGAGAAGTGAGGTATTTATGGATAATTTAATTATTAAAACACGCGAAAAGGTGGAAAAAGAAAGTAGAATCGCAAACCTATTTAGATTTAGGAATGTTAAACGCAAAATTATGACTTTAGCGGTCGCTGGGGCGATGCTAACTGCTGGTATGTTTTCGGCATGTTCACTATTAAGCGAAACGAACGACCCAACTAACAACGGACAGGCTAATAATGAACAAAATAATAACAATAATAACAACGACAATACTCAGGGCGGGAATGAAAACATAGATACACCTGTCACTCAATATAGCGGAATTTTAAATGCGGTATTGAACGACGAATACTATGATAGTGTGCTTGATAATTATAGAGAAGAAAATAAAAATAGAATAACTAATTTAGAGTCCCCTATTCCATATGCGTTTTTGGAGCGTGAAGGATATGATATAGACGCAATTAAGAGCGGTGAGTTATCATGTGAAACGGTTGCTTATACAGTAGACGGGGATACTACAAGATTATATATTTCCACTCAACCGGAGTCAAAGGCAGGGTATTATGGAAACTATATTCTCTCATATCCATTAACAGAAGAAGAATACGAAGATTTATATATGTTGCATAATGAAGAATATATACAAGCGGGACTATTCATTCAAGAATTGGATAATCAAAAGCGTGCTACTGTCGAATCACATATTGATGTAGAGAATGCAACTTTCGAAGGAGTTGAAAGCAGTTTCAAAAAAGCAGCACAAGAGTATATTGGACTCGGAGACGCCACCATAGATGTTGTTTATGTAAATGATGATTGCGAATTTACTTTAAATGTACGCTCAAAGCAATCAGACGGTGGTTCGATGATCTCGAAGACAGGGTTATATATTGCTGAATGTTATTCGACACCTTTCTATTTTACATATGAGACTAATTATTTTAAATTATCTGACCCTTCCAGTTTTATTGCTCATAATTTAGAACAATTCCAAACAAAAGCGCATGATCTGACATATTTTAATAGTCAAGGAAAACTACTCCCTAATTTAAGCCTAGATATAAATTAAAAAGCAAAATTTTAACTTTAATACAAAAAAATACCGAAATTATTCGGTATTTTTTTCTGCTATAACAAACTTACCCGCTGTAATGTTGTTATATGTATTAGTATCATCTTGATATTTATTACCACCACCAAGCACTACTCGGCAACCTTCAACTAGATATGTAGTATTACCTGGATTTGGATAAGTGAATCCTGAGCGATAAGAATATCGTTGCTGGACTTCGTCACTATCCTCTTTCCACCAAGCCCCAGCAAAGTAATTGGTATCTACAGGCTCTATATATTTATATCTAGTGTATAGTTCAGTGCTTGTATTCATTAGATATTTATTTAAGTTATAGTCATTCTCACGAGATTCATTATTAGGATAACTAACGGATATCGTCGATGTGATACCGTTATTTACTACTAAATCTGTACTCATTTGATAAATCGTATAAGTCGTATCTCCAGAAATAGGATCGACAGATTCAGATATATGGAAGAAATCTCCAACTCCCACATTAGAGTCACTACCCGCCTCTACAAAATAACCATAAAAATCTGAGTAATCGCCTGCTATTAAATCCTCTCTACTTACATATTCGACATTCCCGTCAGCGTCATATAAGGTAAATACAGTAGCATCGGTCTCTAGATAAATTGCACTTGCATAAGGATCATCTTCTACATTGTAACCATCTTCATAATTACCTTCTTCATCTTTATAGAAATCTTCACCCTTAATGTATCCACCTTCATAATAGTAATAAACAACATTACTTTCAGTTAACTTGTTGCAAGTGATACTCTCGTTTGATACAATCGCTTGTTCAATTAGATAGACAGGCGTACTACCATCTGTTATCGTAATTTTGTCATCTTTTATAGTTAATTCACCCTCTGTTGTCGTTATTTCACCATATGTTCCAGATATTGATTGAGAATAAGGATTTGTCAATGAATATGGATATAGATTAATATACACTTCACTTTCTGATCCCCCGATCTCAATCTTATCTAGGTCGCTGCTCTTTTCACTATCGTCAACGGCATCGTCAACGGCTTCAAATCTATAAAATTTAGTGTAAGTGACTTTTTCTCCGTCCTCATTCGTTGTATAGCTTAATTCAATATAATCAACACCAGGAGTTCCCACTCGTTCATCAGTTTCAGTAAATCTAGCAACAATAGGTTTTATATCCTGACCTTCTTCCTCACCTGCGTAAGTTTTCTTTATTGAACCATTGGCAGTATAGTATGCTTGGTCAGAATATCCGTATCCTTTATAATATTTCTGTTTAGAGAAATTCGACCCTTTTTCAATTATGGTTTCACCATTTTCAATGGATATATTCACTAATATTGAAGAAAGGCTATCTTCAGTCACAGTCATCGGCACGAATGTCAATGAATGACGCTCTCTTGTCTTTTTAGGAATACCATTTGTAGAAGATTCTAATGATTGCAAGTTGTTTTCATATCGGTTTACATGAGAATATGTTCCGTTTTCATCAGAGTAGCCACCTGCCACATAATAATAGATATTATTTTGGTAGACTTCTGTTACATACTGCGAATTTATTACATGCTCACTTGCATCAAATAGTTGAACAGGAGCCCATTCATAATTTACTGCATCCAAGATAACAAAGTAAACGCCGTTTCTGTAAATATAGTAGTCGTAAGCATAGCCATTACGATCATCAAGATCATATGCCCCATAGAAATCGCTAGTTGAATCTTCCACTCTACTAGTTGAATCTATAGAGGTCTCAAACCCCGTTCTATATACAGGATTACCACTCTCATCATTTCCGTTTTGTTCATAAACATAATAGCGACGTGAATAGTAGTCTGCAGGGCGTGTAGAAGAATAGTAAATATAGTGATTTCCGTAATCATCTTGAATTGCCTGGTCAGTTTCTACATATACTTTGTCTTCTGAGTCATATCTAAGTTCGCGCATGTATGAAGGTCCTAAGTAACCAAATGTTTGATTTTTTATACTTATGTATGTTTGAGTTGTTTGTGAAGCAGCCATCATTGAATTCATTATGAAGGTGGTTAACACACTACTTAAAATAGTAAGAGCGAGCCTACCAGCTGTACTACCTACCAATTTTCCAATATATTTTCCTGCTACACTAAGAACCTTTCCTGCAACTTTTACAATGCCCTTAAGGAAGGACCTAACCACAACTCTACCAGTTAATTTTCCTACTGCTCCGCCTACTCCACCAGTTACCAACGTTACAGCAACCCACGATAGAATTTGCACGCCAATCAACCAGCCTCGTTCACTTTCTCCACCATTCAACACATTACCTACAGCATCTGTACTTACTCCGTTTACTTCAAATAATGAACCGCTAGATGCTGTACGATCAGCACCTTTATACTCATCTAATTCTAAAGTTGTATTTTCATAGAGTACATCGAATTGGAAATAAGTTTTCCCTTCTTCTACGTCGTCACCCCATAAAGTCCTACTTGTCCTTCCTGTATTCTCATCTTCTATTAACCTATAATAATTACTTACCCCATATAAAATCGAAGTAATATATTCATAATGTCCACTACTGTTAGGTGCAGTAGTTCTTAACGATGATTCATCGCCTGAGATAGCGGGTGAATATCTCGCGGCATTGCTATAGTTTAACTTTGTTAAAGCCGGATCTCCGTCACCTCCACTGGCACTGTTATCTATTGACAGATCAACAAATCTAGCGTCTGTTGGAGCATCTCCTAAACCAAAGATTGCAAGTCCCCAATTACCTGTCCCATCAATTTCATGATTTGTAACATCCTCTTCTAAGGCATAATCTCCATTGTCGTTATATAATACACTTGCTTGACCAATCGCAGAATAAAGTCTTGCTTGACCTTCCACACTTTCGACAATCGTGAAGCAAATGTAATCAGAGTGTTGTTTTTCATCGTCCGAACTATCATTATAAGATAAATTTAAATTTTCTCTAGTGCCGACATAAGTAATATAACTTGCGTCATAAACGATAGAGATCGCGTCCCATTCTGCACGCACACTGCCTGCACCATTTTCATCCATTGGAATACAACGCTGCATGGTTTTAAATAAGGTGTAATCTTTCGCCCAACCATATGTATTTTCATTTAGTGGGTTATTTCTAGGAACTGTTACCCTTCCTGATCCATCAATTACAGGCTCATACCATGTTTTTTCATTAGTAGCTGAAATGGTGAAATTATCCTGATTCACATATCCAGCAATAGCAGTTAGATATATATCAGTTCCGCTTTCTTCTACATTGTATGTTGTCGCAACATCAGCGTAGTTACTATTTTCAATTGTATTTATAGTAAATGCATAGTTATGAGTTCCTATGACACTGACATCAGCTCCGCCAGATTTGGTCTCTACTTTAAGCATTCCTACAAGTCCGCCGAAGTTATCAACCGCACTAGCACCGCTAACAACAACTCCATTTGCGACACTATTTTCATGTGCTTCGTCTTCGGTCAAATTACCTTCGAGTCGGCCGATTAATCCGCCCGCATAGAAAGCGTTAGTTGTATCAATTTTAACTAAATCGCCTAGTTCTAGTCCGGTTGCATTTCCCATGAACTTACCAAAAACTCCGCCAACATACATTCCTGTAATTCCGCTATCGCTAGGTTGAACTATGATTTCTCCCGTTCCGAAACCATCTTTGGTAAATGATATTTCTGAGAAATCTGATGCTGTATCCATATTAGAGCGGTAGTACCCTATAATTCCGCCTATGTTGTACGCTCCACTAACTTTGGTTTCCGCACCTAGCAATGTTGGAAGATTTAATGTATCTGTAGAATTTACTTCATAGTAGTAACCATAGAATGCACCCACATTGACGCCAAGGCTGGCTTCAAGGTTCACTTGTACTGTGTTTGTTTTCATAGCGTTTATGCCGTCTTCTTCAGGACTTGCACTCATGGTCACATGTGAGTTAACCGAGCCGATAAATCCACCATAACCTGTAGTGATAGAATTGAATTCTAAGTACGCGTTAGATTCAGTATTGTATTCTACTATATTACTGAAATCAAAGTCTTGTGACGCTGGCATGTTTATAGCGAACATGTAGTTTCCAACCGTTGAAATTACTTTCGAAGTATTAGTTTTATAATAGTTATCATCATCGGTTGCAGAATCTGAACCTTCTTGCTCGCTCGTTATGTTCACGTTCGCTAGATCATTATTATATATTGCGCCCGCAACAGTTGCACTTGATTTGCGTGCTGTACCAATAAATCCACCCACGCCAGTAGGGATAAAGTGTGTGTTCATTAGTTCGCTACCGACACTATCATTATTAGTAATCAATTTATAATAAATTCCGTTTACTGAAGGTACATTAGTCTCTGTTTCTTGAGCAGTAGAGCTACTTTCTTGATCAGTGGTATCACCTTCTTGGTCAGTAGTATTATCTCTAGGTGTCATTGTGACACTACAATCGTATACATCTCCGCCTGTATAGAGTCCAATTAAGCCACCTACATTAGAGTTACCGTTAACCGAAACATCTGTAAGATCTACACCGCTAATTTCAGTAGTACTACTGCCGTTTACTACATAACCAAACGCTCCGCCTACATTTAGTACTCCGGAAACTGTTGCCATGCCAGATGATGCACTTTCAATCTTTACGCCAGACACATAACCGATTAATCCACCGACATTTTGATATCCTTCTACGGACGCAGAATTGCTAATATTTTCAACGCTGATTGTCTGCCCGTCTATATTAGATGCTTCAATTTTACCGACTATTCCGCCGACATTGAGAGTGTAAGTAGGAGCGTTTGCATTGCTACCTACTAAAATATTAGTTATTTCAAAGGAATCACCTTGCATTCCTTCACTTGTACTGCCGAAGCCTGTATTTTCGTAACCTATACTTCCATGATTTCGAGCATTACTTATCGAGCCTGATATACTTCCCGCTACACCACCGATGTTAGTTATAATGCTCATTTCTCTATCATCTGCAGATAACCTAATCGGGTTGTAATTAATGATAGTTGTTGCCGAATCTATAGTTAAATTTCCATTGAAATAACCGAAGATTCCACCTATATTCTCTTTGCTAGTCGAGTATTCGGAACCTAAAACATGAATTTCCGCGTACGCACCTGCTTCTTCCCCACCGCCTTGTGAGAGAAGATAGTTAAACGAAGTACTTGTGTCCGAATTCAAATCAATTAACGAGCCAGATTTTGTACTAGCATAGCCTATAAATCCGCCGACATTGTAATCGCCATATACTGTTGATGTAATTTTATTTAATGTAAATGAAGCATCTCCTGTTACACCACTTTGAATTTCATATCTTCCAAAAATTCCACCGACATTCTCGTTTCCGTACACTGTAATAGCGGCGGCTTCGTTTCCTAGATTAGTGACATTTAAATCAATCCTTGCTGCTCCAAAACGCCCTGCTATACCGCCGACATTGATTGTTTTGTTAGTAGAATTAGTTGTGGTATCTAGTGTGGTATTACCTATTTGCAATGTACCCTCAATCGTACCTGAATTAGCATCACCTACGACTACACCATATGCTTGGTTAGTGGAAGCATTTTCAGCCGTATAACTCAGTATAATGTCTAAGTCACCTTCTCCAATTTTATTACTACCGTCCAAAGTTATAGTTGCACCGTTTAAATATGCAGTAATAAGCCCAAATTTTGCATCTCCTAGCGCGATTAAATTTATTTCGCTATCGCTAGATATAGTAATTGACGAAAGAGTTACTTTACCTCTGGAAGCACTACCTATCATACCGCCTAATTGAATGAAACTCAATCCACGGTCTCCAGATATGAATTTGACTATTAAATTAGATATCTTGATATTACTTGCACTAGTCCCTTCAATATCTCCAACTTCTCCAACTAGCCCACCTATTACATAACTAGGTTTACCTTCATTAGAATTAGAGACTTTAACTTCATTGTTATTACCACTAATTTCTCCGCCACTCATTTTACCTATGAGTCCACCATTAAGCTCTTCTTGTTTTTCATTTCCCGAATCTTCGAAATTAACTGCTAAAGAATTAGAATTGCCAAAGGTAATCGTTCCGCCTGTCATCTGGTTAGCAATAAGTCCGTTGTATCCAGAGGCACATATTGTAAATCTCATTACATTTGCTTCGCTACAAGTAACCAAGTTACTAATTGAAATCGTACCATTAGATATTGTTCCAAATAGTCCGCCTACATTGTTGCCTTCAAATATGGCACCGTAGTCATCTCCTATCCAAATGTGGTCTACTGATACATTTGTTTTGTCAGAGTTGTAAATATTAACACCTAATGCTCCACTATTGGATAGATTTGCATCACCAAAGAAGATATAACCGAACTTGGCATCATTGATATTAGTAAATAATCCATCATCTCTAAGCCCAGTAATTTTGCAGACTTGGTCAGGTATTCCTGAATCGTAATCTTCAAATTTATAATATCTATTAGATATAAATCTACCATTAAATTGGGCTTCATTTCCTAAATAGAAATTGCGTCCTTCTGCTGATGAAGAATCTGTATCTAATTGTCTGCCGACTGCTAGGTTACTAAACGCTCCTTCTGTTGGAACATCTATATCATAAATCAGTACATAATTTAATTTTGTGTGCACTATCTCGAGCGTTCCTTCTTCGTTATTATTAAGGATAGTATTCGCTAATCCTTGAATAGTGTGGAGTACGCCTAGATGTGGAATACGATAATAGTTTTCATTATTGAGTACTTCATTATCGATGAAACTAGCATTCCCTATGTCATTAATATTAAATGTATCACTATTAGTTCCATTTCCTGTATATAGTTGATATCTTGTTTGAAGTCCAACTCCTACTTTATGGAAATTTTGAACAGGGTATCCATAGTTATAGCCATAAGTCGCCCTAGACATGTCGATATAATAGAAATTTGATGGATTATAGTAACCCACAATAGAATCCCAACCAGAGCCGAGATTATCCGCTATCATTATGTCTAGCGTATTTGCTAAGGTAATTGAGCCATTTTCACCAGTATTTACATTGGTATCGAAGTTAGCAAGTCTATCTATATAGTTATTTTCACCATATGAATTAAGCGCATTGAAATTGCCAATAAAACTATTCCCAAGGCTTGAGACAGTTTCAATCACACCGCCCATGTAAGAATTATAGATATATCCGTTAGAAGAATTGTGTATTAGTCCTGCTGCGGTTCCAGTATTATTGATGTAACCAGTAAAATAACATTTATCCATTATTCCCGAATTTGTAACAGCAATTCCTGAAATATTGCCTATCCTGGTCGCAACTATCTCTATAGAAGAGTATGAGTGCGAGATTAAGCCATTATTTTGTCCGGCTATTACGCCAAAATATGTGGATCCATTCGCTTCGATTCCCGTACCTTGAACGGACGAATTGAAGATAACTCCATTATTAGTTCCGGCGATAATTGCACTGTATGACCCACTAGCATTAATAGTCGAGCCTTCATCAAATTTTACATGCAAATTGGATATAGCCGAATGGTTATCCACAGTTGGAATAAATGCTGAATATTCTGTGCCAGTTCCACTTCCAACTGTTGAGACATTATAATTTCCTTCACCTGCTATCAATATACCATTCAATGTTGTGTCTCCACCCACAGTATCCACCATTAATGCATTGGTGATATTCGCAGACACAAGATAGAATGTGTATTCTTCTTCCAGTGTAATGTTATTGTTTTGAATAAACTTAGGATTAAGCACACTTCCTTCAGTATATGGATTTAGATTTGTTGTCATATATCCACTATTTAGAAGGTCTTCATATAGTGAAGTTATAAATGGAATATATGAAGATACAGCACCTGTGCTTGTAGGTATTGTCCATATTCCTTCATTTCCACTGTTGAACGAATTATGCCAACTGTTGCCCAAAACTAGTTCATAAGCCGATACATTGAATAATCCGTCTGTGCTACTTGGGTTGGTTAATACATTTTCAGCAATAGTATCTCTAACCTCATTCGCTAGTGCGATATCGCTTGAATAATAGGTTTGGTTGAATTCAACTGTGCCTGTTGATTTGCCCACTATTGCATTGATATTTGCTTCATTATAACTGTTTTTACCCAATCCGTCTGTTAAAAGCGATGTAGCCGAATATGAGTGGTCTATTGTTAAATTGCCCGAACTTGCGACCATTCCACCAAGATATATGTTAACCGAATCGGTTATCTCATTCATGCTTACTGCTACGATTCTTCCTGTAGATGCTGAATTATATATCTCAATATTTGGAGCGATTAGACTATTGCTATCGTTTAACACGCCCGAACCAATCAGTCCTCCGGCGAACAATGTCTTTGTTCCACTAACCGAGCCTGCGAAGATATCTGCAGTGCTCATAATCTCTTCTAGAATGAGATTATTTGAAGAGTCCACATATCCCACGGCACCGCCTGCCCAAACGTAGTTTGCATTTAACTTAAGATCGTCATTTCCTTCATTTTTAGCAGTCACTGTACCGCTAAATAGCGATTGTTGAAGGGTTATATTTCCACCTGTACTATCTATACCCGCAATACCTGCTGAAACTCTTAATGTATTTATCGTTAATGTACTTACAGTATCATTTTCGCCTTCATTTCCAACACTGATGCTTGTGTCAGCCATATTGTTTCTAAATGAAATGCTAGAATTCATAACTAAACTTCCAGCAAATCCCCCTATTGCCACAACATTACTTGCAGTTGCATCAATATCTGTGCTACCACTCACTTTTATGTTCGTTAAGACATTAGACGAACTAATTTGAGTATCGATGGTGTTACCAACCATACCTCCTATATAGAAATTATCATTACCGTTAATTACTATAGTTAAATCTACATATTGGTTGTCACTAAATCTATGATTTCCAACATACACACCACTTATAGCGGCGTCTTCAGCGTATCCAACAGCCGCACCTATATTAATACTCTTTGCCTCGTCAGTATCGCTTGTAATATACTCAAAATTAAAACTCGTTTTACTATTAGCCGAACCTACCGTAGCGTCTGCTACAATCATTCCTATGTCTGTAGCACCAAAATAATCGCCACCTTGATTACTAGTTTGCGCTTCTGCTCTACCTATAATAGCGCCGACATTTACTCCATCTCCGTCCTTCATTAATCTAGCGCTTACATGTCCTTCGAACGAACATGATATTATATTGCTACTTGAACCCGAACCAACTATACCACCAAATCCAGATATTGTTGACTCGGCAGTGGTTATAGTTTTACTAATTATATCGCCTGAATTATTTGTAGCAGAATCACTAGAACCTGAACTATTAGTGCTGTTTGGGTTTGGCATATAAACATTAAGTCCATTAAATTGTGAGCCTGTATCTTGTGCAGTAACACCGCCGACATAACCTATAATATAGTTATTTAGTTGAATGCTCTCCCATTCAAAGTTAATATTGCTGATAGTAGCGCCATTTGTTATATCAAAGAAACCTGCATCACCAACTTTGGTCGCATTAACTTTTAGGTTACGAAGGGTAGGTGCCGTGCCGTCTTCCTTTTCACCAATTAATATACCACTAAATCCATCGCCACCGACTTCAATTATGAAGTTGCCATTAATGACGATATCATCAAAATCCAAATCTTCGATTATCTTATAACTAGAACTTGGATTGTTCTTTATAACTTCAAGTGCCGTTTCTAAGTTATCTTGTGAAATTTCATAGTAATCAACAACCATTCTGTCAAGGAGAAGTGGGAAATATCTGGTGCTATCTAGAGTCCAATATTCAGTACTCCATGAAGCAAACATTCGTTGATATGTCTCTGCCTGAATACTTGTATTAGAATTATCATATAAGTCACATAATTCAATCTCAATCGCATTATTGACCATTTGAACGAGATTTCTATCTCCTTCACCTTCCAATTCTAATATAGAGTAGTTGATACCGCCACCATAAACCGAAACTAGAGTATCTCCACCATCTATTCCGTGTAGATAATTTCGTCCCGGCTGTCCGTAATATCCGGCAATATAGTTAAAGTTCTTATTATATGCACCGCTTTCAGTCACTATTTCGTCCGCATTTGATGCGATTAAACTATCGTCCATTATGATAGTAGCAAACGCAAATGTCGTGCTAGAATATGTCCTTGAATTAGATAAGGAATTAAACACCTGTGCGTACCCTGAAATATCTTCTGGAGCATATGACTTTTCGTAAATCTCTCCGTATAGTCCGCCTACATTTTCATAGTATTCAATATTATTTAAGTCAATATATGACACCGCATATGCTTGATTTACCAACGGAGACATAGCAAGACCGATAAGTCCACCTACGCTCACACCAGCATATACACTCACTTTCGCATAGCTATTGTTTATCCTACTATTTAGACCAATACCTGCAATTCCGCCGACAAAATTATATCCTTCAAGCAATGCTGTATTGCCGATATTTGTATTATCTAATGATATCGCGCCATCGTCATCTGCTCTTTCGTCTAATGAAATTACATATTCACCTAAAACTGTATCATAAGTATATTGAATGTCTTCTTGCGCTGTTACCTGAGAGGCGTTCAATTCGCCTAAGAACGCTCCAAATAGTCCACCCGCTGCTTCCTGTCCGCGAATATGATTTGTATTACCCGTGTTAAACTTCAATCTAAACGCCTTAACTTCACTTCCTGCATATCCTGTTATACCACCAGCATATACTGCGCGCACATTAGCGTCGTAGTTTGTGCCGAGGGTCATCTCTTCACCATTTACTTCGATGTACGAGAAGTTGTAATCTTCAGTGCTTCGTGGCGTAGTATCTATAAGACCTACTATACCGCCTGCGTACGAATATGTCGCACTAGAAGATATATCTCCAGTATAGAAAGTGCTCGTCTCATTATTTGCAACAGCGTTTACATTTGACTTAATACCATATACCAAACTGCTTCCAGTTATCGAGCCCGCGAGTCCGCCTGCAAAACTAGTTCCGTTAATGGTAGTTCCAGAGCCTGAAAGGTTGATGTTTATAATTACGCTATCTTTAATTTGACCTGCTATTCCACCCGCATAAGTAATGTTAGCCGAACTGAAACCGCTCCTGAATTCAAGATTTAAGTTTCTAATGTACGCGTTTTCAATATTCGCAAATAAACCAATAGATGTTCCAACATTCTCACCAGCGTCTAGGTAAATTCCACTAATCGTCATTCCATTTCCTTCGAAACTAGTAATGTTGGAATTAGTGCTATCTCCCAATCTATAATCTAGACGGGTGCTAATTGAATTCACTCCAAAATCAATATCGCTTATTAGTCTATAGTAACCATAATTTTGTATTTCGCCGTTTACGCCATATCCGTTATTATAGAGAATATTATTAAACTCTTCCACGCTTTGAATAGTGTACGGATTGTTTGCACTACCCAAATCAAACGAGTATGCGTATTCATATTCGTTTCCATATTCGCTATATGCGACTATGCGTCTATATGAAGTAGCGATAGTGTTCGCTGACATAAGTTCTGGCAATATTCTGTAACTAGAATTTAGCGTGTAGTACGACCAAACGCCCAAATTTCTACTCGTCAAAGATGTTGACAATACAAATACAAAATTAGTTAAGAAATCTGGGTCTTGGAAGTTAGTTTGACTAACCGCGATTGCTTGGTCTTGATTTTCTGGGCTAGGGACTTTGTTAGTGTCTATTCTAGTGCCGTCTGTTACTAAATAGTAACTGTTTTCAATCGTTCCATATGATAGTAATTCCGCATTCACATAGCCAACAAAAGGTTGTTCTGCCGTCGTGCTAGCACCGATTAATTTTCCATTAAAAGTACAAGCCGCATATGTTTCACTTATAACGCCCGAACTTGTGTTTTCAAATACGAATCCTGCGAGCATAGTAGACTTAGACCTTAATTCAGTATTTGCATACGCGTTATTGATAGTTCCCGCATTATAGTGTACAAAGCCCGCTACCGAACCATTGGTTAAATTCTCTATTCTCGCGCCTGTAGAATATGGTTGAATTGCACTCACCGTGCTTTCTAATGCTTTAACATATGAGTACATTATACTTGCGCCCGTGTTATTCTCGGCGACAAAGCCCGCCGTCCTGCTATCATCTGGTGTAGTAGAACTGCTTATCAAACTAGTATTTGCCACATACGAACTAGCAATTTTCCCATTATTTATACCGACAAATCCACCCGCAATAGCAACGAAACCTTGTCCGTTTACATCTGGGTCACCCACATTAAATACAATAGGGTTGATTGGTCCGTAGTTGTAGTTCACACTTTCATTTCCGCTATCGGATACGGATACTCTTGTAAACTGCATTCGTCCCACGCGCGAGTTAGTAATTGTTCCACTATTTTCACCTACTAATCCACCAAATACGACATTCACTTCACTAGAATCTCTAAATAATAGTGTTACTTCCTTAGTAGCACGGCCAAAATTCATTACATCGCAGTTATAGATAAGTCCGCCTTCTTCCACTCTACCAACTAGTCCGCCAAATGTAATGTTTGTGGCATTACTATTGACAAACGAAATTGCTGTCGTAAGTTCACCATAATCGACTACGACATTCTTCAAAACGGTAGAGAAGGTTTCATCATTTAGAGTATATGACCCAATGCTTGCAAACAATCCATATTCAACATCAGTTGCCGTTTCAGCAGGGGAAGCAAAACTCGTAATGGTAATTATCTTATTGTTTCCGTCCAGACTCGCGATAGCGACATCAATAGGTACTAGGTTTGTTAGAGTGATGTCGTTCATTAATATGTAATCTTCGCCTTCATTTAATAGACATTCGTTGGTCTCTGGGTCAAAGATATCATCGGCTGAATATATGGCTGTCGCATGCTCTTGACTAGTACCTGGAACTATAATCAACCTAAATGTGAAACTCATGTTGTAAGTAGCAACGCCGGTAGTGAACTTAATGTCCATTCTTCCAGTAGTTTCATCAAATACATAAGTGTAATTAACCGAGAAAGTAATTTCAGTATCTAGAGTTTGAAGCCCTTGAATAGCAATTCTTTTTGCAGTTCCGCCCGCCACATCTACATACGAAATACTAAACGCTGTATTAGCGTCCGCTAATGTTGAGCCCGAACTCAAACTGAATAGTCTAGCAAAACTTTCCATTCCAGTTGAGCCTGTTGACTCAGCGGAAATATCGTCCACAAGTTTTTTGTAAATCTCGTCGCTATAATCATAGTTGTTGTTTTCTGTCTCAAACACAAATTCTAGTGTTCTAGTACGGTTTACACTAAACTGTAAAATATCGTTAGTTGTGCGTTCTATTCTAGTAGCCGAGTTATCCACAATGTAACTAGTTGGGTGGAAAGTTATATCTTCTTCACTATTAAGGATAGTTCCAGTGTTAGTTACCAAAACTAGTTGTGCAGTTAACTTAAATGCAAATGGAATTTCCGCACTTATCGTCATAGTTATAGGGATAGTATACGAACCATTGGTATTTGACGTCACACTACCAGTTGAGACAGTAATATGTGAATTTATGTTATACTCTTCTACTTCTTCACCATCTTCCATATGAATGACTATTGTATGGTCGTTGCCATCAACACCACCATATTTATAGTAAGATGAAGCAGTAGTATCTTGTTCAGGAAGTACCCATTCGCGTGCAATAATAGGCTGAGAATTATATTGATATCCATAAATTGTCAAATCAACCGTGTTGTTAAATGTTCCTTCTTGGATTAGGTATTCGTTATTTCCTAATGATATTCCGTCATATGTTAGGCTAACGCCCGGCAAATATTGGGTCAAGAAACTGGTCGTGATGGTCTTTTCAGTAGTTTCACTTAATTTAACATCTAGGGTGGCGGTTATCATCTCTTCAACACCCGCAAATCTATCTTCTAAGAACACACGAACATAAATTATGCCATTATAATCATATGGAGTTGTACCGCTATATTGAGACACTCTCCTTAAATCGAGAATTCCATTGTTAGACACATTTCTTTCAAGTAAACTCTGGAATAGTCCCGTGCTTTCGTTATAAACTAATTGCTCAAAGCGTAAAGTTACATTTGTGCCGTTTACATTAATTGAACTACTCTCTAGGGTCGCGGAAAGAACATTAGAGTACCAAGGCTCTAAATGAATTACCATTAACCCGCCGTATCCACCCGGAGTAATGATATATGAAGATGTTGTTCCGCCTGTTATTAAAGTGATGTATCCACCATTTGATACAACATTCGTTGCATTGTAGTTTTCTAGTCTAACTGTAGAAACGATAGTTGGTTCGTAAGTTATACTAGCAGTTGCATTTACTTCTTCGTTTGTGTAAGCAGAGATCGTGAAAATGAATTCAATAGAATTGGTAAAATATCTATACTCTTCCTTAATTGATAGATTAATTCCGTATCTATATCCAGCGATTTGAGTAATATCGCTAGTCTCATTTCCGTTTGCATCTATTGCAACATACGTGAAGCGATAGTTAAATAATTCGGTATGGATTTTTCTAGATAATTCTCGCGTATTTGTTTCGTTTAATACTGTTTTTAAATAATCTAAATCTTCAAGGTCGTAGCCGATTTCAATATAAATTGAATCCTTGTTAATTCCAGTTTCATATAATTCAATTCGCCCTAATAATTCATCATATCTATAACTCACGTTTTGAGATGATAGATAATTTTCGTCTTCATATACATAACCCGTATATAAATCTACACTAAAATTTGCACTCGCTGATGTTTGTAATGCTTGTTGACCTTGATTTACGACTATATTGTTTGCCGATTTTCGTATATTGATAATTAGGTTAACTTCACCCATTTTTATATCATCGGCGAACAAATATTCTTCAACTGTGTCATCTCCATTAGATTTAACTATTGTGCCATAATAATCTGGTGCATTGAAGTATAAAGTGAACTTAATTCTTTTGGCAATAGAGTCACCTTCAAAGGTGAAGTTAGAAAGGTCAATCATATATTCGCCTAAATAATTAGCCGTTAATGAGATTGTGATACCTTCTAAATCATCATCACTTTCATAACTAAAAGACAAATAGTCGGTTAAGTTGGTTTCAAAGATATTTTGGAATTCTAAATTGTTTAAACCTATTGCCTCTCCAAAGATATTTTCAGCGTTTATAGTTATGTAGTTATTGGTAGAGCCAGAATAGGTAGTTATGCTATAAGTATCTGTCTCTTCTAAGTAAACATTATTTGCGTCGATTGTTAGTCCACTTAAACCTATTTGAGTATAGAACGCAACATATTCGACCACTTGCTCGTTAAAGATAGACTGACAGCGAACTACTATCCTATTTTTCCCGCTTACGCCTGTGAATACAATCTCGTTATCCGCATTTATATATGCGTAAGAAGAGCCAGAAACAATAGAATATCTAATACCGCCCGCTGCCCCTGATGGAATAACTTCAAAGTCAACTAAGTCAGTTATCTTGTATGTATTATATCTATTGTTTTCAGTAGTATTTTGAACATAATTATGGTAATTAATTATAGCCGTTGTTGTAATATCTTGTTCGCTATATTCTCCGTTATAATCATCTTCATAGACTGAGTCTATTAATATGATATAATCACTATTTATACTTGCACTAATAGATTCCGGCGCAATAATTTGAAGTGGTCTTCCATCTTTTAATAGATAAGGAAGATAGAATACCTTTTCTTCACTTGTGATAGCGCCCGTTTCGGCATCTTCGGTATTGATTACAACAGTAACAGCATTATATTGCGAGTCTACTCTCCATATATTAGTGTCATAATCTGTTATTAGAGAGTTTGGCTCGAAATCATTCGTTATTAAGTTCCATGAAGACGCACCGTTATAATAGAAATTATTTAAATCGCCTTCAATTACGCTAATTATTGAATAGCAGTTATTTAAGTTATTAGTACTAATATTTTCTTTAGAAATTCCGTTAATCTGTCCTATAAAGTACGAATTTTCTGTGTTCTCTGGAATTAATGTAACGCTTCCCGAACTATTGTTTGCGCTCATTATGTTTGCATTCATAAACGATTGCGTCACTGTCGCATTTCCGTCCGCTATGAACGCACCCACTATTGAACTATTAGCCCCGCCTATAATCGTATAATTTCCACTAACAAAATTCTCAATTGTGGATAAATTAATAATTGTAGCATTAGATGAAGCAACAAAACCTGCCACTCTATCCGTACCTGAAATGTGTCCAGTAGTGGTAATTTCATTTAATACTGTATCTAAGCCTTGCATTACCGCATCAAAATCAACGCGTGCTGAAATTACATGTGCATTGGAGATATTTGAACTTGTAGCTGAACCGGCGACACCTGCGATATTATGTGCTACTTCACTAATCAAATCTAATCCTATTGTATAGCAGTTATCGATTGTGGAATTTTCTATTGTTCCAGCCAATCCACCTAGATTTGCACTTGCAATCGAGGCATTTGAGCTGGCAATATCTGTATTATAAATCCTTAGAATTCCACCAATCATAAGGTTAGATATTGTATTTCCATTACCTGTCGAGCGACCTGCCACACTACCTATATTAACGCTTGTTCCATTACCATAATTTATATAATTCAAATTAGATATAATGGAATAATTAATAGATGTTAAGTCCATGTTTGTAGCATCGCCATTTATTGTGCCCGAATTTTCACCTGCGACAGCGCCAAAGTTGACTGAAGGAGAAATTGTTTCCAATCTCATATCGTAGATTATAAGTGACGAACCTAGATTGATAGTACCCTGATTTGAACCGACCACAAAACCAAAATTGATTGTTGAGTTAGAGATATATCCTATGTCTGTTCTTAAATCTAGTGTATTGCTAGGTTGAACTAGTGTAACTCCAACGTTTTCTACTGTTCCGCCCTGATTGATTCCTGCCAAAGCGCCCAAGTATAGGCTTCTATTTATCTCTTGTCCGGCTAGGTCAAATGTCACATATATATCTATGTTAGAGATAGTTGCAGTTGAAGCGAGTCGGGCAAACAAGCCAGCATATGTGCGACTTTCATCTGCTATAACTCTTGAAATTGTAATAGTAATACTGTTTTTAGCGGTAGAAATTTGCGAGTTCGTTCCGTCCAAACTTCCTTCAAACGCATATACGCTAGTCGAATTTTCTTCTCCACCGATTGGAGTAAAGTCAGTTAAATTGATGTTGTCAATTAAAATATAGTTTGCTGTCAGGTCGTTATTGATATTCATCAATTCTTCGCCGTTAGAAATAGTGTATGCGTAGTCAATAGTTCCATCACTAACGCGTAAATTTAGGCTGAATGTGTTGCTGTAGCCCTCACTGCCATTTTCAAAATAGTACGAATCGAGAGTCGCAAGTTCTAGCCTATAGATTCCGCCACCATACGACTTTTCTGCCCTAATGGTGACCTCGTCATTTTCAATAATTACACTAATTCCGGAAGTGGTTGTAGTCACTAAGGTCTCAACTCTTTCATTTCTATCATTATAACTAACTCGATATAACCTATATGTCAAATCATCAAATCTAAGGTCGTCTGCTACATTATTTTCATATCCTGCGCGCGCTTCGAACTTAGTTTCGTCATAACCTCCGTCTTCAACAGACAAGAAGGACATATATATCCAATAATTATTGTAGCCTTCTTCTACAATAGCATCGCCATCGACTTCTATTCTATCCGCTCTTTCATAGTCTGCAATATTTATTTGTACAACTTGATTTATCGAAACTTCTCCAAATCTCAATGCGCTAAATATAATACTTATTGAGTTTGAACTAACTGGACCAGTTAATCGCACGACCAATGTCCCCTCAAACACATTATTACCGTTTCTCATAATAGCGTCGCCAGATTCAATCTTAGTTTCCGTTCCGTCGTTATTAATTAAAGCGAACTCAACTGAATTCCCAACTATACTTGATTCAGCAAGCGTTACACTTATTTGGTTTACATTTGTGCGCGCTTCTTCGCCTTCAAACTGAATACTGCTAGTCACATTATTAGATGTACTAGTGCGCCCGCTAAAGTTAACCTCTATTTCGGCTGCATCATTATACTGAGAATTTATGAAAGTTATATCCTTATTTTCTCTAGAGAGTGAAATTGAGTCAATAGTATCATATACTACAATTTCTAGGTCAATCACCCTACTCTCTTGCGAAATAGCCACATTCTCGCTTGTGTAATAATACACTCTTATAGATATTCTAACAGATGTGGTGGTATTATTTAAGGCAGTCAATACAAATGTATTATTCGACATACCTATAAATTGGATAAAGTTAGTATACTGATTATCCGCACACTCGACATCTATAATAGGATTGCCATTAGATAGATTGTTATTAAGTACATTAGCAGAAACTACGAATGTAGAAGAAGTTCCACGAATTAAAGCAAATTTTAACCCTTCTGTTGTGGAAAAATCATTTGCATAACGCCCATCTGCTTTAACTTGAATGGTATCCGTGTTTGCAATAATTTTACTGCTAACAATTACATATGTACTAACACCACTAGTTTCATCTCCAGCAACGACGTCCAATCTAACATTGCTCTCTTCTTCTCCCGAACTTGTCAGCAAAACTTGATACACATTATATGTGTTGCTATTGTCCGAAAGTCTTGTTACACAAGTTGTATCTGCAAGTGTAATAGAATGACTACCATTTGAAAATCTTATTGAACTCGTTTCAGGAAGAGAAAGTCTAACGGTAGTTTCATCTAAGGTTGCACCGCTTGGGAAATATGTCTTGAAATAAAGAGCCGTATTTGAATTAGCATCAATATATGCGTCGCTTTCTGTAACTTCAACTCTATTTCCTGTCTCGTTTTCCACATATTGAGAGAATATTTCAACATCATTTGCTGTGATAATTCTACGAATTGTATAATTAACAGAAACAGTATCTAATTCGCTTTCTAGCGGAGTTGACCTAACGCTGAATGTTATAGTCTGCTCGCTAAGTAGATTATTCGCTAGACGAGCATAGAAGGTTGTCCCGCTTTTTACTGATGTTAAATCGGTGGTGTAATTTATACCGTCGAGCGAAAATTCTACATTTTCCGCGTTTATCCCGATATTATAGTCGCTAAATTCGTCCGAAGGTAGTGCTTCTATAGTCAACCTTACACCCAAATTAGAATTGGAATATTGAATTCCTGAACCAACCTGTCCATCTGTGTATGAAACATCATTAATCGCCAAAATATTAGGTAGAAGGCGTCTATTTACCGTGATAGAAGTTTGGTAATTAGGTTCACTTGATGAAAACTTAAGCGAATTACTTAAAGAATACTTAAATGTCAAATCAATGTCATTTAGCATCTCTTGCGTCGCTATAAGTTCATATGTGTAGACTCCCGCTTCGACTGAATTTAATCTCACGATTAATCCTTCAGGAGAAATAGAATTTAACACATACGGCTGTCCTTCGATTAAAACGAGCATATCATATTCTAGTGTTCCACCAAAATCCTCAACTCCGCCAGCATATAGGCTATTAAACGAACTTACATCTACTCGAATAAGTTTGCTAGCATATGGATTTTCAACTCCTGCGCTGGTGGTATATAGCGTAACATCAGTTACCGTTTCATCTGCCGAATCAAATACAGTAGGAGTAAAGATTGACGAATCGGCATTTGTAGACACATCTACTAGGTAGACATAGAAATCGACAGGTTCAACATTTGCGTTGTAAATTGATTTAACCTGGATTTGTGCGATATACGCAGCATTGGTAGGCATGGCGTTTAATGTCAAAACGCTTCCATTTAAGCTAGCGTATTCAGTTAAATTAGACGCAACTGAAACCGAATACTGTCCGTTAACAACGGTACCAAAAGATGTCAATTCAAAACTTACAGCGGTCTGTAGAATATTTGCACCATCTATTGATGAAATATAGTCTAAGTTATCAAGCCCCGCTAAATCTATTGATGAGCCAACAGTTATAGCAGGTTTAATGGACGTATCAACTTCAATACTTTTAAGTGCTGGGGACGACACAAATGAAATTGATTTAGTTTTTCTAGAATTGTTCTCAGTAAAGGTGAGCGAACTATTGTATGTACCTCTTGGGTCGACATCAATAGAGAATACCTCGTTTTCGTTTACCACCTTTGCCGTCATTTCTAATGATGAGCCGGTTATCGTAATAGTGCCAACATCTTTATCGTCCACATTTTCAATATTGACTCTAAAAAAGACTTGCAATCTCCCAGTGTTTGAATATTGCAAATTCTCATCGTCTGGGCTATGGAAAATCATAACTCCGTTATCAGCATCGAACCACTCTTGTGAGTCTGCACTGAACGCGTATTCAATGTTGTACTCAAAGTTTTCATACTTATCACCGCATGCGGAAAGAAAGACGCCAGTGAACACTAAGCATAAACTTACCATAAATCCTAAGATTTTTTTTCTCATAGTCCCCTCTTTTTAATTTGTGCTTTCAAAATATTTTTATTTGTCACACAAAAAATTTTAGTTAATTAATTATATAATTAACTCCGTTGAAAAGTCAAATAATCCGCGAAATATACAAAAATTTATCGAATTTTTTATTTCTTAAAAAAATTAATAAAAATCTCATTAAAAAATTAAAAAATTTTAAAATTTTATAAAAATAATTGATATTTTTATGAATTTTGTTATAATTTTTATGAATTTTTAAAATTTTTAGGAGAAAATTGTATGCAAAAAGTTTTAAGTACATTAAGAAAGTCAGTTGAAAAATACGAGTTGATAGAAAACGGCGATAGAATTGCTGTTGGAGTTTCGGGTGGAAAGGATAGCCTAGTTATGCTCAAAGCACTTGCCGATTTTAAAAAATTTGGCCTATATGATTATGATATAGTGGCTGTAAACATAGATATATACTCAGGCGAAGAAAGTTATGACGGATTAAAAAGATTTTGTGATGAATTAGGAGTTGAATTAGTAATTGAGAAAACTGATATAAAAAAGATAGTTTTTGATATTAGGAAAGAGAAAAATCCATGTTCCCTATGTGCTAAAATGCGTAGAGGCGCATTAAACACAGCATGTAACAGATTGGGTTGCAATAAACTCGCACTTGCACATCATAAACAAGATGTCATAACAACATTCTTTATGTCACTGTTATACGAAGGGAGACTATCAACCATGCTTCCAAAAGCATTTATGTCAAAAGCAGGCGTCACTTTAATCCGCCCATTATATCTAACCGAAGAAAGTAAAATAATAAATGCAAGTAAAAATATGCCAATTTTAAAAAGCAAGTGCCCCGCAAATGACAATAGCAAGCGTAGAGAGATTTCTAATTTTATTCGCAAACTTGAACATGACTTTCCTGACTCAAAGAAAAGAATTGAACATGCTATCTTAGATCCTGAAAGTTATAATTTATTGGATAAAATTTAAAAATAATTAAAAAATTAATAAAAATATTATAAATTATGCTAAAAATTAATATTTTTTATTTTTTTACTAATTTTTAAAGATTATTATATGTTTTTTATTTTATAATTAAATTAAATTTTTTTGATTTACATAAGTTAAATCCACCGTAGATTTGATTTACTTTTTTCGTCAAAAATTTTCATTTTAAGACATATTCCGCACTGGCGATAAATAGATTAGTTAAAGGAGAAAATATGACTTACTATGATTTAGACGATAGAGTAATAAAACTAGCGAACTACATTTTAGATAACCACACTACTATACGCGCGACAGCAAAAGAATTTAATATTCCAAAAAGTACAGTACACCATGATTTAAGTGTGAAATTAAAGTATATAGATTATCGCCTTTACTTAAGTGTGAAACAACTATTAGAAGAAAATTTTAGTGTGAAGCATATCCACGGTGGCGAATCTACCAAACAGAAATATGCTATGTTAAAACGAGAGATTACCGCAGACGAGATGTATGACGAACTCTCAAACAATGATTTCTAAAATATTTAAATAAAATTAATAAAAAAATTAAAAAACACTTAAAATAATGTATTTTTAATTAATTTTATATATTTTAAATTAATTTTTAATAATAAAAAACAAAAAAATAAAAATGCTTAAATTGAAATTTTTAATTTAAGCATTTTTTAAACATTGAATCCATTTTCATTCTTCGCTTGTTCTTTAATTAAACGTTCTTCCTTTGCTTTCGCCAGCCTTTGCTTCTTTTCTAACTCGTGCACTGCTTTGCGTTTGGTTAAGATTTCCCTTAAAAGACGATTTGCTTCTTCCCCGCAGAGTACATCAAGAGTCACATAGCCATTGTACCATTTAATTAGGTCAGGCTCTATTAATTTAATCTTATAAAAATTTAGACCCTCATCTAAGTATTTTATAAGTTTGTGCGCGCTTGTTCTAAACTCTTCCATATTTTTTATTTCTATCATATTCTTATTTTACCTCTTAATAACAATTTGTCAATACCTATTTTAAAAATCCTTCAATAATTTTATTCACTGCATCTCCTTCCGTCAAGCCCAATGTCATAAGTTTTATTATTTGTTCCCCTGCAATTTTCCCAATCGACGCTTCATGAGATAGGCTAGCAAGGTTAGATTTTGCGCTAACCATAGGGACAGAATCTATTCGTGCATTATCCAACAAAATACCATCGCATTCAACATGTCCAAAGCAATCATTCTTCCCAACTAAATTTGATTTAAAGACTTGCTCGCTCTCTCCGCGTGCCACGCTTCTAGAAACTATGTTACACTTACTACCTTTACCCAATAGTTCAACTTTAAAATTAGTTTTTGCCACATTAAATCTATCGGTCAATATTTTTTCGTTAACAACTAAACTGGCATCGTCTTTTAAATATACTTTAGTAATACGGTTGGAATTATCCACTCCACCAATTTGAGTAGTATTCATTGTAACGCTTGCCCCGCTGTCCAACCTTAAAATTGTGGTAGGATTAAGTGTTTTGTTAGCCCCGTTCCCTAATGCCAAATGATTTTCAACATATGTTACTTTTGAATTTTTCCCTACATGGAAAGTGTGTATTCCATCATGACTTCCCGATCCATTAGAATGTACTCCACAGCCAGCAACTATGGTAACTTCAGCCCCCGGTTCGATATAAAAATCATTATATACTAGGTCGTGAAAATCATTCGAGTTTACAATTACTGGGATATGACATGCTTCATTTTTACAATTTGAGTGAATATAAATATCAATTCCCGGCTTATCTGTTTTCTTTTTTATCTCTATGTGCGGAGTGGAGCGCAATGTTTCGCTCTTGCCGTTTAGACGGAAGGACACCGCTCCGTTGGGTATCTCATGTAGTCCCGCTATTTCTTTTAATAAATTTTTAGTGATATTATCTAGTTTCATCTTTTCCCCCCACGCGCCCGCCCGCATCGACCGATTGCGAGATGTTTTAATATATCTTCTGTTTTCCCCTCTCTCTCAATTCTCCCCGAATTCAAAACGAGAATTTCGTCCGCGCGCTCTAACAATCTTAGTTGGTGACTAACTATAATATAGCAAATATCGTCTTGTAAAATATCGTTTAATCTATCAAAACTCCACAAATCAATTCCTGCTTCCGGTTCGTCGTATATTACAACTTTACCTTTTTTTGCAAGTGTTAAAGCGAGTTCTATGCGCTTTTGCTCTCCGCCAGATAAGGTCTTATCGAACTCCCTATCTATATAGTCGCGCGCACAAATTCCCACTTTTGATAGATAATCACATGCCTTTTTTACGCTATTTTCTTCGTTCGAGGCTATATCTATTAGTTCCTTAACCGTAATTCCGTGGAAATTTATCGGTTGCTGAAACGCATAATTAATACCAAGCCTTGCTCGCTCATCTATACTTAAATTTGTAATATCCTTATCGTTAAAAAATATTTTCCCACTTGTGGGCTTGATTATCCCCATAATAATTTTAGTTAATGTTGATTTTCCACTACCATTATGCCCTGTTATTGCGGTTACACAATTATCTTTAAAGGTATACGAGATGTTATCTAAAATTTTTCGTCTCTCGCCATTATCAACCACTTCATAAGTAATATTTTCTAGTTTTATCATAATTCTCCGTAATTCGTACTCTATTTTAATAATTTCGCACCAAAAATGCAAATATTTAAATAAGTTCGAGAGAATTCTTAAGAAACCCTCTCAAAATAAGTATGGATTTCCATATGGAAATTTTCGAAATTCAATACATCTTCGTATTGCGCATCTAGTAGAATACCATCACATATTCTAAAAGAATTATCATACGAGAAATTTATAGGGTTCTCACTCCTATATATCATGTAAGTGTTATCGCCATCAGTAACACTACTTTCAATAAATCGCCTGTCATAATTTCTAGCAATCACATTTTGAAGGCGCTCTTCTCCAGCATACACTTCGATGGAAAAATTAACATTATATAGACCCGATTGTCTAACTTGAACATATATATCAATATCTAAACATCTATTCCCTTTTATACTAGTCGGCGTTCTAAAGCGCTCCATTTCTTCGCCCTCTACGATATAGACAGCGTCTACACTACCATGCACGTATAAAAACGAATTGTTCTCATAATAGATTGTGGATACTAAGATAGAAATTACTGCAACTACTATTATAAGCAATATTGTAAGAATCACGATTATCGCTTTGTTTCTTGTGTTTCTTACGCGATAATTTTTTATATTTTGCTCGTTGACATCTTCTAGGTCCATTGAGTCAACCGACTTGGATTTTAGTTTTTTCTCCAAATCCTTAGAAGAGTCGTCGACTGAAAGACCTTCTTCGTCTTCTAACGAAGCATTTTCAATCTTTTCGATTTGCTCACGCGCTAATCGTTTTAACTCTTCTTCATATTTTGCCATTTTACCTCACATTAATATGTGTCGACCGTCACCACTATCTTTAAATTATTTCCATTAAACAGACTATTACCCGAACTATCTACAAACGAACTATACGGGAAAGAGAAAGTCGTCATAATGTACAATGGTGTACTTACACCCGCGCCTGACTCAAAGACTTGGTTTGCGCCTGAACTTGAACGGTAGTAGTAATATCCATCACTAGACACATAGACAAAACCGTTATTGCCTCCGCTAGGAGCCGTAAAACCACTAATTGCCCCTGTAATCTCTTGATCTCCACTAGGCGTAGAAGCAAAGAATTCTACTTTATATCTAAGTTGACTAAATGATGATGTCCCTGTATCGTCATTTTGAATACGCAAGGTTAGACTATAACTTGTGTCCGGAATAATTTCCAAGTTATCACCTTCGTTAGTTAAATCAATATAGGTTGGCTCTTCCGGATTTATAAGCGTTGACCCTTGCGATGTAACCTGATAAATGTTGATATTGATGTTCGCTATATGGGCTACGAGCGTGATATTCTTACCACTTCCCGCCGTGAACCATGCGTTGACCATCGGCAGTAAAATACTAGCACACATTGTGACTAGTGCTACACATAAAATAATTAAACTACTGCTTTTCTTATAATTTTTCATTATGTCCAACTGCTACTATATCCCCAACCATCATCAAAGACGGATAAGTATGCTTTATTTGATGCCTGCACGGCTTCAAAGGTTATCGTTATTTGAATATCAGTATTTAAAATTGAAAGTGGTGCTTCATTTAATAGTTGCATGCCCGTTGCGAAAGTCAAATATGTGTTCTGCGTCGTACCAAGAGTTGGGTTGAGATAATAAATTGTGTTAGTCACACCGCCATTAGTTATAGTTTGATAACTAACATCAGCAGAGACTATAAGCCTAAAATACTGACCATAATTAGTGGAAGTGTCAATGTTTCCGCTTGATTTTACAACATATGCGTTGACCCTAAATCGCACATATGAGTCAGCCGAACTAGATGGAGAATAGAACATTAAATTATTAATTACTGAACTTCTATCTCCACTATCGGTCATTAAGCATATGTCAAACTCATCTCCACGCTTTATTTGGTCGCTAGAAGGAATTACATTCAATACATCGTCGTATACAATCTCTGCGCCAGAACCTTCCGCTCTATATGCAAAATTGACCTGTAACGAACCAAAAGTTAAATCTCCCGATTTATCGCTAGTGCCAGTGAAATACGCGAAACACATTTCAACGACGAACAAAAAGATTAGCGCTATTAAAGCGAATACTGAAAGTATGCTATTCCCTTTGCTCTTTCTTTTCATCTATTTTAACTTCCGCTCCCGTTAAAGTATGTCCTAAATGCGTTTAATATTGTACTATCAGTCGTCCAACTTGATAGAGTACCGCTAGCACCATCTACATATGTGTCTGGTGCTACTATATTTTGCAATACTATTCTAGTGCTAGATGCGTTTATCAATGGAATTTTTACAATCTGTCCTGGGCGAACTATACCTATATAGTAGTAATATCCGCCACTAAGTCTAATGTCTGTACTAGTACTAGAAGTCCCATTATATCTAACAAAATACGAACTAGACGAATTGTTTATGATATACGCGTTATTAGAATCTTCATTTACAACATCTATAGTATTGTTTGTACTTGCTCTAGCGGTTGTGCTAGGTTGAGTACTATTTTGATAAGTTAATTCGTATCGAACATATCTTGAATTTGTTAGACCCCTAATCTCAGCAATCTTTAGGCTTTCACCCGGCTTTAATGTTAAAGACATATTCGACGAACCGTTAGTAAATCCGTTGTATGTAGTAAAGTTCGTTCCGCTAAGCGTTACTGGGTCACTAACCACCGACATAGAGTAATAACTAGATAGATTTGAAGTAGAAGGTCTAGAGGAATTTGTATTTCTTATAAAGTTACTACCACTCCTTACATAATACTGCCAATAGATACTAGACCAGTTGTTTAGAACACTCGAATCTATTGAACTAGTTAACTGCGTGAATTCATATGTGATTTCTCTTAATTGCAAGGTAGTCGCACTAACTGTAAGTATAGAGTCAGTCTTATTCTTTAAATAAAATACGCCAGTTGTTCCGCTCATTCCAAACTCAACTTCTGCCTTGACCGTGCTAGAGGACGCAAAGGTCACATTAGGCACAACATAGGTATACGCATCAAAACTCCCGTAATTTGTAGCCACTATATTGGACTGGAAATTTGCTCCTATTTGGACACTTGTAGTTAATGTAATACTGCTATATGGTGGGACATAAGTAAATCCAGCCGAAGTGATGCTAGTAATCGCGCTTGTTGAACTACCTGTCGCTCTATACCAGTCCGTACCAGCGAATGAGTTTGCGACATTCGTACTGTTACTACCATTTCCTATATAGTAATGCAATGTATAACTTACATTAGATATTTGCAAAGCCGTTGAAGTGTTATTTACTATACTAATATTTAATTCAAATGTTTGCGCCGCCGCGCTCGTTCCATAGTTGTTATAAACATAAAGTAATGGTTTATATAATGTTGAATTGACTATCTCATAGTTTGGCTGAGAGTACCCGCTAGAAGCGCTAAATCCTGCACTTGCTATTTCTCCGCTACTAATTTCTGCTTCGCCAACAGATGTAAATCCACCATTTAAACCTATTGAATAAATTACCGCGCTTGCACCCCTATATGCCGTTCTATCCGCGTTAGAACCGCGCGTCGTAATTTCTAAACTATCCACAATTTCAATATAGGCGGTCGAATATGCTGGAATATAGGTTGAATAATTATAAGTTGGGAAAATCTCATCACTCAAACTAGAAACTGCGTTCCAACCGCTAGCGTAGTGCAACAGCAAGTTGTTATCAAAGACTTGTCCCGTTTCCGAGCCCGCATACCAACGCGCACGCACGGTTGCTGAAAGGGTAATAGGTGACGAACCCGTAACCACATACACCCCAACTCCAGCATATGATTTCATTCCACCTAGCCAACGATAGTTTCCGTCTACGCGGTAATATGCTCCCACATCAATAGGGTGAGATACCCCGTTTCCTTCATAAAGATGATTGTATACTATTACAAAAGCGTTTGAATTCGAACTATCTCTTGCCTTATACTTTAACCACGCTTGAGCGGAAGGATATGTAGTAGTATTAATTCCACTAACTAGCGGGTGTGAACTATTGTAAGATGATGAGCCAACTTTATAAACTCGCACTTCATCAATATTTATTGTAAGTGACGCTCCCACATAATCAAAATCGTCATCTAAAGTAAAATCTACGCCAGTGAATATAGTTAGTTGTCCCGTGCCGGTTATGCTATCGCGAACGAATATATACTCACTATCCACCATGAAATTATCCCTATTCGCATAGTTTAAAATTACATTCTCAGTGCTTAATCCGTTCGACCAAGATAGCGAATATTTAATTCTAACATCGACTGAGTAACTATAAGAATATTGTAGGACAACTTCGCTATTATGTGCACCCGTACCGTATGGGATTGGCGAGGTTAAAGAATCATTAATTATAGTATAGTTCTGCATGGCTAAGTATGTGTTAGTCGCATAACTATTACTTCCAACTTGCAAATTAAATGAAGTTGCACAATAAGTCACCCCTACTATAAATGCAAAAACCACGCTAAGTATAGCGAGTAAAATGTATGCTAATTTAGTTCTGGTCTTTGCTCTTTTCATCTTATAGTAGTCTTAAACTCCTTTTTATGTCGATTTCATTTTGCAGAGTTTCTATTATGCACCAAATTGCAATCACTATTGCGATAACAAGTACGCGATGCTCTTGAATAAATGTAGCGTATGTTCCCCAGTTTTTAAAACTAGTCACTGACTTTCCTTCAATTGAATCCAAAGTTGTAACTTGGACATTTCCGCCGAATTGGTCTTCAATCTCGCTTGGCGACATACTATCTAAATCTATATTTTCTTTATTATTTATCCACGCGACATCGTCTTCCCAGTCCATTCCGCGACCAGTTCCATCTAAATCATTTGTTGCATCACCTTTACATAAGTAATATCTCTCCCCTTGATATTCATATATTGCGATGCATCTATGCAGGGTGGGTAGACCATTTCTATCGAATTTTAATATGTCCTCCACTTCGTAAGAGTCATCTGGGTGAATTACGACAAGGTCGCCAGCAGTATATACTGGCGCCATACTGTCCGTAATTACATTATAAGGGCGAAAACTAAATCCGTAAATTAATATTAAGCAACCCGCTAATATTATGATAATAGATAGACATATATAGTACACGCCCTGCTTGAATAGATTAAATAATTTGTTTTCTAAAATACTATCTGAATAATTCATTTTCGCTCCTAAATTGTCTGTTCGCATGAGCCGTGAGAGACTCCGCTACCGCATATTCCGTAAATACCAATATTCATCTCATTGCCAGTGAATGTAGTTGCGCCATTTATGAAGGAGTAATCAATTGCACAATTATCATAACCTGCAGTTCCACTTCCTACAATGTATAAACCACCCGCAACGGCACCTACATATAGCGAATTGGTGTTGTATGCACTAATGTCAAATGTTAATCCAATAGTTACATTTCCTTCCGTTCCAATATTGACATTATCTCCCCTACCAACTATTCCACCTAAGTGTCTTTCGCCATATGTGCTGGTCATACCGCTATTGATGAAACTTCCTGTAGTTTGTGAATCATTGATATTTACATAACTAGCATAGCCGACTATTCCACCGAAGTATGATGTGCTAACATCTTCTAGATAAGTTTCAACTATAACTCCGCTTATAGTAGACCTATTTGAGTTGGAGTTTCCTACGATTTGCCCAGCAAGTCCACCGATAAATCCTAGGGTCGTTCCAGAAGCGGTTTGAGATAGGCTAAATTCTATCATTGTATCTACAACATCACTTTCTTGAGCGTATCCTAACAATCCACCAAAGAAACTATTAGTAGTAATCGCTATTCCTGCATTTAGGGTAATTTCGGTCTGGATTTCTCCGCCCGTTATTGTATCCCCATTTGAACGGCCAATTAGTCCACCCACATAAATGTTGCTAGTATTAATGCTAACGCTACTATTCACAACGAAATTCAAATTGTTAACTGAAACATTTGTAATAGTAGAATTTGTACTTGTCCCCGCTAATAATCCTAACGATATAGCACTAGTAGGGTTAGCAGTGAATGAGTTAGTTACTACTATGGTATCTCTAGTTCTACCTATTGTCAAATCTTTAACTGTTGCACCGTCTAGATTTGCAAACAGTCCAAATGTTAGTCTTCCAGTTAAACTTAAATTTGTAAGTCCGTAAATGGAATAAGTATTACCATCTAGTGTACCTGTAAATGTAGTACATATGATTGCCCCAGATTCGTCAACTCTACTATTTACATTAATCTCACTTAAATCTACCGAACTATACAACTCATACTGAGCGTTTGGATTAATTTCAATATTAAGTAGATGTTCAGCCGTGCCTATTCCATACGGATTTTCGCTTGAACCATCACCATATGCGTAAATGTTAAGGTCTAATAGTCCCACTTGTGTAGTACTTGACGCCAATGTTCCAGTTCTAACGACTCTAAACTGCATGTTTCTATAAATTCCCATTGCGGTTGGCTTAAACATATAGTAAGTCGTTTCGCCTATAGTGATTTGAGAATTTCTGTCACCATAGTTGATATAAACTTCTATTGAGTCGGCACTATCAGCGAGTTGGTAACCATCAGCAGTCTTCTCGTAAGCAGTGAAATCATAAGAGATTAGGACCCTATCGCCTGATAAGAAGTCACTCACTTCAAAGTAGTAGTAATACTCGTCGTTATTGAATTGTATTTCACCTACCGGTTGCGGTTGGTCAGTACTGCTCGTATATGTTCCATAATTACCGTTAAAGGTATTTCCGCTACCTTCACTTAATGCTTTAACTTGTACAGTAAATCTTCCCGACATACTATCAGGTGCTGATGTGTAGGTATTATAAGTAGTTACACTCTCTATTTGCTCGCCATAAGTAAATACAACTTCGTATTTATCAGCGCCTTCAACAGCGTCCCACACTATTAATCCAGTATCGGTCTGGTCGATGTGGATATTCTCTACCGCGACTAGTTTTGTAAATGTGCCCGTTCTATTTGAAGTTCTAGAATTGAGCATGTCACTTCCTAACGAACGGATAGTTATAGTGTATTCTCCGCTTGGCAATGTCCTTCCAGTTGTATCTGTTCCAGTATCAAAATCTATGCTGTTAGATTCTGTATTGAATGTATAGGTTGTTGTTCCGCTAGTAAGTTCAACTATATAAGTTGTAGCACCAACAACTGACGGCCATGTCAAAATGCCATCAAATGATTCAATTTCGCTAGAATCAATTCTCACTAAACGATTTACTGTGATTGGTGAACTATAATTGCTGTTAATTATTGAATTTGAATTGTTAGAACTTAGGACTTGAACCGAAATTGAATAATCTCTACCTGCATCAAGAGTAGTGCTACCTAGCCCACCCTGAATTGGATAAGTCGACCCAATCGCATAACTAAATTCGTAAGAATATGTGTCTTGACTACCATCAACTTTATTTCCATTCGTTCTAATTAGAACAATGCGTTCATTACCTGTATCATCTAAGTAACTTACTCTAATTCGCGCTACTTGGTAATTCTCGGTGTCTAACACTTGATACATTAGTACACCATTTTCTATCCAAACTTCGCCAATACCAGCCGAACGAGTGAAACTACATTCATTTTGTGTGTACGAGCCGTTTATTCTATCCTGAACAGTACCAGCAAGCGCACGCACCTTGATTGAATAATTTGTGTTGTTAAATATGTATATAGTTTCATCTTCAATCTCAATACTTTCAGGCAACTCATAACTTAAAGTATGAAGAGAAGAATCTATCGTCACACCTTCACTACTACTATCAATCTCGTATACATATTCATTAAATCCATCGCTTAAAGTTATTTCATAGTTGTAAATATAACTTGTTGCATTGTTATCCGTAACAGTCGCTAAACTGAAATACAATGCTCCGCCATTAATACTTACTGATGTATCAGTAGGCTTTTTAAAGGCTGTTGTTCCTGTTGGAATTCGCGCGTTTAATAGATAATCTATTCTATATCCATTATCGCCTAGTCCAGCCAGAGTTTGTATGCTAACTAGATATGTCCCTGCGGTAAAGTATGGCGACATATCGAATAAAATCGCATCTTGAAGCCCCACTTCTGCGCTAAATTCGGCGGCAACATAAATTGCGTCTGGATCATCAATCACACTCCTAGCATCTTCTTCTGTCGTATAGTAAATGTATATCGTTTTGCCAAGGGTCTCGTTTAATGGAGTCGCTACAAGTTTATAGATAGGATAATCTATAATTCCGCCCTGCTCGTTCATAGGTTTTAAATCGTTAAAGCGAACATATCCGTCATACGCGCTAAGACTATTATCTCTATATCTAATAAAAGTGTCCGAAATTAGTGAACTAGCATTTAAATATGCCATGTGTTCGTCAGTATCTGTTATACTATCTCCGCCTAGCAAACTTAATCCAAGCGTGAATGATCCGCCTTCTGCCACATTTATACTCGTTCTTGTTCCAGTTGACGAGTATACGAGTTCACCATCGGTTTCTTCAACTGTTATAGGGTAGTAATAAATATAATCCGAATCGCGAAGGTTGATTTGATTGTCTTTATAGACATTAAAGTACAGTGCTCCGCTACTTCCGTCCGTCCTCGAATAATTGAACAAGACATATGCATATGGTGCGCCCGTGTTATTGCCAGTCTCAAAAATTTGATATTCATCGGCTTCCAGTTCTGTTTGATAATCTATGAATGAATAATAATCTATTGCATAAATTGCGTGTTCTACATTTGCGGTAGAAAGCGTAAGTTTGTAAATTCTTGCATGGCTAAAAAATGGTGATACACTTGTAGAATTATTGAAATTATAATTTAAATCTACTTCTAAATAGTCTTCTATGTAATCATAGGTATAAACACCCTTTTCTACTTGATAAATCTGCCCGTCAAACACCGTTTGGCTAAGTTTTATCACATTTATTGTATCCACATTATTTGCAACTTTTGAATTAATTAATCCCAACTGAATATTAGTGTTACCTAATAATCTAATATTTATAGTATAACTTCTTCCTTGTGTAATGTTAATGATATTAGAGTTATCTATATTTACAACGCGTTTAGTAGCGGTCATTAATTCACTTTCGCGTGAAATGTAGTCTAGCCATGTAATTTCTGGGTCTGTGTTTAATCCTTCAATGTTGCTATTAGATATATCTTCATTACTGAAATACACCACTTCTTTTCGTCCAGTTATGTTGTCAACAAACTCAATTTCGGCATTGGTATAGTATGTATTCGCTTCCAAAATCAAATTTCCATCATCTACCGTAACTGACATTTCGTTACTCAATCTAAACACATAAAGTTCTTTACTATCCTGACTATTTAGCACATTAGGCTTGGTGCTGATTGCTCTAACTTTAACTCCATATACTCCTTCATAACTAGAGCCTGGAAGGTCAATTTCACTGAAATCAAATGAGGTCGTTATCGTTTGATATGTGGTTAACAAATTTTCATCTAAAATTTCGCCATCGTAGACCGTAACAAGATAAGCGGTTGCGTCATTATCTGCTTCCCAAGTTATCTCTCCACTTACCACTCTCAAATCTCGCACAGCGAGAATATTTACCCTTAACTCAGCCGAATATTGCGACATGAGTAGATTTATTTGTGTGCCATCAGCCGAACTGATGCTCTTAGGCATAGCCATTACTGAGAAGAAGAACTCGCCATCATCAAATCTTTCTTCTTCTGTAATTTCACCATCATCATTATCATCGTAGCCATAAGGTGCGGAAATCATAGTGGTGTTGATAATATCTCCATAACTCTTTAAACTATCCCCATCTAGATATTTTAGTTTTGTATCAAACGAATAGAGCGTCCTTTCTCCAGTCCTTACTTTAAGGATATAACCGAGAACTAAATCTACATTTTCACCGTCAACTTGAAGAGTATTTAGCCCGCTCTCGCTCCATGAAATGTACTCTATGGTATAGTTATCCATATCTGCAACCTTAGTTAAACTTACAGGTGCGATAAGTCCATATACATTAAATTCGCTAGGTCTAGAATTAAGATAATTTATTCCACTTTCGCTTGTGTAATTAGCAAGAAGAGTGAAAGTTAAATTTTCTAATTTTAAACTATCTACACCATATCCAATGATACTAGTCGGGTCGATTAGTACAAGATTCCCACCCGCACTAACCTTATCATCGTCGACTTGTAAATAATACAAATTATCAGCAGTTTCTACCGTTAAGATTATTCCGTTTAGTGTAGATATATCTCCAGAAAATTCGGTGTTATTTATGATAGATACGGTACTTTCATCAAGCGAAATCATAATTTTGCCTTCAAATGTGGAAATTGAATTAATACTCAGTCTATTAACATTAGTTATACTGCTAATGTTGGAATTTGTATATCCTGAATTTTCGCCCGCAATAGCACGCACTACAATTTTAACATTCCCTGTTATATCCGCGAGTGTATATTGATTTTCCAAAATTAATGAGTTATTAATTCTTACTAAATCTGTGCCTTCGTATCTATAAACATCATATCCAACGGCATTTTCAACAGCATCGAATACGAGTACACCATTTTGAACAATTATGTTTGTAACCGAACTTAATCTTGTAAATTCAAGTTCGTTAGAATACGCCGAATTGAATATATATGAATTTTCGTCCGCAGAACTACTTTTTTCAACCAAAACTTTTAGTCGAACATAGAACTGTTCGTCAAGGGTTGTTCCGTTTAATTCTGTACTAGCATAATCATCTAAGTTAAGAGTTATCTTCCCGTCGCCGTCCGTATCATTCGAGTTCGTGAATGTAAACGAGCGAACATTTGTTATTGTGTCTTCATTTCGATTAAAAATCTCTAATAAATATGTAGGAATTACATTTGAATTATTTACCAGATCAAACGATAAAACCACTGAGTGATTGCTTGAAGCGTTATCCTTTTCCTGGATCAATTCTGGTGCATCAATTCGCGAAATTGTAATAGATTCGCCCGCTTGTGACAGAGTGCGAGCCACTCCGCTTAAGTCACATAACGAAACCACCGCAAGTTCAACACCCGAATCCATAGCGCTAGAGTTGTCGTAAATATAACTTGTGAGCACTTTTATTACGCCTAAATCTGCGTCTACGCTAGCGACATCACTATTTAGCATTAAAGTTTCACTTCCGTTCACTAAAATTGCGTAATTCTCAATATTTCTTGCGTGATTATCAAACGCAAGATATTCGCTCGTAAAGGCAGAAGGAGTGAATGTTGTAGTAGTCTCAAACGATATTGTAGTACCAAATCCAAATTCTCCATGTGCGGAACTAGCACCATTTGAAAGCAATCGCGCTCTTACACTAAAAGCACCCGTAAGAGAAGGAATTTTACAAGTATAGTCTGCGTTCAAAATCTCGATAAAATAATCACCTCGTGGATCTTCCTGTACGCCCACTTGCCTGAACTCATAAGTCAATGTAATATTTCCAGTATCACTTACTAACTGCCCATTTTCACCAGTAAATGTTATGACTTCATCAGCCGAATTAGTGATTTCAAGTTGAAGTCCATATTCTTCAACTTCGTATGTAATAACCACCAACATATTATCTAAAGTAGTCGTAATTGAAGTATTAGAGGCTAACTGTCTTACACTTAGATTCGCCACATCTGCGTTTAGGTAGATAGTATTAGTACTACTATCAAAATCACGCGCAATTAGGGTCAATCTAAATTCATTCTCTCCAGTAGTCAAATCGGTATACTTAGAACTAAAATCATAGTCTAATTCTTCCCAATTTCCGTCAACAAAGCGCTCAAATACATAGTCTTGCACCGACTCGGCATCATTGGAATCTGTTTTTACAAAAATCTCTTCATCTGCATCATATTCAAGAGTAGGGCTAGTTAACTTCACAAGTGTGTATACCTGTGATTTTGCAGAACTTAACACATTTGTGCCATTTCCAATCGCCTGTAAACTAAACTCAATCGGCGAAGATGAACTAACTTCAAATGTGTATGTATTTGTCAATAATTCTTCCTGACTTTCTCCCATGATTACTACATAACCAAGTGCATTTTCTATCTCAGTGAATGTAATAGTTGGGCTATTTTTGTCTATATTTGCACTGTCAACGATAGGGCTTGCTAACACGCTGAATTCAATTTCGCTTGCTATCTGGCTAGTTAAAGTAGTTGTACCGTCCCCCTTAGCGTAAATTTTCAATACATAATCTCCACTCGCTAGATAGTCATCAAGTGCACTATTTGTGCTATTTATAGTAAAACTAGTGCCCGTATACGAGTATGTTATCTCGTCATTTTGAGTGACATCGAACACAAGTTCGCTATAATTTTCGCCTAAGTCTGCAGTTGCAACACTGTCTAAAATGTTTGCATTTTCCACTTCCCCTAATTGTTCAAAACTTATTGTAGACGGGTTACTACTAATTGTATTATCTCGCCCAAGATGAACAACGGATAGTGTATGTTCGCCCGCAGTTAAACTTATTTCTGTTAAATCGTAAGTTAGACTAGAACTCTCAGCCGTCAAAATCACGGTTTCAGTGTCATCTAGACTTACTGAGTAACTTTCACCCGCTGTAGCGCTTATTACTAGTGAACTATTTTCTATTGATATTTCTGCCCCAGCAACCTTAGTCAGTTCAATCTCATCACTATTTGAGTCCATGTAGTACACGCCACCAGTTTGAGTAGATGTGGCATGCAATTTAAAAGTATAATTTGCTCCGGACGGGAAACTTTCATCGAAAATAAAACTATTTTCAGTAGTGGTTCGGGTGACTGTTGTAGTTTCACCATCTAAGATGTAAGAAATTTCAGCGATGTAAAGTCCTGCATTTGCTACCCCTTCCCATCTAATAATTCCGTAATCATTAACTAAATTCGGTGTTGCTAGTTTATTTACGAACGCGCTATCCCCTACTGCACATGTTTTTAATATGTTTTGACTTGCACTATCTAAAACTGGCTCGACAGTGATTTCATGGTTGACCTCACTTTGAGTAATATCAGCATCTAACTCATCTAATGAAATTTGGTTAGTCGTAACATTTGCTATCTTCGCTCCATTTAGGTAAATATCGTACGAGTTGGCATATGTAACATATCCCCAACTGATATTTCCCGCCTGGATACTCACATTTGCGACATCTAGCACATTGATTTCTTTAGTCGTTGCAACTGAATTATATGAGGGAATATCCCCTGTTTGTTCAGCAAGCGCAGTGACAGACAGCATTCCTGAAATTCCCGCAAATTCTTCATCAATTTCAGTCAAATCAATATCAGCCGTGCGACTAGTTGTCATAATCTCTGTTCCATCTATCGCAATAGAATAGTTGTTTGCATTACCTTCAAAGGACAACACTCCGCCTAAAATTGTTAAATTCGTAGGAGCACTTGTTTGATACAAGGATAACGCACTTGAAAATGAGGAATTGACATATGCTGAGGTATTACTATCTGTTACTGCACTCGCTTGAATAGTTAGGGCAGTATCGAAAACACTTGAATTGTTCAAATTGAGTTCGTTAATTTTCGATTGCAAATCGTTTAGCGACAAAGTAGTAACATTCCCAACATTGACATCACACGAGAAAGTCGTATCATTCGTTTCCACATTCTTTCCACTAACTCTTAAAACATATGATGTGGCATATTGAGATGAACTAAAGGATATTGACTGTGTATTCTCGTCATATCTTAGATTCCTAGGAGTTTCCAAAATTACACTCTCTGCGATAACATTGACTCTAATCATATCAGTCTTTAGTGAGTTATCGTTCGCCGTAACTTGCAGATAAACGGTGTTTGAACCTGTAACTTTTAGCGCTGTAATCTCGTTATTTTCGACGGACACATATTCTGCATTGGTGCTAGTAATTGTATATGAAGTGTCGTCCGCATAACTAGGCTGTACCACGATACTAGGAGTATAACTCTCGCCAACAACTAAAGTTAAACTCTCTTCAGTAAAATAGATATCATCAACGCCAACACTCTTATTTTCACAACCAAACGCAAAAAATGTAAGAAGCGTTAGCATCATTAAAACTAATATACCCCTATTCTTTACTCTTGACATAATTACCCCTAAATTGTCTAAATTTGTATGAATTTAGTTTAACACATTAAAAGAATTTTATCAAATAAATATCGCATAAAATTAAAAAATTTATTGATAATATATAATTAATTTTTTGGGGTAAAAATTAAAATTGTTTTTAATTATTTAACGCTTTTTATCTAGTATTTTCATTTAAAACACAATTTATTTTGCTATTTTTCTAGTAAAATATTGGAAATTTAAAAAATAAAAAATAATTTAAAATTGTTGCAAAAATAAAAAAAATTTAAAGAATATTCTAAAAATTACGCATTTTTATTAATTTTTTTAATTATTTTTTATAAATTTTAAAAAATTTTTATTAATTTTATTGTATTTATTCTTTGAGTAACCATAACTTACATTTTTTATTTTACCTATCCAGTTGACAAGATTAACATTTTTAAATATAATTTAATAAATAAAAGGAATAATATGGAATTAAAGGTTTTTAACTCACTAACTAAAAAGAAAGAAGCAGTCCGTCCAATTAACAACACCGTTAATTTTTATTTCTGCGGACCAACGGTATATTGGTTTCAGCACATTGGAAACATGCGTGCATTTTTTGTTATGGATAGCATGCGTAGGGCAGTAAAATATTTAGGATATAAAATTAATCATGTAATGAACATAACTGACGTCGGTCATATGACGAGCGATGAAGATGAAGGCGAAGACAAAATGGAAGTCGCTTCTAAGCGCGAGCATAAGTCACCAGAAGAGATTGCTAAATTCTACTGGAACATGTGTCACGCAGATATGCAAGCATTAAATATTGAAGACCCTGAGCATATCTGCCCTGCAACTAGCGTAATACTTGAAATAATATCTTTTGTGCAAGATATTCTTGACCATGGTTATGGATATATAACTAAGAACGGTGTATATTTCGATACTAGCAAGTACCCGCGTTACGGCATGCTCGGCGGAATGAACCAAAACGAAAAAAAATTCGGTGCACGAATTGAAGTGGACGAAGAAAAACGCAACCCTGCAGATTTCGTTCTATGGGTTATCGCAAAAGATAACCATATTCAAAAATGGGATAGCCCGTGGGGAGTTGGCTACCCTGGCTGGCATATTGAATGCAGTGCGATTGGAAACAAATTCTTAGGCGAACATATTGATTTACATGGGGGCGGAGTCGAACATAAGACCGTACACCATGAAAATGAGATTGCGCAAAATTACGCAAAGACTGGGCATGAAGTTGTAGATATTTGGTTCCACCTAGAGCACCTTATGTTTAACGGCGGAAAGATGAGTAAGTCGAAAGGCGAAATCTATACTCTAACTTCACTTAAAGAAAAGGGATATTCTCCTATGGATTTAAGGTTGTTCTTCCTTTCTGCCCACTACTCTAAGCCACAAAATTTCACATTTGAGGCATTAAATAGCGCTAAGGAAAGTTATAAAAACCTTTCTCGCCTATTATTAAAACATAGGTCTGGAAGGAATGTTATTGAAAGTGACAAATTAGATGAATTAAAAAGAAGATTTAGTGAATATGTGGCAGACGATGTTAACTCACCGCTCGCATTATCTGTAATGTGGGACGCGCTGAAAAACTATCCTGATAGCAAAGATATTTATAACTTAGTTCTAGATTTTGACCACTTCTTAGGATTAAAACTGAATGAGATAAAAGAAAGCGAGCAGGATCTTGATATCCCAGAAGAAATTATAACATTGGCGGAAGAACGCAAAACCGCTAGGAACAATCGAGATTATGCTTTGAGCGACACATTGCGCGATAAAATTTTATCACTTGGTTACATTATAGTTGATAAACCTAAAAATGAATATGAAATAACAAAGAAATAAAAAAGAAGATAGCGAGATTTCTTTCGCTATTTTTTATTTTAATTTAATACATTTTAATTCTAGAGCACTTTTAATTCTAAAACCTAATTTTATTACATAAATTAAGTTATGGAGAACTCACGATTTTATAATGACTTCCCTATCTTAAACGATGAGACATACTCGCTTATGTCTAGTGCTTTTTCACGCCAATTTAAAAATAGGAACGATTTTTTAAAACAGATATTTTCATCTCTAAATCACATATATAATATGTGCCTTATAAAAGGTAAGAATTTAAATAAGAAAATCTGTGAGTCACTAAACGATGCCAATAAAGAACTCGAAAAATTAATCTATAATTTTAAGTCCACCTTTTCACTAAACATAGATTGCATTGAGATTAAAGAATTCAACCTTTTTGCTTTCCTAAAAGAAATTTTTAACACTTTAAATTTAATTTTTGAATGGATAAAAATTGAAGAAAAAGAGTATTATAAAACATTCGCTATAAATTCAGCAAAATCTTTATCCACAATAGGTTCAACTCTATCCACTGCGATAGCAAACAGCAACATTATATTTTTCAAACATATGTGAAATCAAAATATTAAATTTTATTTTGGTTTTTAATCCCAATGTTTTAATTTTTAAATAAAATTCTAAAAATTTTTTAATTTTTTATTAATTTAACACATTTTTATTAATTTTTTAATTAATTTTTAATATTTTTAAAATTTTTTATAATTTTCTATTTTACATCTTATATTTTTAGATAGTACTAAATCACTATTTTACATCTTTTTAATTGTCAATTCTATTGTAAAAGATTTTTACTCGTTTATTCTTTTTACCCGCGCGCTTTATCTCTTTTAGAATATCAAAATCAAAATTAAAGTTATCCACAATTACACCGATGTTTTTCACATTATTCTTTTTAGTGTAGTCAAAGATAAAATCAAGTGCATCTATAAAATAAGGTAAATTGTCTTGTTCTTCTAATCTCAATATGAGCACATTTTTTGCGTTTAGATTTCGAGCAGGAATTATGGAAAATTCATTTCGATTTTTTAATATTTCATTCTTGCGTTTTAGTATAAAAATATCTTGTTTTAATTCAAGTCCGCCTTTCAAAATTAATCTAGACATAAGGGAATTTTGATTGAAATTTTCGTCCATATATGAATTTGTAATTACTACTAAAAGTTCAGCATTTGAATTTAGCAAATCTCCGTTTTCTTCATGTATTTGCCCAAAGAACTTTTTAGTCGTTAAATCTAGCAAATTCGCTTTATTTTCACTTAATAAGAGTTTATCTTGTAGAGCCAAAAAATCTTCACTCAAACTCTCGTCCGCACGCATAAGCATTAATGTGTTGATTATCCACCTGCGCTTTTCTCGCGACAGATTCGCTGTGTCGATTTTCATCTCGCACTCTTTAAGTAAAATATTTAAAATCTTTTCTTCAATCTCATCAAATTTTTCTTCCATACTAAAATTATATAAAATTTCCGCTTTCTTGTAAATCAATAAAAAAAACAGAAATCAAAATTTTAATAAAGCTTAATAGTTTCATTTAATACAAACGCAATAAAAAATACTTCTTAAATCAAAATTTGAAATAAGATGCATAATTTGTTTTAAACACCTAAGTCATCACTCTTTTCGTTTTCTTCACAAAGTTCAACTATACGCGCCATTATATAAGAGTCATTTTGTCTAAATTCTCCAACAAAGAGAGACCTATTATCGTTCTCTTTTTCAACCAATCTAGCATAATCATCTAAACTGTAACCTTCTTCTTTTGCTATAAAATACCCTTCTATCATATCAAGAATTCTTTTAATGGTTCTATCAAATCTGTCAAATTCCAATTCTCTATAAAAACTGTTTAGGTAACGATTAACTAGTTTATTAAATATATTTCTACCCTCATTCGTTCTAAGGTTAGATGCAATTTTTGCAATTTTATATAACACCACTTCGGCGTATTTTTTTGCCTCGTTCACAGTATAATTTGTATATTCACTGAGCGGATCTCTCCATAGATGTCTTGCGTGTTCTTTATTATAATTATCAATTTCGTCAAAGAATTTTTCTAATTCACTCTTCTTCTCTTCCATAATATCTCACTTTTATTTTATTACCTTAATAATATCATAAATATTGAAATTGTCAATAGGGAGTTAAACTTTGAGTCAATTTCTTTCTTTTCTTCATAATATAAAATATGAGTTACAAGATATGCGTTTATGCAATAGCAAAAAATGAAATGAAATTTATCGACCGTTGGTACAATTCAGTGAAAGAGGGGGACTATGTCTGTGTTCTAGATACAGGAAGTACGGACGGAAGTTACGAAAAATTCAAATCACTTGGTATTATCACTAAACAAAAGAGTTATAAAAAATTCCGCTTTGATATTGCGCGTAACGACAGCATGGAATTAATACCAGACGACACAGACATTTGCGTCTGTATTGATATTGACGAAATGTTTGAACCTGGTTGGTCGAAAATTTTAAGAGAAAATTGGAGCGACGATGTTTCACGCGCTAGATACCGCTACACTTGGAATTTTAATCCAGACGGGAGTGAAGGTGTAGTTTTCATGGCAGATAAAATCCACAAAAATAAAATGTTTTCGTGGAAATATCCCGTGCATGAAGTTTTAAAATTAAATGACGGCTACCCGACTAATTACAAGACGATAGATCTACCAAATATACAGTTAAATCATAGGGCGGATAACACAAAATCGCGTTCTAATTATCTACCGCTTTTAGAATTATCTGTAAAAGAAAATCCGTATGATGATAGAAATGTTCACTATCTCGGGCGCGAATACATGTTTCATGGTGAGTACGACAAGGCAATTAGAACCCTAAAAAAACATTTGAAACTCCCGACCGCGACATGGGACGCGGAAAGATGCGCAAGTCTACGCTATATAGCAAATTGTTATGGATATAAAGGGAAGTTAAATAAGAAAATTGAATATCTCCACCGTGCAATCTTAGAAGCCGACTATATGCGCGAACCGTATTACGAACTTGGCGTAACATACTACCAAATTAAAAATTATTTAATGAGCGCGTTTTACTTTAATGAGATGTTTAAGATAACCACGCGTGCACTGAACTATATTTCTTCCCCTGACTGCTGGGACGGGAAAACATATGACTATTTATCCATGTGCTACTACTATCTCGGTGACTATCTAAGGGCTATACGCACAGTTACTCACGCTATTGAGTTCTCTCCAAACGACGCCAGATTAAAAAACAACCGCGAAATATTTTTACAAGAATTAAATCGTAAAACAAAATAAAATAATTTAAATTATTTAAAAATTTAATAAAATAATAAAAAAATACGAAAAATACCCAAATTTAGGTATTTTTCTTGAATTTTTTAAAATTTTTAATTATTTTTATTTGAATTAAAATTTTTATTAAATTTTAAAATGTTTATACAAATCATTTCTTAGTGTTATTTTCGGTTATACTCTCTTCATTAGTAGACAAACTTTTTGCATTTTTTAGTTCGTTGTCTATATATTGAAGTGGTTGATTTAACATAGTCTTTTCTGGGAAGAATATACTCTCAGTTTCAAGCATGCAATCCATGATAATGCTATTTAATTTAGAGTAGTCTATTTTTTCATACAACATCGTTCTGCACAAATCCGAAACATTTCGTAGTTCTTGTACATACTCTTTCTTTCGTTTTGATGCATCAATATATACTGGCGGAAGATTCTTTTGAATGAAAAGGTAGTTCATAAACATTCTAACGACTCTCCCATTACCATCATCAAACGGGTGACATACATAGACTTTATGCGCAAGCGAATTTACTCTATTTATGTACTCAACATTAGTCATTGAATCTTTGTTCTTTATTAAATATTCGGCGTCATAATAAACATTGTTCATTGTGTTATATATCTCTGCTGGAGAGTCGGTTTCAAAAGGCGCAGTCATAATCGCATTTTGAGTTTTACGATACTGCCCTGGAACGAAATCAATAAAACTATCACCTTCACCTCTCCTATTGTGTGACGGGTTTTGTAACCATATTTTTTCTTCGTCTGTTTCAACCGCGTATTTAAATAATCTTGAGTGGAGTTCATTAAAGAAATATTTATTGAATGGAATATTCTCTAAATCTCTAATCGTTTCGTAATGCCCTATAATTATTCTATGTGAAATAGGTAGTTTATACATTTCGCTAACTTCACCAGCGCGATATTTCCTTAAAAATCGTTCAATCTTTGAAGCAGAACTAATCACACCTTCTAAAATAACTTCATTCTTCACTGTTTCACTGCGCAGTTTCTCACAAATCTCTGCGTTTACGCGAGTAATTCTAGGAAAATACATGTTATTTAAAAGATAACATTTTAATGTGTAATCATGTTCGGCATAATCCGGAATTAATCTCTTTCGCATTGTCTCGCTCGCATCTAAACTAGTCAATTTTTTCTTAAATTCATCTCTAGAAGAAATCCCTGCGATACTGATAATATTTGAATAGAAAATTCGTTTGGCGCACTGTGAAAATTCTACACCAAAGCGCTCGGCAATATAATGAATATTTCTAAAAGGAATACAAAGTTCTCCATTGTGTTCAACTAAATATTTGAAATTACCATTTTCATCTATATCATATATGACATCATTTAGCGTTTTCGTCGGCATTAAAAGATTCGCTGCAAATTTCTTTGCTCTATGGAAATTTTGACTCTCTGGGGTCTTAGTCACGACAAAGCGGTCTTTATTCGTGTGAAGTGCGCAATATATCATGGTTGCAATATTGAATCTAATCTTTCGGCAACTTGTAAGTGAATTTACACAAATATATGAATTTTGTTCAACCGACCTTTCAATAAATTGTGCTATATCCCCGCCATTTTCATAGTTCGTGCTGACAACACGAATACCTAGTTTTTTCGCCACTTCGTAAATTGGAGTCATAGTATTCAATACAGGCTTCAAATCCAACAACTTAAAAATTGCCGGTACTAGTTCGTCATTCCTATCAAAAAACTTTATGGAAATCAAGTCTTTTAATTGTTTGCGCTTTTCTTTAATATCCGTATATGTCATATTTTACTCCGCTTTGAATTATCTAATCTAATTGTACATTAATATTTACTGATTGTCAATATGGGTTTTAATTAATTTTAAGAATTTAATTATACTCGCATAAAAATCATTATAAAATTAATCTTTTACTGATAAAATTTAGCAATAAATATCATTTTGTAATTCAATAGATGAAGAAACCTATATTTAAATCCTAAATAAAAAGATAGAGAATTTCTCTACCTTTGTCTTAAAAATTTTAATTTCCAAACTGCGAATTAAATAGTTCGGTGTAAAAGCCGTTTTTCTTAAGAAGTTCTTTGTGACTTCCTTGCTCTATGATTTTACCTTTATTCATAACTAATATTGTATCAGCGTTTTCGATTGTTGATAATCTATGCGCAACAATAAAACATGTCCTACCTTCCATGATAATATCAAGTGCTTGTTGAATTTTCATTTCGGTTCGAGTATCTATGTTGCTCGTCGCTTCGTCCAAAATCATCATTGGAGGTCTTAATAGCATAATTCTTGCGATACACAAAAGTTGCTTTTGTCCCGCGCTGATATTGTCCGCGCGCTCGGTTATAATCGTATCATAGCCGTTCGGCAATTTTTCAATAAACGCATGCGCATTCGCGAGTTTGCACGCTTCGATTATTTCGTCCATACTAGCGTCCGGCTTTCCGTACGCGACATTATCCTTTACGCTCGCATTATATAACCAACTCTCTTGTAACACCATACCATAGAAACTTCTAAATGATTTTCGAGTTACTTTTCGAATATCTTTCCCGCTCACTTTAATCGAGCCCGCGTTTACATCGTAGAATCGCATAAGTAGATTAATTATTGTACTCTTCCCGCACCCTGTCGGTCCTACAATTGCGACGCGTTGGCTTTTCTTTACATCAAGGTTTAAATTTTCAATCAACTTAAAAGCGGGCGAATAACTGAAATCTACATTCGTCAATTTTACATTTCCGTTACAGGTTTTCATATCAGGAAGCCTATAATCGCTAATTTCGTCCTGCTCGTCTAATAATTCAAACACCCTATTAGCACTCGCGAGCGCGACATTTAAATCTGCGAATATACTAGTAATATCGTTAAAAGGTTTTGTAAAATTATCCGCATAACTCAAAAAACTCGAAATCTGTCCAGGCGCGATAACTCCTTTAATCGCCATCATAGCACCTGTGATACCTACAACCCCATACATTAGCCCATTAATAAATCGTGAAGTCGGGTTTGCAAGCGATGCATAGAAAGTTGAGCGTTCACTAGCGGTATACATTTTATCATTAATTGTTTCGAAATTTTCAATCGTGTTCTTTTCGCTATTGAAAGCCTTAATTATCTTCATATTGGTAATCATTTCTTCCGCATATCCACCTAAATCACCCTGCGTTTCCACTCTGTCACGATAAAGTTTTTTACTCTTCTTTGTTATAAATATTGCGAGCACAAGTGATAGCGGAGCAATAATGATTACTACTAACGCTAAATCCCATTTCATAGAAAGCATTAATATCATGACAACTAACACTTGGAATATTCCACAGACTATTGCTTTAAAGCCTTCCAAAAATCCATCTGTAACATTTTCCACATCGGCGACCATTGTATTCATGACATCTCCGTGTGAGTTATTGTCAACATATCTAATAGGCAGCGAATTAATCTTTCTTATAAGCGAATTTCTAATAGACTGCCCTGTTCTATAGGTCAAGATGTTCATATAGTAACTACCCAGCCAATTAAACACAGAGCATGCAATGGTGAGTATGAAAATTACAATAATATAGTCGATAAGTAACATGAAATTTACATTATTTATGCCTATAATACAGTTAATCGCAAGACCTGAAAAGAGCGGAATTAACATATTTAAAACGATTGCTACTAAATCGAAAATCACGGACAAAATAAACGCGGTCTTGTGTGGTCGAACATATGGCATCAATTTAGATAGAAGTCGTTTAAAACCTGTCTTTTTCATTTCTCTCCCTTTCTACTTTGCTTGAGACTCGTAAATCTCACGATATATATCACACGATTTCATTAAATCGGCGTGTTTTCCCATTCCTACCACATCGCCGTTATCTAACGCAATAATTAAATCAGCGGACTTAATCGATGTAGCGCGTTGAGATATAATGACTAGCGTTGAATCTAGTTTTTTTAGTGCTTTTCTTAGGTTCGAGTCAGTTAAGAAATCTAGTGCACTACTGCTATCGTCCAAAATCAAGAGTTCTGGTTTGCCGATAAGGGCGCGCGCAATAGTTAGTCTTTGCATTTGTCCACCGCTTACATTCTTTCCGCCCGCCATAATTTGATGGTCGAGAGTATTATTCCACTCACTTACGAAAGACCAAGCCTGCGCGACTTTTAATGCTTCGATAATTTCTTCATCAGTCGCATTTTCGTCCCTTAATTTCATGTTGTCGCGAAGAGTTCCTGAGAAAAGTATACTTCGCTGTTGGACTATACTGATTTCTTTCCTTAAAAGTTCAAGTTTAAAATTTTTAATATTTTTACCTTTGTATAGTATCTCGCCGTCCGTGACATCGTAAAATCTGGTCATAAGGCTTGCTATCGTCGTTTTTCCGCTTCCCGTTCCACCAATAATTCCTATCGTGTCATGCGGATAAATTTTAAAAGATAAATCTTTAATGAACGACTTAGTTTGGTTATTTTGTGTGTAGTTAAACGAAACATTCTTAAATTCCATTAACGCGTCGTATTTTAATTTTTTGTAAGCACGGGCATTTGGAAGGTCTTTCACTTTTGGTTCGGTGTCTAAGACTTCGTCAATTCTATGCAAACTTGCACTCGTTCGAACGAAAATCACGATAAGTTGAGATAAAAGCAGGAGCGAAATTGTAATTATTGCAACATAATCTGTAAGCGCTATTACATTTCCTTGCGTGAGTCCGCCGATATTTACTTGCACACCACCGACATATAGGATAATCACGGTTGCAATATTCACTATAAGTATAACTATTGGCTCAATGAGTGCTGAAATTTTTGAAATACGAATACTCGTATCTGTAAAATCCGCGCTCGCAGTCTCAAATCTTTTAATCTCGTCCTCTTGTTTATTAAAGGCACGAATTACACGCGTTCCAGATAGATTCTCTTTCGTTATCTTTGAGACATTGTCCAGTTTATCTCTAATAATTTTAAAATATGGAGTAGTCTTCTTGGTGTAGAGAAAAAGAAGTACTGACACTATTGGGATTAATATTAAGAATACAACTGACATAGCGCGATTTAAAACCAAAGTCAAAACAAACGCACCGATGAGCAAGAATGGTACACGAAGAAGTAAACGCATAAATATGCTAATCGCATTTTCCACCTGGTTTACATCGTTCGTAATTCGGTTTACGAGTGACGCAGTGCCGAAATGGTCAAGTTCAGCATGCGAGAAAGTAGATATTTTAGAAAACAATTCCTTTCTCTCTTTAGTAGCAATCCTAGCACTAACTAGAGAGGCACATTTGTTGCTGATAATGCTACAACCCAGTCCTAGAACATTTATTACAACTATTATTAGTCCATATTTTATGATAAAATTAATATCGTTGTTCGCTACCCCTATATCTAAAATTTCTCCCACAAGTAACGGATTAAGTAGGTCGGTTACCGTTTCAAGCATTTTAAAAAATGGACCAAAAAATACTAGCCACTTATATTCTTTAAGATGCGCGAACAATCTCTTCATAAAATTAATTATAAACAAAAATAGCGATTTTTACAAATATTTTCAATTTATTTTTTATTTTTAATTATTAAATATAATTTTTAAATCGATAGTATTGTTATAATTTTTAAACTTTAAAAAACTTTACATTATCAATATTTTTTATTATTATAAATTTATATTAAGGAGTATATATGAGATTAGCGATTATTACTGGTGCAAGCGATGGACTAGGAAAAGCAATAGCCGATGTTTTAATCAAAAATAAGATAAAAGTGGTCAATATTTCAAGAACACCATCAACTCTTAAAGGTATTGAAAATATATCATGCGACCTTTCAAAACAAGAAGACATTGACCGCGCGGTTGACATTATTAAAAGTAAATACTCAAATTTCAATATTTTAATCAACAACGCGGCCATTGTAGGCTATGAAAAAACAAATGAAATTACATACGAAAAGTTTGAACGCACATGGAAAATTAACGCTATCGCTCCACTCTATCTTATTTCAAAGTTGTTCGACTTAATTGTCAAAAACGAAGCAGATATTATAAATATTGGGACTACTAATAGTCAACACGCACATCCTGGGTTAGAAAATCAACTCGCTTATTGCGCATCAAAGTATGGACTACGTGGCGGGTCGTACAACATCTCTGCAGAATTGAAAAAGACAAAAAGTCGACTTATACATATTTATATGGGCGGTTTTCAATCAAAAATGCACGAGAAAGATTATGGGCTCGTAATGACCGACCCAGAAAACTGGTTAAAGACAACTGACCTTGCTGAAATTATTTTGTTCTTGATTAATTTACCAAAACAAATTGAAATTAGTGAAATCACCATAAATAGAAAAGGTAGACGAGATGGTGTCAAAACTTAAAATATTTTTTAATTAAAATAATAATTTATTTTAACCTAAAAATTATAATAAAAATTTACTCAATTTTAGTATTTTTATTGAATTTTTATATATTTTTTAATATTTTTTATAATTTTTTTAAAAATTTTATCATAACTTATTTTTAATGATACATTTATTTTATTTCTCAACCATTTAGTTTGACATTAAATTCATAATAACATATAATTTTTAATATTAAATTTAAATAAAATATTTGATTTTTGGAGCCGAAATGAGCGAAGATAAAAAAGAAAATGAAAACGAGCAAAAAGTCGTCGAAGGCAAAGTCGAAAATGAGAACGAAATCGACTTAAAATATAAGGATAAAAAAGAAGCGGTCAAAGGTGGGCTTTTAGGTTTCTTTATTGGACTCGCTGTAATTGTCCCTGGAGTCAGCGGTTCTGCAGTCGCAATCATTTTTAAAATGTACGAAAAACTTTTGTATTCAATCGGCAATCTATTTAAAAAATTTAAAAAATGTTTTGGATTTTTATTCCCTATTCTTATCGGTGCTGTTATTGGTATAGTTGCTGGTTTCTTCGGTGTTCGTGCGTTACTCAATGTTATACCTTTTATTATAATTTGCTTCTTCGCAGGACTTATGCTGGGCGCTTACCCCGCCGTCACCGACCAAATTAAAGGAACAAAGAAAAGCGCTAAGCATATCATACTTTTCATAATTGGACTAATAATTCCGCTAATAATCTCCGCATTTTCAATTTACGGAAATGTCGCTGAACGGTTACTGACAAATTTAAAATTTTATCACTATATACTATTCGTGATCATAGGATTTTTAATCGCGCTAATTCAACTTGTGCCTGGGCTTAGCGCGACTGCTCTACTTATGGCTTTCGGGTATTTTACTCCACTAATGAATTCGGTAAGTCTAACATATTTTAGAGAAAATCCATCTATATTTTTAGTTTACTTATGTCTAATCGTCGGCTTCGTTATCGGGCTTATCTCATCGTCAAAAGGGTTATCATTTTTATTAAAAAAATATAAGACGACTACATTCTATATCATAGCGGGGCTATCTCTCGGCTCAATTATAAGTATGTTCTTCAACCCCGAAGTTATGGCAATCTACACGACCTGGACGACCGCTAACATGATACGCGATTTAATTATAGGAGTTATAATATTCGCAGTAGGAATTGCTCTTGCATACTGGTTCGTAAAATTCGAACGAAAAAAAGATATAAATTAATGTTACAATAGATTAAAATTAGAAACCACAACAAATAAATAAAAATATACACATTAACAACTTAAATAGTTGCAAATTAAAAAAGGGCTATTAATTTAAAGTCCTTTTTTTATATTTTTCATGTCTTTAATGTCGCAAAATTTTAAAATCTCTACTAAATTTCCACATTTTTCAATAGCATTGTGCCAAACAACTTTATTTGATATATCGGCATCATCTGGATTTATACATAAAGTGTTTGCTCCACTTAAATATACCTTCTCGTCATTAGCACCATTTCCTACAAATAGAATTTCATCACTCTTTAAATTATATTGTTTTGTTAAAAGATCTATATACTCGTTTTTGTTCTCAGGGTTGTGAAAGTTAGGTCGCTTGAAGTCAATCAAGTTGCTCTCGTTATCAAAAATTAAATCATATGTCTCTATGGAAGTAATAAAATTATAAACATTTTCTCTTTTTAAAATATCTTCAATAATTTGTCTTATCCCGCCAGACAAGATAAAAATCTTTACATCGTTATCATAAAGATATTTTAAAGTTTCGTGCGCCCCAGGTAGAAGTTCAATTTTCTTTGAGATTTCGTGCAGATACTCTCTTTTAACTCCCTTTTCTTTATATCTTTTAAAGATAAGGTCGAACCACTCTATGTCATCAATTTCGTTATTCTTATACTTTTTATATAAAAAATCATCATAGGCTAAATCGTCCATATATTTCCAAACTTCGTACCAACAATTACTTTCCTTTCGGCTCTTTGTCAATGTTCCGTCAAAATCAAATACTATTGCTTTCATATTTTCTCCTAGAATATTGATAATACTTTGCAAGAATTTTGTCAATACATTTAATAAAAGTTATATTTTTGAGTATAGAAAATAAAAACACCTTAACTAGATAGTTAAAGTGTCTTAAATTCGTTTATCTTTGCTGGTGAGTTGAATGGTAAGAGCGAGATTTTTATTTACAATTCGGCTGAAAATTCGCTCGTCATATCTATCTATTAAATCGTTCAACGAGAGATTGGTTGAAATTATTGTAGATAGGTTTTTACTTTGTCTGGTATTTATTAAATTATATAGATACTCTTTAGTTACATTCTTTAAAACTGGCTCAGTCCCTAAATCGTCAATAATTAGAACTTCTGCGTTTATGCAATCCACAAAGTCGAACGATTTCCCGATGTGATAAAGGCGTGCAAGTTCATTCAACTCAAAAGCGGTTTTAAAGCAGACTACGACATTCTTTTCAATTAGCGCATTTGCAATACACTGCGTGAGCATTGTCTTTCCGCTACCAGGAGCACCTAAAATATTAATATTTTTAAACTTTGTATTTGGATAATTGTTACACCAATCGAGTAAGACCTTTTCCGCTTTTAAATCGGTTTCGTCCATTATATCGTGATTTAAATCTTTAAACGATTTGAAATCCGCATTTGTTGAACAGCGCTTAGATATTTCCCTATTTATTTCATTTAAAAAGCACTTGCACATTCTCCCAGCAACGACTCCCGTATCATTACAAATAGGGCAATCGTATTTTGGAGTTAATGCATCTTTATCTAAATTTTTACCCGTCAAATACTCTTCGATTTTTAATTTCAAATCTTCAACATCGTGCTTTAAAACGATATCTTCTTCTATGTAACTATTGCGCCAATAGTCGAGTGATTTTTTCGTGTACTCATCATATAATTTATCGAAATCTGGGTCGTGACGCAACTCTTCGATTAAATCGTCCACTTTTTCTTGTGCGCGGACGCGTTTTAACATAAATTCTTGCTTTATTGTGGTTAGGAGTTTTTTCTTATCCATTCTACACCTCCACATCGTCTAGGTTTGAGATTATGCTTGCAATCTGCTCTTTCGTGTAATTGTTATGAATGAAATTATTTGCAGTCTCTTTTATCTCCACCTTTTCCTTCTTAACATCAGTAAGCGTTTTAAGTCCACTCACATTCCAGTTGGATAATATCTTATTTAGATATTGAATCGCATTAGATTTCCCCGCGCTTAGACTTGCGCCATACATAATAATTTCGTCACTAAATCCCCAATCCTTAGTCCAGATTGAATAGAATGTTCTATCTGCATTGTTAACCTTTCGAACAAGCCCGAGAGCGGATAATATCTTCTCTATTTTATTATCTTCCGCAATACTGTCATTTAAGTATTGCAAATACGCGTCCATACTGACTATTCCAAGTTTGAAAAGTTTTGTGAGTATATTATTATATCCTTCTAGTGTACGAATTGATGATTTAAAGCAGTTGTCCGCCACCAATCTTAATGTATCTTTATCAAAGCCCATATTTAGCCATGTGACAACATATGTATCAATTTCCTTAGTCAAATCATCATAGAATATTCCAAGTTCCTTATTGACCGCTTGTGCTATGAAATACAGATTTTCCTTTTCGTTTTCGTAGTTCTCAATCTCAGCGATTGATGTTAATCTCATCTCGTAATATTTTGTCAAATAATCGTCAAGGACATTTACATCAAGTCTGCGTTTCTTTGTCCTTAACATTTTCACTACAAAAATGATTACATTGAGTTCAAACCCGTACGATTTAAGCCATTTATTGATTAAATCTTTATCTTCAATCTGTATCTTTCTCTTGCTACCCATAGCGGACAATATTAGTGTCATCTGGTCGTCAACCAAGCCTAACTCAGTTATCTTTTCTTTAACTGCATCAAGTGTCAAAATCCCCTCTCTTATCCAGTCTCGCGCAACGGTCAGGCAATAGTTCGGGCTGAGATTAAATCCTTTATACTCCACGCAATATCTAACAATCTCAATGAGTGCGGACTGCTCAATATGTTTCCGCTCGATGAGAGCATAAAATTCACTAAATTCGTTCGGCATAATCATACGATTTTTAAACAACTCTTGAATTTGAATGTTAAAATCTGCGTATTTATCAATATTATATTTCTTAACCTTCGCATTAGCACTATTGACGGGCAGGTACCTAACTTCTATCGGGTCGGTTGATAACACTTGCACTAAACCTTGCTCTTCCCAATATTTGAAAATTGAAATGATATCTTCTTCACATATCTTCAATTTTTCGGCAAAATACGATAAGGTGTTCTCAACATCGTCCGCATTATTACACTTCGCGAGTCCCATAATGTAGACTTTCACACATAAATCGGGTGCTTTCGGTAAAAAATCTTCGATAAACGCGTTATCAATCTCCGTCCTATTTCGTGAACTAAAATTCGGGCTAAACTTACAAAATGCCATGCATATATATTAGCACAAAATTTTTTGTTTGTCTATTAATCATGACATTTAAGAGATTTAAATATTTCTCAATTTTTGGTTTTTAGAACGGGCAATTATTAATATATATAGAATTTACGCAAGTTCACTAAATTATAGAATGTTCTTTTTATCTCTGGACGAGCATATATTATGCTATGAAAAAGATTTCTCTTATTTTATGCTTTGTTTTATTATTTTCCACTTTTTGCTTTGTCGGTTGTAAGAAAAAAGACGATTTAAATTCACTTAGCGCTAACCTAACCAACTACGACATGACTATTAACTACGACCATGAAAATAAAAGTGCGCAAGTAACTGAAATTATAGATTATTATAACTCAACAGATGCAATATTAAAGACGATTAAATTCCATCTATATCCGCAATTTTTTGAAGAAGGAGCGGAAAATTATATCGTATCTAGCACAAAATTAAACGATGCATACCCTAATGGGATAAGTTATGCCCGTTTTGAAATTTCACGCGTGAGTATTGCGGATACAGACACGGACTACTCGTACTCGGGCGAAAATGATAGTATTTTATCCGTGCAATTAAAAAATAGTTTGCTTCCAGAAAATCGAGTGGAAATTGAAATCGAATTTTATTTCTATCTTCCAAACTGTGAGCATAGGTTCGGTTATGGCGAAAATACAGTTAATTTAAACAATTTCTACCCGATAGCCTGTGTGTATGAAAACGGAGATTTCAACTGTTCCCCATATAATCCAAACGGCGACCCATTTTATAGCGATATGGCAAATTATTCAATCGAATTGACTTTAAATAGTTCACTAAAAGTCGCACACACGGGTGAGTGTATTTCAAGCGTTACGACTAACAACGAAAAGGTCATGGAGATTGAAGCGAAAATGGTTCGTGACTTTGCACTTGTATTAAGTGATAAGTTTGAAATAATTTCGTCAAAAGCGGGTGATACGAGTGTATATTACTACTATTTTGATGACGAAAATGCAGAGAATTCTTTAAATGCGGGAGTGGACGCGATAAATACTTTTAACTCTCTCTTCGGCGAATATCCATACTCCACTTTCTCAATCGTAAAAGCGGACTTTGTGTTCGGCGGAATGGAATATCCAAATCTTGTGTTAATTAGTGCAGATGTGGAAAACGCAGACGACTATATGAATGTAATAATTCACGAAACGGCTCATCAATGGTGGTACGGCATGGTAGGAAATGACGAATATTTGTATCCGTGGCTGGACGAAGCGCTTACCGAATTTTCTACCCTACTCTTCTACAACGAAAATGACGGGTATAATTTAAATTACGCGCAAATGGTGGACGCGTGCAGGGCGAATTACACACTGTTCATTTCAGTCTACACTGATGTTCTCGGCAATCTCGACACGAGTATGCGTGCGGTTGATGAATACAACACAGAACCCGAGTACACATATTGCACATATGTAAAGGGAGTATTGATGTACGATAGTTTGTATTCGCTAATTGGAGAGAAAAAATTTATCTCCGCACTAAGTTCATATTTTGATGCGAACAAATACACAAACGCAACTCCCGATGATTTAATCTCGGCATTTTCTAGTGCAAATAATAGCGATATGACAAACTTCTTTGATAGTTGGATATCTGGTAAGGTCGTTATCCGCTAAATTGCTTTACTTTTGCGCGCGTAATATGGTATAATAATAAATAGGTGAACAAATGATAGAGATTAAAGTAAAATATTTTACAGATATAGACGAAATTAAATTTATTGAAGATAAAAGCGACTGGTACGATTTAAGGAGCGCGGAAGATGTTGAGATGAAGGCGGGCGAGTTTAAGTTAATTCGTCTAGGTATTGCTATGCAACTTCCTAAGGGATACGAAGCACTTATGATTCCTAGAAGTAGTACATTTAAAAATTACGGCATAATGCAGGCGAATAGTATTGCTCTATTTGATGAAAGTTATTGCGGGGATAATGACGAGTGGCGCTTCCCAGCAATCGCCTTTCGTGATACCGTGATCCATAAAAACGATAGAATTTGTCAATTCCGCATTATTGAACATCAACCAAAGCATGTTATCACAAAAGTAGAAAAACTAGGTAATGTCGATCGCGGTGGACTCGGCTCAACTGGTAAGAAATAGGTTTACTTTTATTTGACCTTTTAACTAAAAATCTATTAGATACTATTAATTACCTTAAAGGAATAAATATGATATTATTTTTAACTAGTGCATTGGACACATACTACAAAGATGAAAATGGAAATAGAATACCGCAAAAGTTTTCTAACTTTAATGGAATTGTTGATAATCTAAAAAAATATATCAAAAAATATGATAATTTCTTATTCGTAGCGAGTGACGAAAACGAGTTTGAAATAACCGAAAGTTATTTTAATACTGTAAAGCAATCTTTTGCACTTACTCTACCCTTTAAAAATTATCAATTGCTGGACGGAAGAACTAAACTCGAAACAAAAACCCTTGTTGAAAATGCCGATCTTATCTTCTTGTGCGGTGGACATGTACCTACACAAAATCGATTTTTCCAAAATATTAATTTGCCTAAGATTATCAAAAACACTAATACTGTTGTATTAGGTGGTAGTGCTGGCAGTATGAATTGTGCGGACATCGTGTACTGCCCACCTGAACTTGAAGGAGAAGGTTTAGATAAAAATTTTAAGAGATATTTTAAAGGTTTAGGGTTAACGAATATAAATATTTTCCCACACTACAATGACATACGATACGAAAAAATCGATGGACTAGAAAACGAAAAAGATATTTTAATTCCAGATAGTTTTCATTCACCAATAATTGCATATAGTGATGGTGCTTATATTTTGCAGGTCAATGGGAAAGCATCAATCTATGGTGAAGCCTATGAATTTAAGAATGGTAAGAAATCATTGATTTGCAAGAATAACTGTGTAAAAAATTTAGAATAAAAAATCTCTAATTATAAGTATCATTTAAACAAACTCGAGAATAATAAAAAACTGCTCTTTATTAGTCACTTACTTTTGAAACTAGTGTAATAATTGGAGAATTAGAAAAATATCTAGTTCTCTTTTTTCTTGGCTATTTTATGCCGTGAAAGGTACTTGACAAGAGAAGAAATGAAAACACAATATCAGAAGGCAGAGAAACGAATAAAACAAAGCCACAAGCGCAAATATTGTTTCTCTGCCTTAATCAGCAAAAGAAGAACTCATTTCAGAGACTCTTGTCAAGTACACCATGGAATAAATTAGCCATCATATATAATAGCAAAAAGCGAAAGTGTGTTACGTTTACCAACACTTTCGCTTTTTGTCTAATATATTTAGTTGTAGAATGTGTGCTTGTCTGTCGGAGCGAAGCGACGACACTTGTATCAAGACAAGCACACGTTTAACTGCCAAATTAAAATTTTATAAAAATTTATCGTAATTCCCATAAAATTTATACACTTTTTTAAATATATATGTTATAATAGAATGAATTTAAAAGGAGTAATATAATGACTGTAGCCGAAACTATACTAAATATAATAGATGAAAATAATTTAACTCAACAGGCTTTCGCTAAAAAGATTAATGTGAATCAATCTCAAGTTAGTGATTGGACATCTGGTAAAAGCAAACCTAGTTTTGATGCTATTAAGGATATTTGTTTAGCATTTAATTTATCAGCGGATTATATTATTGGACTTAAAAATTTTAAAACAAATCAAATGAAGTATAATATATCTAATCGAAGATATACTGGCAGCAAGTTAAAAATTAAAGATTGGATTAAAGATTTAATTACAGAAAATTGTCCTAATGCAAAGTCTTTTTGTGATATTTTTGCTGGAACAGCTATCATTACTGATGAAATGTTAAATCAATATGATTCTTTTGTATTGAATGACTTGCTATATTCTAATGAGATTATTTATAAAGCATTTTATAAAAACGAAAACTTTGATATAAATAAACTTTATAATTTTTTAGTTAAATACCAAAATTTAAATAAAGATGAGTTGCCTGATAATTATGTTTCAAAAAACTTTGGTGATAAGTATTTTGAGTTGGGTGATGCTAAAGCAATCGGATATATCAGACAAGATATTGAAGAAAATAAAAATTATTTAAATGAAAGAGAATACTGCATATTAATAGCTTCATTATTATATTCATTTGATAGATGTGCAAATACAGTAGGACATTATGAAGCATATTTTAAGAATAAAAAAATAACAAGAAGTTTTAAATTTGAACTAATTAAACCTTATGATACTATTTCGTTAAACAAAACATTTGAAATTTATAGAAAAGATGCAAATGAACTTGCTCCAGAAATTAAATCTGATATTGTTTATATAGATCCACCTTATTCGTCAAGACAGTATAGTAGATTTTATCATGTTCTTGAAAATATTACAAAATGGGAAAAACCAGAATTATTTGGAACAGCATTAAAGCCTGCTCCAGAGAATATGAGTGAGTACTGTTCATCTTCCGCGAAAAAAGCATTTAAAGATTTGATAAGTAAACTTAATTGTAAATATATAGTTGTTTCTTACAATAATACTTATAACTCTAAGAGTAAATCCTCGGAAAATAAGATGAAGTTGGAAGATATCGTTGAAATTTTGTCCGAAAAAGGAATAACAAAAAAATACGAAATGCCGTTTAAAGCATTTAATGCTGGCAAAACAAATATTGAAAATCACAAAGAACTGTTATTTATTACAGAGGTTGGAAAATTTGCAGAGAACAAAAAAGATGTTACTCGTTCACCTTTCTTCTATGTTGGAGATAAATCTAAATTAATGCCACAATTACTAAAAGTATTTCCAAAAAATATAGATACTTATTTTGAACCATTTTGTGGAGGAGGAAGTTCCTTCTTAAATGTAATTGCAAACAATTATGTTTTAAATGATATTGACAGTTATATGATAAAACTTCACAATCTATTAAAAGATAATGCTATGACTTCTGATATGTTTTTTCTTATATTAAATAATATAGAAGATCATTATGGCTTAAGTGCATCACATAAACAAGACATTATACCATTGGAATTCAAAAAGCAGTATCCTAAGACATATTTTGCTAAATTTAATAAAGAGAGTTATGCGAAAATGAGAAGTGATTTTAATAAAGATAAAAATAATATGGAACTACTTTATGTTTTATTAATTTATGGTTTTAATCGAATGCTACGTTTTAATAGCAAAGGTGATTTTAATTTGCCAGTTGGAAACGTTGATTTAAATCAAAATGTGATAGATGCCCTTAAAGATTATTTTAACTTTGCCAAAAATAACAACTTGCAATTTTCCTCTCTAGATTTTCGCGAATTTATAAATAAACAAAATTTTAAAGCAAATGATTTTATTTATTTAGATCCACCTTATCTCATTTCAAGTTCTGAGTATAATAAGTTATGGACTGAAAAAGATGAAATTGATTTACTTAATATCTTAGATGACTTAAATAACAAAGGTGTAAGATTTGCAATCTCTAATTTACTGTTTACAAAAGATAGAGAAAATACTATGTTTATAAATTGGGCAAAAAAATATAAAATATTCGATATATCAAGTAATTATATAAACTATCATGATAATTCAAATAAAACTACAAATAAGGAGGTTCTAGTTACAAATTATGACTAAAGAAAGAAAAGCAACAAGAAAACCTTTATCATTTTCAACAACAATGAGAAATCCTGAAAGAATTGCTGGATTTTTAAATTGCATTTTACCTTTTGAAGGACAAGTTTTAACAAATAAAATTATTCACGAAGTAGCGGTAAAATTAATTTCTGAAAAATTATACTATACACAAAAGTATGAAATGAAAGTTCCAGAATACAAAAGAATATATCTAAATCCAGATTTGTTATTCACTAGAAAACAAGTTGAAGATATAATTAAAAATAGTCCACAAGAGCATAAAGAGGCTGGATTTGACAAAGGTTGGCCTTCAAGATTTGATACTTGGTATGAGTTTCCTCAAGAGTTGGGATTTATCAGATATGAAATGGGCAAACCTATTATAATATCTCAAACAGGCCACATGTTGGTAGATGCTTTTAAAGAGGAAATAATTAATAATGATAAAATTCAAGCCGTTTTCCTTAATGCATTAATGAAGTATCAAACAAATAACCCATTTAAGAAAAACCTCAATTCAAATTGTCCATTAATCTTAACATTAGAAGTTATTAAGGAATTGAAAAGAATAAATGAAAAAAGTAGTGGTATTCATAGACAAGAATTATCTCTTATTATATGTTGGCCTGATGACAATTATAGAAACCTTGTATCTAAAATTTTAGAACTTAGGGGAAAATTTGGCTTTAACATTTCTAATGAAGTCATATATGAGGAATGTATGAAATTATTAGGAGCTGGAAAAGATAAAGAAAATTTGTATAAAATGTCTAAAATAACAGGCGAAGCAGTCGATGAATTTATTAGGAAAATGCGTATAACAGGTATATTTTCATTAAGAGGCAATGGCCGTTTTTTGGATGAAAACAATTATGAAAAAGATAAAATTGATTATATTTTGACTCATTACTCTATTCCTCAAGTTTTTAAAAGCAAAGATGAATATTTTAATTATGTTTCTCAAATTGATTCAAAAATATTACAGACTGCAAAATCTGCAATAGCAGATAGATCGGAAATAAAAGAACAAGCACTAAATAAGTGGGCAAAAGTTTTTAGCAAGGATGAAGTTGAAAAAGAATTATTATTGTTAAATAGAAATGTAAAATCAAATAATGAAATTTTGAGAGTTATAGATGCTCCTACAAGGTTTGAATTTTTAACAAGTATCTCTTTAAAACAACATTTTCAAGATGCAAGAATTATTCCTAATTATAAAATAGATGATGAGGGTTTACCAACATTTACGGCATCTGGAGGAATGGCGGATATTGAATGTTTTGACAAAGATTGCAAGCCTATTGTTGAAGTTACGCTTATGACATCAAAAGTGCAAGGAGTAAATGAAATACCTGGCATTACTAGACATGTCCTTGAAAGAAAAGCGAAATACAATGATGTAGAGGTTTTCGCTATATTCATAGCTCCAGCAATACATTCAGATGCTCAATATATGATAGAGTTTAGCAAATATAGAGACAATGTAGATATTATACCTTTGACTATTTTAGAATATATTAATACTTTAAAAAGGAAAAAGGCATTATTTGATTTTTGCTAAAAACTTAATATAAAAAATAGTTTATTAAATATTATAAATAGTGTATTTAATTGTTACAAAGGAGGAAAAAATGAGCCATAATTTAACAAATAATCAAATTTTAATGAAGGAATGTATAAAACAAGAGTTTGAGGATTCTCAAATTTATGCAGACATTTCAACTTTTTTTGAATTTTTTTCCATTTCACAAATATTCAAAAATTACGATTTAAATGACGATGAAATAGATGAAGGATTGACAGGTGGTGGAAATGATGGTGGATGTGATGGTATATATCTTTTCTTGAATGAAGAATTAATAACAGAAGATCAAATTGAAAATTTGTCAACAGCGAAAGGATCAACTATAAAGTTGTTTATTATTCAAGCAAAAAATACATTGGGATTTGGAGAGGATACCATTTTAAAGTTTAAAACATTATCTGAAAACTTATTAAATTTTTCTAACAACTTAAATGATTTTCAATCAAGATATAATGAAAGAATTTTAAATTCTATAAAATTGTTTAGAGATGTACTTACAAAACTATTGAGATCTCAAATAAAGATAACCTTTCAATTTTATGATATAACTTTAGGTACGGATATCCATCCAAATGTACAACAGCAAGCAAATGAACTAAAGGATTTGATTAAGAAGAACTACCCTTCATCAACAGTAGAAGTTCATTTTGTTGGAGCTGATAAACTTATGGAATTATACAATACAAATGATGAAACGAGTATTAATTTATCTTTATCAGATCAACCAATTGCTTTGGGACAGAAAACTGACTATATTGCGTTGGTCAACTTAAAAACATATTTTAATTTTATTACCGATTTAAATGGAGATATTAGAAAATCTTTTTTTGAGTCTAATGTTAGAGATTATCAAGGTAAAAATAGTGTTAATACTTGTATTGCTAATACATTAAAAAACCCATCTGATGAAGATTTTTGGTGGTTAAACAATGGAGTAACAATTTTGGCATCTAAAATTACACCAATTACAACAAGAGAATTACTTTTAGAAAATCCAAAAATTGTAAACGGTTTGCAGACTTCTACAGAAATTTACAATTACTTTTCAAAAAATGAACAATTGCCTGATATTGAAAATAGAAATATACTTGTTAGACTAATTGTCCCAAATACTGAGGAATCAAGAGACAATATCATTTTTGCAACAAATAATCAAACCAGTATACCTAAATCATCTTTACGAGTAACAGATACTATTCATTTACAAATAGAAATGTATTTTAAAAATCGTGGTTTATATTATGATAGACGAAAAAATCAATATAAAAATCAAAAGAAAAAAACAAAAGATATTGTCAGTGTATCATTTTTAGCTCAATGTTTAATTAGTTTAATACTAAAGAAACCTGATTTTGCAAGAGCGAGACCATCAACTTTATTAACTGATGACTCTACATACAATAAATTATATGGAGAAAATACAGATTTGGAAGTTTATTATAAGTCTGCACTTCTTGGTAAGAAGATTCAAAACAATTTAAGAAACACTTTAGATATGACTCCTGCTGAACGTAGTGATATTTTATTTTATTTATTATATGCTGTAGTTGCAAAAAAAATAAACAAAGCAAAAATAGAATTCACTGATATAAAAATGTTAGATACCGAAACGATAACTGATGAATTTATTGATTTAATTAAAAAAGATATTTTACAAAAATATAAAGAATTAGGTGGAAATGGAAGAGTAGCTAAAAGTTCTACCTTTATAGATGAAATAGATAAAATTTTGAATTTTAATAATAATTCTAAATAAACTGATTTTTATTAATAATTTTTGTCAATCAAAAGTATATCTACAAAATAAAAAGAATGTTGGTTTAATTTTTACAACATTCTTTTTTGGTTTAAAAATTTTATAATAAGATTAATTTATTACGCTAGTTTCAAAATTTGCCAACCTTAGAGCAGGTTTTTTCTTTTTAATTTTATTAGCAATCAAGTAAATTTTATTCCATTAACTTACGCGTTAAAACTATTTTAACTAAGAATACCAAGTTCGTTAAAATTTCCCGCCTTTATTCGTCCATTTTCATCTATATTTTCGGGCGAAATTATATTCCAACTATTTTTTAGCGAAACGAACGAAAGTCCATCACTAAACATTAGAAATTTCTTTGTTTGCCAATTATCTTTAAGATAAAGATAAATCTCGCTGTCTTCCCCAAACCTCTTTTTAATCTGGTTTAGAGTTACTGGAGTTCCAATAACAAATTCTTTTACGACATCGTGCCCGACAGGCGATGATTTTATAACTTTACCTAGCGCATGAAATTCATACGAGTAGCGGATATAAATCGTAAAAGATTGACAGACACGTGACACGTCTATATGGACATTATCTAAACTCGCACTTTCCACTTTTTGCTGTTCCAATTCGTCAGTGTCTGCATACTGATATTGCACGAAATATTCTTTTTTTAACTCTAGTTTTTCATCTTGACTAAAATCTTTATCTCTAAATTTAGTTATCACAATTTGTCCCCGAAATATTTGATTTTATTTCTTCTGGCGAAAGAATTTCTGCACCAGCCTCTACTCCAAGTAGATTTTCACTTCCTGCATTACGCACAAATCTCGCAAACTTACTAAGGCATGCGCGAATGTATTGACTAGATTTCTCACCGTAAATCTCTTTAATGTCACGAAGGGACAACTCTTCACCGAAGAAATAGGCTTTTTTATCTATAAGGTGCTCGTTGGTGAAAGTGTCGCCTGCATTTTTTGCTGACTGGTCCATCACTGTTAAAATTTCCACATAATAACACCCATCGTCAATATCGCGCTCAACACAACTTAGAGTTGGTTCGGCTATCTCTTTTATACAATTTCTCCTTTTTACTCCGCGTGGGAAAAGGACATTCGCAAAATATTTTATATCCATATTCTCTCCTTAATTTCTTTAAACACGCGGATTATACACCACTATTGACGAGTTGTCAATATCGATAAAGTGAAAAATGAGTGAAATACCAAAAATTTTAATAATCTCCTTTCAATTTGTCGAAATTGCTTAGATTTCGTCAGTTTAGTACGACTAAGTTTTAAAATTTTTCGAAATATATCTCGTAAAAAAGTGAACCATGCAATGTTCACTTCAACCAACTTAGTAAATTTACTATTAATCAACTTAAATTTATTATTAATTTTCACTCTTTACATGGGATTTTTTAAGATACTCGTTTATAAAATCGTTTAACTCTCCGTCCATGACCGCTTGCACATCGCTAGTTTCATAATCTGTTCTATGGTCTTTCACCATGGTGTATGGTTGAAAAACATAACTTCGAATTTGGCTACCCCATTCGATTGGTTTTAAATCGCCCTTAATTTCGTTCATGTTCAGTCTATGTTTTTCTTCTTCAAGGGCTACTAGTTTACTCGTTAAAATTTTAAGCGCATTTTCGCGATTTTGTAATTGACTGCGTTCGTTTTGGCAAGTGACGACTATACCTGTCGGGATATGTGTAATCCTAACTGCTGTTTCCACTTTATTCACATTTTGTCCACCTGCGCCACCACTACGATATGTATCGATTTTTAAATCTTCTGTATTTACTTTAACTTCGGTTTCCTTCGTTATTGCGGGGACGACTTCAACGGACGCAAAACTTGTGTGTCGTCGCTTATTACTATCAAAAGGACTTATGCGAACCAACCTATGAACGCCCATTTCGCCCTTTAATTTACCGTACGCGTAATCGCCTTTTATCCATATAACGATAGATTTAAGTCCCGCATCTGTACCTTCTAGTTTATCCACAATGCTATATTCAAAGCCGTTTTTCTGCGCATACATCTTATACATGCGTGCGAGCATAACCACCCAATCTTGCGCTTCCGTTCCGCCTGCGCCCGAGTGGATAGTAAGAATTGCGTCGTTTAAGTCGTATTTCCCATCTAAAAGAGTGCGAACATTAAGTTCATCTATACGCGGTTTTAATTCTAGTAGTTCATTAAACGCGAGATTTAGTAGTTCAATATCCGTTTCATTTTGAAGACTTTTTACCATATCTATAATGTCGCTAAGTTGCTTTTGTATACTCTGCACGGTATTAAAAAGTTCTTGCAAACTCTTAATCTCCTTATTCGTTTGCATGGCATAATCAAGGTTGTTCCAAAAAGAGAGTGATTCACGCTCTTTCATAAGTGAATTAAGCCTAGATTGCTGTTCATTTAAGTTTAAACATGATTTTGTTAGTTCGAATTTATCCACAATTCGCGCTAATTCTTCCCCAATATTTTCAATATTCATGTTTTTATTATATCAAACGGAAAAATTTTTAGCAAATACTTTCGAATTTATACTTGCAATTTTAGTTTACATGTGATATAATAGGCGCGTTAAAAAGTTTTTTTGTTTAGCGGGGAGTCTTTCTCGTGTGTTAAAGACATTTTAACACGAGTATATGTAAGTCGCATTTGCATATACCGTCCTTGCATGACAACATGCCAATTAGTCCATAAGGAGGTTTATATGAAGAGTTATGAATTGATGTACATCATTCCTAGTCAGTCTGCTGATGAAGAAAAAGAGCGTCTTATCGCGCTAGTTAACAGCATGATTGAAAAAGATGGTGGCGTGATTGAATCTGTTGAACGCGTGGGAAATAAAAAACTTGCGTACGAAATAGATAAGAAGCGCGAAGGATTCTATGTTTTAGTGAACTTTACAGCAGACGCTAATGTTCCTAACAAGTTAGGCGTACTACTTAACATCACAAATGGTATAATGCGACATATTATCGTCGCTAAATAATTAATGGAGATTACGATTTAGTCGTATTCTTAAAGGAGAGATTATGAATAAGGTATTTTTAATTGGAAATCTTACTCGCGACCCTGAATCCAGCACCACGAACAGCGGTGTTTCAGTATGTCGTTTTTCTATTGCGGTTAGTAGGCGATTCTCTAACGCGGACGGCGAGCGCGAAACAGATTTCTTCAATATTACAGCATGGCGCGGAACGGCGGATAATTGCGCTAAGTTCTTAAAGAAAGGAAACAAAGTCGCAGTATCTGGCTCAATACAAATTAGAAATTACGAGCGTCAAGACGGAACACGCGGAACCAGTGTGGATATAACAGCGGACGATGTTGAATTCTTAACTTCGCGTAACGATTCAAATAGCGAAGGTGGAGTTACTGCTACCCCTACTCAAAGCGCACAGGTTAGCGAATTACAGCCCGTTAGTGATGACGATTTACCGTTCTAATTAAATTAAATAATATAATTGTCGATTTAACTATTAAAATATCAAATTTCTAAGTTTTCTTTAAATCAATAAAGGATAATTTAGATTAGTTTTAAAATATATAAAGGAGAAAATATGGAAGAAGTTGTTGAAACAAGTGAAAAAGCAGAAGTTGTCGCTGAAACTAAACCTGTTGAAAAGGACAAGAAGAAATTCGTTCGCCACAATAAGAGCAAGAAGAAAGTTTGCCTTTTCTGTGAAGACAAGAACTGCAAGTTCATAGATTATAAGGACCCACGACTTAAAAAGTTTGTTACAGAGAAAGGTAAGATTATCCCTTCTCGTCAAACTGGTACTTGTGCGCGTCATCAAAGAGAGTTGACTACCGCTATCAAGCGTGCTAGAAATATCGCACTTTTACCTTTTAGTGCCGACTAATAAATTACACCTAATCACAAAGATTAGGTGTTTTTTACTCTTAATAAATGTATAATGGTAATGAATGTTTTTATGAAATCTTTAAAAATAAAGATTTCATGGTATCCGCATTAGAAATATTAAAAATATAGAGATTTTACATAACTTATTAACTAAAAATTATAAATATAAAAATAAAGAGCGTGAATGTGTATGACCGATTAAAATAAACATAAAAACTAAAAAATAAAAAAGTATGACTTTTGAGAATCACATCTCTATATTGTCATACTTTTTTTAATGTAGTCTATTGGATAGTAATTGTTATAACTCCATCAGCGCTTGTAGCATTATAACTTGGATAATGAGTTCTTAACTCATTTAGTAAATTAGTTAGAACAGAGTTATCTGCCGATTCGTCTATCGTAATAGTCCATGTTCCTGCGAACAATCTCCAACCATTAGAAGTAATGTCGTATGATACAACAAATCCTGTATCGTCGTCGGCTAACTTGTTCGTAAATGTATATGTATAACCATTTAACGAACTATCAAAATCTGTAGTATCAAGAATCACTTCTTCATACGATAAGACTTCTATTTCGCTAGGTGATATTCCCGTTGCGTAATATTTATAATTACTTTCGTCCGTATCATCAAAGGTGAAGTTGTCCCCAATCGAACCATTACTATATATGATATTCGCGTTTGAACCAACAGTGTATCTAAATCCAACATAGAAGTAACCTTCTTCATTTGCCACCCTAGGTATGTTGATTACAATAGGCGAATTAGATGCAATAACTAAAGTATTATCATTTAATTCTACGCTATCCGCACTATTAGTAGTTGTGATAGTTGCTTTTGCTTCTTCCCTATCGCTAACGCTGTTCACTACATAACCAGATTTAAACACAATTCTAATTGATATATTTTCATTGTTCATAGGAATAATGTTTCCCGACTCATTACCTGTCGTGCTTGTAGCCGAAGGGTCAAATAGTAAATCGTCATTTTCACCATAAACGTATAGAATTTGATATGTTCCACCCGATGTTAGCGTGGTTGCTAATATCTTAACTACATAATTTTCATGAATGTACTCGGTATTAGTAATTCTATCCGTATCAGTCGATACCGAATATTCTCTAGAATCATTAACTGATACCAAACTCGAGCCTTCTTGTCTATATATATCGAATGTGTAGCCATTTCCAGCCTTAGCGCCTTCAATGGTATAGTTCAATGCGAATAATCTAGCGAATGTTGCGGTTATAGTCATATTGCCCGTAACTGTCGCACCATTATTCACTGACCAATTATCGAATATATATCTATTTACGCCTTCAGGAGTAGCCTTAGCCGTTCTAACAAGTTGTTCTCCGTCATAATATTCGCCAGTGAAGGTCAACTCCTCGCCATCAACTGTTATCGTACTACCATATAGCACTCTATTTGAAGCCATGGATACTTTTCCGCTACCAGTTGGATTGATAGTATAAGTTACAGCATAATCTCTAGTTTCAATATACGCGGTTACAGTGACATTTCCTTCCCCAATCTCGCCCGAGAAGGTGTAAGTAGTCTGGTCACAGTCGCTAGAAGTACCAACATAGTATTGTGCGCTATTTGTGATAGTCACTACTATTTCGTACTCTGTTTCGTATACTAATGATTCGTTGTATTCTGTTGCATTTGAAGATACAACTGAGAAACTTGAGTCTCCAGGTTCTTTTATAGAAACACTTATAGTTGCTATACCCGATACATTTTCAACGCTCACACCATCAATATTTGCATCTAGATCTAGTGTAAATTGCTTGCGTTCCCATTGTGCTGTTAGGGTCGTATTGGTTGCTCCAAGTCTATATGAATAAGTTCCACCATTTTCGTTGTAACTAACTTCACCGAGATTCGTTGTAGTCGTTCCGTCAGTTGCAGTCACCGTCCAACCTGTTAAATTCCAGCCCGCACGAGTAACTGAACCTAAAGTGAAACTTGAGTTATACTCTTGCGTTACACTGGTATTTCCGCTATATGTTCCGCCGTTTGGATTAATTGTTACTGTATATCTATTTATTTCGCGAGTGAAGTTCGCGGTTATTGTAAATCCTGCTGCTACCGTATTATTAGATGGGATATTAGACCATGAACTAAACTTTGTAGTGTATCCAATTGCATTTTTGATAGTTGCAGTAATCGTCGTTCCGTTTATAGACAATCTGCTATATCCGTCCGTAGTCTCAACAATCGAAATCCTGCTTCCGTAAGGTACAGTCAACGAAGAGCGGTCAACTTCACCATACGAAGAATTATTCACACTAAATGTTACTACGCTTTCTCTAGTAAAGTTAGCGATTATCTCCATGTTAGTCGTAATAGAATTATTATTTGCGATTGTATTGCCATTTGCACCATTTGTCCACTTATCAAATTCGGTAGTCGTGCCAGTCAAATTGGTTATATTCGCATTAACTGATTGACTATACGATGTGCCATTATAGTTAGTTCCATTTATAGTTAGAGTAGCATTATTCGTTCCGCTTAAAGCAATAGTGCTACCATAAGGAACGGATAAACTTGCTTGTGTTACTGTTCCGTAACCGCTAGGTGTTGCACTGAACTCAACGATTGCCGTTCTAGAGAAGTATGCCGTGATTTTGCGTGCACCTGTTATGCTACCAGTTGCATTTCCCCATTCTTCAAATACTGGAGTGCAATTCGTTAGACCTGTATTTGCACTAGCAACAACTGATTGAGTATACGAAGTCGAGTCATAATTCGTTCCGCTAATAGTTAAAATGGTATCATTCGTTCCACTCAAGTTAATAGTACTACCATATGGAACAGTTAGACTAGTTGTGTTCACTGAACCCCAACTATCGCCCGAGCCCCATCTATCACTATTTACTGCGATAGTTACTCTCACAGTACAAGCGAAGTTTGCGGTTATCGTTCTAGGGGAGGTTATACTTCCAGCAGTATTTGACCAACCCATAAATGCAGTTGTGCAGTTAGCGACACTCTTAGTGCTTGGAGTAATCGTTTGAGAATAACTGCTTCCGTCTGCGCGGGTACCACTGATTACGATGTTATTTCCGCTAGTTGCAATCGTGCTGTTGTAAGGTACAGCAAGACTAGTCGAACTTACCGAACCCCAATCGCTTTCGTTCACTGCTATAGTAATATTAACATCACGATAGAAATTAGCACTTATATTATTAATATTAGAAGTAATACTTCCGCCATTTGTTGCATTTGACCAACCATTAAATGAGGTTGTAGTGTTAGTTGCCGTCTTTACTCTTGCGGTAATAGACCGACTATACGCATTTCCTAGATAATTTGTTCCGCTTATGGTTAGAACGCTGTTGTCCGTTCCACTTATTGTAATTGTGCTACCGTAAGGGACGTCTGTTATAGTTACGCTATCTTGATTATTAACCGAACCAAGATTCGTGTTATTTACACCTATCGTAACTGTACAAGTTCGAGAGAAGTATGCTGTAATCGTACGCGCTCCAGTGATAGTTCCGCTAGCATTTGCCCACTCTCTAAATACTGGAGTACATGTCTTTAAACTTGTATTTACATTAGCAGTGACGGTTTGATTATAAGCACTGCCATTATTGTTTGTTCCAGATATTGTAATTGTGTTGCCAGAAGCGGTAATCGTGCTACCATACGGAACGGATAGACTTGTTGAAGTTAGTGAACCCCAACTGCTATTGTTCACACCGATAGTTACCGTGTAACTCCTTAATGTACGCGTGAAGTTAGCCGTGATTTCTCTATCTCCTGAAATAGTACCACTTGCATTGCTCCATGACCTGAAGGCATATGAATATTGTGCAGTTGTTGTCGTTGGAGTTGCGGTTATTGTTGTACCATTGATTGTGATTGTATTTGAATTTACAGTTATGCTACTTCCGTATGGTACAGATAGACTTGTTCTATTTACCGAACCATAATTTGAGTTATTTACCTTTATATCTACATCATAGTAGTTAATTTCCCATTGTGCATAAACGGTCATCTCTCCACCGCTAACGACATAGTTCCACTGCTTGCTAGAATTCCAATATGTTCCAGCCACAGCATTTCCGCTAGCGTCATAGACTAGATTTCCGCCGTCTTCACTGTCCGTCCAACCTTTAAATGTATAACCAGTACGCGAAACTGTAATAGTAGAAGAAATTGAGTTGTAATCTGTCTCACCATATACTACATCAATCTCACTCTTACCGCTTAGTGTACCTTCATTTGGGTCAAAGTTAATTGTATAAACATTTGCTGAATATCCGCCGTTAGCAAGAGTTGCAGTGAATGTACCACTATCAGCAGTTAAGGTTGCCGTGCTTCCAGATACGCTTGCTCCCGAACTGCTAGTTCTCCAGCCTACGAATGTGTATCCTGTTGGATCTCCTGGATCGTATGTTTTACTGTAACTTGCGTTCGCATTCACACTATATGGATAGTATGCAGTTATCGTGTGCGTACTAGCGCCTGTTAGTCCATAATTAAATGTCCATGTCCTACTATATAATGCGTATACTGTAGTGCTTCCCGCTGTTGTTCTCACTACATTAGTAGTTGTCACTGTGCTTGGTCTAGTTTCCGTATTTGCGGTCACACTGCTAGATGATGTGTAGCCTTCGAATGTGAAGCCGTCCTTTGTAGGAGTTTTCGTTGTAATGCTATGTGTTGCATTTGCAGTCGAATTGTATGGATAGTATGCCGTTCCAACAAGGGTCGTGTTGTTGTATACTCTTCTAACATAAACTGCATAGTAAGTAACATCTCTTGTTACGCTCCTAGTTCCACTAGTCCATTCTGCAGTTGAGTCTGTTCCATTTGTACTCCAACCATAGAAACTATATCCACTTAGAGTACCAGTTGTCCACGGTATTGTCAAAGTAATGCTAGGTACACTACTCTGCCATGAACCCACCGCACTATTGTTCACAAGCCTATATTGTCTATCATACTCAGCCGAGTTGGTTTGCGAACCAGAATGTGCTGACAAATTGTAATTATGATTTTGGTTGTAATAACCTGTGTCATATTTGTAATATGTTTCAATTCTAGCGGTATATGATACGCTGTTGCTAGGCGTAGAATACAATGTTGCCGTAATTGAACTATGAGTTGTAGTAGCAGATGAATTATCTGTACTTGTAATATAATCTCCGTACCAAACACCATAATATGTCGCACTACTAGTTATGCTCCTGCTTCCGCTAGTCCATTCAGCAGATGTGTTTGAACCATTCGTACTCCAACCTACAAATGTATATCCGCTTAAAGTCTCGTCCGTCCATGGAACAGTTAGGGTAAGCGAAGGTACGCTGGTTGACCATGAACTTGCGGTACCATTATTCATAAGTCTATAGTAAGTTGCAGTGGTCGAATTTGTTTGCGAACCAGAATGTGTTGACAAATTGTAACTATGATATTGATTGTAATAACCAGTGTTGTATCTATAATAAGTCTGCCTGTATGCGTTATATGTAGCGGTTGTCCCGCTCTTCGTACCTCTTAGGGTGGCAGTAATCGTATCTCCGTATGTTGTTGTAGAAGAACTATTACTCGTGCTCGTTACATAACTACCATACCATACTCCATAGTATGTAACACTAGATGTCACGCTTCTGCTTCCGCTTGTCCATTCGGCAGTTGCATTTGCGCCATTAGTGCTCCAGCCTGAGAATGTATATCCGCTTAGAGTTGCTGTCGTCCATGGAATTGTGAGGGTAAGTGTTGGCACACTCGTTGACCATGAACCAGTAGAACCATTGTTTATCAATCTATAATAAGTCGCCGTGGTTGAATTAGTTCGTGAACCAGAGTGCGAAGATAGATTGTAATTATGGTACTGGTTGTAATAGCCTGTATTGTATCTAGAATATGTCTGTCTATACGCACTATATGTTGCGGTTGTTCCGCTAGACGTTCCTCTTAATGTTGCTGTGATTGTGCTACCATATGTGCTAGTTGACGAACTGTTTCCAGTACTCGTAACATAACTACCGTACCACACTCCATAGTATGTAACACTAGATGTCACGCTTCTTCTTCCGCTTGTCCATTCAGCAGATGTGTTTGAACCATTCGTACTCCAACCTGAGAATGTGTATCCGCTTAGACTCGCTGTCGTCCACGGGATAGTGAGCGTTAAACTTGGAATACTGGTTGACCAAGAACCAGTAGATCCGTTGTTTACTAGCCTATAATATGTTGCAGTGGTCGAATTTGTTTGCGAACCAGAATGAGATGCTAAATTATAACTGTGGTATTGATTATAATAACCCGTGTTATATGTGTAATACGATTGTCTGTAAGCATTATATGACGCGGTTGTTCCGCTAGATGTTCCCCTTAAGGTCGCAGTAATTGTGCTACCATATGTGCTAGTTGATGAATTATTCCCAGTACTTGTCACATAACTTCCGTACCACACTCCGTAATATGTTACGCTACTCGTTACATCTTTACTTCCGCTAGTCCACTCAGCAGATGCATTCGCTCCATCTGTACTGTAACCTGAGAATGTGTATCCACTTAGAGTCCCCGTCGTCCAAGGTATAGTAAGTTTTAATGATGGTGCGCTGGTTGACCATGAACTTGCAGAACCGTTATTCACTAATCTAAAATAGTCTTTAGTAAGAGAATTTGATGTTGTGCCTGAATGATAGGTTAAATCATAATTATGATATTGATTATAGTACCCAGTGTCATATGTGTAATATCTCTGAATAGAAGCGTAATAAGTATTCGTACTACTCGATGTCTTGTATAATGTAGCAGACATAGTATAGGTAGTGCTAATATCTGAACTATTTCCTGTACTTGTTATGTATGTACCATACCATACGGCATATCTAGTAATTGTCGATGAAGATGTTGAAGTACATGTATAAGTTTTAATAGGATTGCTGGTTGTGCTTGTACTAGAAGAACTAAACCCCATATATGAATATCCGCTCTTAGAGGCCGATGGGGTTAGTGTGTCTAAATAGTACACTGTGTATGAGTTATATTGACCGCTCGCATAGTATAGCCTGAAAGTAATACTACCAAAGCCATATGTATTATTTCCCGCAGTTCCTGCTGTGTTATCATATATTCTTGAAGTTGAGCCCCCAGAAAGCCTTGCCGAAGATCCATATATGCCACCGCCATAAGCTCTTCCCGAAGTATTCCTTCTAGCCGCAGAGTTGTCATATATTCTCACACTTTGGTTTAAAAATAAAGAACTTGTCCCCAACGTTACATATATGCCACCACCATAGGCTCTTCCTGTACTACAAGTTGCGGTGTTAGAATATATTTTTGCACTTCCATATATATTACAAGTTGAAGAACCTGAAACAGATTTCTCTATATTCGCGAAGATCCCACCCCCTTCAGCGGTGCCTGAAGTTACAGTTACTGTGTTATCGTATATTTCTGTGCTACCATAAATGTTTAATATGCCTTTAACTATATATATCCCTCCACCCATAGCAGAGCCGGAAGTTGCCGATGCAGTATTTGAATATATTTTAGTGCTACCATAAATGTTTAATTCACAACCCTGACTATGCGCTCCAAAATATATTCCTCCACCATTATTTGTAGTTGAATTGCTATAAATTGAACCACCTGATATTTCGAATGAGCCAGTATTACCATTAACTCGAATTCCACTATTGCCATTATTTCGAATTACTGGAGATCCTGATATTGACACATCCCAAATTTCATTCAAAGCAATTCCACTTCCGTCATTAGTTCGAATAGTACCACCACTCATCGTGAAATTGTTTTGTGTGGCATTTATACCATCTCCATCATTATTTCGTATCGTGCCACCTGTCATAGTAACACTACCACTAGCATTACTGGTAGAACATATGCCATGAATGCCATTAGAGTAAATGTTACCGGATTGCATAGTAAGATGACTATATACATTTCCTACAAATAAAACCCAGCCATAAGTCATAAGCACACCATTTTGGCTATTAGAATAGCAATTGCCTTTAAATGTTATAGTGGCACCATTTAACTTTATGCCCTGGTTGTTGCCAGTACAAGAGCCCGAGAATGTAGCGGTTGTATTGTAGTAATATTGTCCTTCTTCCGCTTGGAAATCTACTGGTGGTCTATTGATGGTAGCTGCCGTTAATCCAATAACTTCGCTTTCTTCTTCTTGATATAGTGGACCGGGAGCAAACATTACTCCGTCGCCGTCGTTATTCATAAAATATGAGTTCTCACCAATATTGACATTTGCCGCCAATACACAAAGACCCGCGCCTTCTTCTGCCGAGCAATTTTGAATTGTAATGTTATCTATCTGTAGGAACTCGTCTTCATCTTCTGTTTCAGTTTGTCCTGCTACTACCGCGAAGATAAGCATACCTCCACCGTATTTTGTGGTGTTGTTTTCGTTGTTTTGGATTACTACATTGCCCACTATTTCAAAGTCTTCACCGTTCGCTATTACCGCTGTACCATTGTGAGATGTCTCACGA
>CASFFG010000003.1 GCA_949293905.1 uncultured Christensenella sp. | reverse complement strand
CAGGGTATCTAATCCTGTTTGCTCCCCACGCTTTCGTGCCTCAGCGTCAGTTACGTCCCAGTTGACCGCCTTCGCCTCCGGTCTTCTTACTAATATCTATGCATTCTACCGCTACACTAGTAATTCCGTCAACCTCTTCCGCACTCCAGTTACCCAGTATCTGATGCAGTTCTATGGTTAAGCCATAGGATTTCACAACAGACTTAAATAACCGCCTACGCACCCTTTACGCCCAGTCATTCCGGACAACGCTTGCTTCCTACGTCTTACCGCGGCTGCTGGCACGTAGTTTGCCGAAGCTTTCTATTATGGTACCGTCACTATCTTCTTCCCATAATACAGAAGTTTACAATCCGAGGACCTTCATCCTTCACGCGGCGTTGCTGGGTCAGAGTTGCCTCCATTGCCCAATATTCCTAACTGCTGCCTCCCGTAGGAGTCTGGACCGTGTCTCAGTTCCAGTGTGGCCGATCATCCTCTCAGATCGGCTAAGCATCATCGTCTTGGTGAGCCGTTACCCCACCAACTAACTAATGCTACGCGAGCTCATCTCTATTCGATAAATCTTTCATGTGGTCCTATGCGGTATTAGCAGTCGTTTCCAACTGTTGTCCCCCAGATAGAGGTAGATTACTCACGCGTTACTCACCCGTCCGCCACTAAGGGTAAGTTCTCCACTAAGTACCCTATACTTTACTCTTGTAATCGAGAATACTTAGTGGAAAACTTAACCTCCGTTCGACTTGCATGTTTAAAGCACGCCGCCAGCGTTTGTCCTGAGCCAGGATCAAACTCTACAAAAAATATTCGCTTTTCCTCATTTAAAATTGAAAATTTTAAATTTCGACCTATGTTCTATTTTTTGTTATCCCCTTCAAAACTTCGTTTTGTGGGGACCCCATTTTAATAGAACACTGCGAACAAAATTTATAAATACCTTGCTCATCGCTTGGCTTATTTTTCGTTGTCTAAAAAACTTGGAATTGGCAAGAACTTTGTTCTTCACTTATTCTTACCTGTACATATTAAGATATAAATTGTCCTTACGAACTATTACAGTTCGGCGCTTGCTCTCGCTAAGTGCAGTATTAATATACCACATATTCAAACCTTTGTCAACACTTTTTTTAAAACTTTTTTAAAATTTTTAGAAATTTTTTTAAGATTTTAAATAAATTTTGACTAGTTTGTTCTGCGCAAGCATTTGAATATTACCATATACCGAAATTTATGTCAACAGTTTTTTCAATATTTTTTAAAAAATTTTAGAAAATTTTTGAATTTTGTCGAAATGACATAAAATCTTGGCTTATTTTCAAGGATTTCTAATATTACTATGCTTTTTCTCTCTATAAAATCGTTTGATGTGACATTTTTTCTTAATATTGTTCAATTATGAGACAAGTGGAATTTTAGATTAGGTTTTTAATAAATTTAAAGATACAATATGATACATAAAAAAAGAGCGATGTGCTCTTTCTTTCTCTCCTTAGTTATTTGTATTGTCAACTACTTCCGCAATTATCTCAATATTATCTACAAATATAGTCATCATTTGTTGTAATGTTAGATTTGAGAACATAACACTCTCGCCATCAACATTGAAAGTCTTATCCTTAACATTATCGTAATTTTGAATAGTAATTATTCCGTTCGATTGTAAATCATCAATCGTACTATTATCAATTACACCTTTTAATGCATCGGGAATTTCAGTAATTGTGGTGTTTGCGTCGATTAGCGATAATATTCCGTCATTAGTTTCGCCGAATAAATCTTTTAGGGTTAGCGAATTGATAGCACTCTCATCGGTTAGTTCGCTGATTGTATACTTACCTAACGCGCCAAGCACCCCATCAACTACTTGAGTTCCATTATAGACTGTGTCGTTAACTTCATCGTAGGTGTAGCCTAAAATAGTTGCGACACGCAAATTATTTACAACATCTTGCATTTGATTTAGCGTTTTCGTTTCATTCCCATTTAGGATATAGGTTGGTAGTTCTATCCCAAAGTCTGCCAAATCACCAAATGTTAGTGTATCCCCCATTTCGTTAGTGAATATGGCTATTGTGGTAGTAAGTGGAAGATAGTTTAGTTCTACACTAATCGTTAAATTATCACCATTTTGGACTAGCGGATACTCTCTTCCTTTTAATGTTATTATGCCACTATTTAATGTATACAAGTCTGGGTCTAGCGCTTCCCCACTAAAATCAGCGTTAGGATACAACGTATTATCCGCCGTATTGTAATAATATGTTTTAGTTTTAGTTAAAATGTTTTGCATTCCGCTTAAATCAATCGTGTTTTTGAGTTCGTCTGCGCTGATATTCGCGATTAATGATTGTGCTTCATTTGCTATCTCGGTCAATGGAACAAATTTAAGTGAAGATATATCAATCCCCATTAACGTATCAGGTATTTCAATTCCAAAGTCACTCTTTAAATCATCTAGTGTATATGTGTCTGTGTTTTGTGCTAGATTAATAGCATGAGAAATCGCCACATTCAGTGTCAAATTATTTATATCATCATTCCCAGCATCAATGCTTGTGTTAAATGTCCTATTTACCCAATCAATAGACACATTAAAATATGCAAACACGCATATTCCTACTAGCGCTCCTATCCCTAAAATTATCCCAAAAAATGTTCCGCCGATAAATGCTCCAACGCCCGATTTACGCTTTACTTTTTCATTTCCGCTCATAAAATTTCTCCCTACATATATTATGACACAAATTGAATTAAAAATAAAACAGATTTAAGTGTAATTTTCAAAATTTATGTAAATTTAGCACATATTTGCAATTTGTAATTATAAACTTAAAATATAATATTAATTTTTAATAAATACAGGCATGATTTTATTAATTATAATGACTGATTTTTAAAATTAAAAAACAATTACACTCCGCTGTTATTTTCGACTTCGAGCGGTTTATAAAATGTTTCCAGTATGCGTGGGTAGTACTTTGACAGTGGCAAATCTTGTTTTTCATACTCTTTGAGAGCATCAAGAATTTGGCGAGTATGGATAAAGCCTAAATTTTCTTCATATTTAATATTAGGTTCTTCGTACTTTTCACCGACAAGTTTATCGTAGTAAAGAATTGTCATACAACGAATAATTTGCTCATTTATGTATGTAATAGTGCTACCATAACCACTTTTCTTTATCTTTTCAAAAACTTCACTAGGGAGTGCGGGCATTTTCTCCGCGTCGAAATATTTGTCAGTCAAAGGGTTTATAATTGGATGTGAGAATTCATGTTGTACTAGTCCACCTCTATCTTCAATTTTGGCAAATTCAATTTCAATTTTATCATCTACCAATTTTGATTTTAAGCCTAGATTACAAATGGAAGTATTCCCCTTGTTGACTCCGTAATTTGCTCTTGTTTGCAGTGGCATAAGGTTTATTACATAATCGCGATTAAAATCTTCTTTAAAAAACTCGGTCAAAAATTTTATTATGTATTCGGGGTCTACATTTTTCTTTGTATCTTCTATCCATTTTGAATATAGATCTTTATGTGCGGAGTAAAATTCATTAAATTTAGATTTTTCTACAAAATCAGGAATAGAATCTAAAAATTCTAGTACAATTTTGTTACTTTTAAGCCTAGTTTTAAAAGGATAGTCTAACAATTTTGAATACGAAAAATCTTCATTTAACTGCAAAGCGAGTGCAATCGGCGCATCATAATTAAAATTCAATTTGTCTACAATTTCGTTTAATAATTCTACCGCTTTATGCGTTTTAACTGGTGAGAAAAATTCTTCCACTTCGCGCTTATATTCAAAGTCAAAACCCACATTTAATCTAGGCATTTTTTTAAAATAATCACTTATGACGAGCAAAACTTCCATAACTTCCGTTCGCTTGTCAACACAAAACTTTATATCCACATATTAATTATATCAAAATAATAGGGTTTTGTCAAATTTAGCGTATTGTTTATTTTTAATAAATCTAGTTATAGATAAATTTAATTTTTTATTTTGTATTTCAAGTTTTGTTATTTTAAAATGACTTTATTTAATCACATTAGATCACATATAATAAATTACATTAGATATATAACGAATTACATAATCACAATGCTACAACCTGGGTTCAGCATATACAGGTCGTTGTCGGCGAGCAGGTCTGGGCAATAGTTTATTGCAATTTTTCTAACTACATTCTTAGGTGTCCACTGGTCACAACAGACGAAATCTTCTATCATTCCACGACGCTTTAGGTCGGTACAGCGTTTTAAAAAAGCGTTTCGAATAGCACCGCCTACTCCATGACTGCCATATCCGTGAATTACTTTCATGACCTTAAATCCGCCCTTTTTGTAACTTTCGAGTTCTACTAAAAACTGGGCGATTGCTTCCGCCACCGTCTGCCTACCGCTCTTAATATCAATCGTAATTAATTTCATGTGAATATTATATTAGATATTGTAAAATTTGTAAATTAAAATTTTATATTAAAAAATCTCTCGATTGAGAGATTTCTTTTTATAAAGTAAGAAAGATACGAATGAAACGAGTGTTTTATTATTAGTTATAAATTTATTTTAAAAGTAGAGATGTATTTTATTAAGTATTTTTATAATGTAGATTCTTTGCCATATTTATAATCGTAGACGAATGAAGATACTTCCTCATAGAACGCTTCAAACTCGGCTTTTGTTATCTTAGTAAACTTCATATTTGTATTAGTATTATTTTCAATATCCGACCTATATTGAGTTTCAACTAATGTTCCATCCTCATCTAAGAATAGTTTAATGTGGTCATTTTCACCGAACCAAATTTCGTACTCATTATCATTTACTCTTACGATATCAGTTGCTCCTTCACGCAATGTAAGTAGATATGATTGTTTCAACCACTCTTTTCCCGCAGGCATAGTGGTAGAACCTATATCCTGCTCTACAATTTCTCCGTCATAATCGTAAATTAAAATAGAATTGTCGTCAAAGCCCGAATTTGTTCCGCCGAGATAGTATATATCTTGGTTGCCAAAATTAGTATTTTCGTAATGTCCTTTTAATGCGACTTGATTTCTAGATGCGACGAATGTGCCTCCGTCAGTTGTTGAATCTGCATTAGTTTGCTCATACATAATATATTTGTTATCGAAAGTTTTATTAACTGCGTCGACAACCGCGTCAATTTTTGTGACAGTATCAAAACTTTGTTGTCCCATCTTCACCATTTTTTCGCAATTAAATTCGTCAATAGATTCAATATAATTGGTGTGGAATGACTCGTTGCTGTCCGTGTAACTAATATAGTTCACTTCGTAATCGTCGCCGATATTGACAACAAATTTTGCTGTTCCGTCCGTGCTTTCACATGTATAAGTGTTACCATTGGCTGTAATTTTGTCGTTCGCTTGAACAAAGCCTTCGCTAGCCCACTCGGTCAAAGTCTTAACATCTCCGCCGAGATATTCTCTATCGCCTAATTTATAAAGTGAGTAGCCGATATAGTTTACGCCTTCGAAACTCCTTCCGTTATAGTCGCCCGAAATGTAATAATCGCCGTCTTTTGTTTGGTATGCTTCGTAATTTCCCGTGTTTCCGTCGATTGTATATTCAAAACTACCGTGGATATTGTCGTCCAAAGTATACGCGATTGAGGACATAACTTTCAATGCATTTATTGAATTTTGATTTTTCTCGATAAGGGACTTTAATTCGTCCGCATTTACTACGCCGATATTGTTAAGTTGCTCTTGTAAAGATTTAAGAGTTGTTTCGTAACTTGCTACCGTATTTTTTAGCGAGGCTAAATCTAGGTCAGTTAAATCTTTAAAAGATTTTAAGTCCGCACTTATTTCGGCATATTTATTAATAATATCATTATACAGAGTGGTTAGCGAACTTATTAAATTATTGATAGCATTGATTTGATTTTGCAAATTATCAATGTCATCATTTGCTTGCCCTAGTTCGCCTTCTAACTGCTCTAATTTAGATTGATTATCTTTAATTGATTGCTCTAATTCGTCGATTTTGTCCTGCATATTTTCGATGATGCTAGGGTTAATCGTTTGCTGATTATCTGTACTTGGGGTTTGGTCAGTGTTTTGAGTGTTAGTTCCGCAAGCGCCTAAACCAAATAGTGCGCCTGCACTTGTAGCCATGGCTGCACCTATAGCGAGAATTCTTTTAGATTTTTTCATATATACCTACCTTTTATATTTTTATTCTAACACAAACGAATAGTTTTGTCTAGATATATTTTTAAATTCACAATTAAATTTACATTTTATTATTGCAATAATGTACTATTTATTTACATTAACCTTAGTTTTAAATGCTTATTGTATTTTTTATATCAATTTAATGTGTATATGTTAATCAAAGTGAATATTAAAAAACAGCCTTAATTATGCGGGCTGTTTCTTATGTTTCGTTGGTTTATCTTTTATTATTTGCGGTTTTGCTTTTTTAGTTATAAAATCTTCGGTTACTATAATCTTTCGAATATCATCTTCAAAGTGACAACTATACATTACATCTAACATTCGCTCTTCAAGAATTGTCCTAAGTCCACGCGCACCCGTTTTTAACTCGATTGCCCTTCTTGCTACCGCTTTAATTGCGCTTGGGTCAAAAACCAAGTCTATCCCGTCCATTTTAAACATTTGGATATACTGCTTTGTAATCGCATTTTTAGGTTCAACTAAAATTCTCTCTAGAGCCTGCTCATCAAGGCTATTAAGTGTTGCGACTATTGGAAGTCTTCCCACAAACTCGGGTATCATACCATATTTTATTAAATCTTGCGGTTGGATATCTTCAAATTTATTGAGTGACTGACTCTCTTCCTTTGATTTGACATTTGCGCCGAAACCTAACGCACTCGCTCCCGTACGCTCGCTTATAATTTTATCGAGCCCTACAAACGCACCACCACATATAAATAGAATATTTGTAGTATCGATTTTAATATTCTCTTGTTGCGGGTGCTTCCTTCCGCCCTGTGGTGGAACGGACGCAATAGTTCCTTCCAAGATCTTTAGTAAGGCTTGCTGAACACCTTCCCCACTCACATCGCGGGTGATTGAAACATTCTGTGTCTTACGAGCGATTTTATCAATTTCGTCGATATAGATAATACCGCGTTGTGCCTTTTCTATATCATAGTCCGCGTTTTGAATGAGTTTCAACAAAATATTTTCAACGTCGTCGCCTACATATCCCGCTTCAGTAAGCGCGGTTGCGTCGCTGGACGCGAAAGGAACTTTAAGTGCTTTCGCAAGTGTCTTTGCGAGCAGTGTCTTTCCGCTACCAGTTGGACCTACGAGAAGAACATTGGATTTTTCAAGTTCCACTTCGTCCTGATTATTACTGCGCTTAATCATATTGTAATTGATGCGTTTATAGTGATTGTAAACAGACACCGCAAGAATTTTCTTTACTTCGTCCTGTCCTATGATAAATTCATCTAACTTCGCCTTTATCTCTTGTGGTTTAGGTAATTCGATGAGAGTATTTTTCTCGCCGTCCTTCATTCTATCATTTAAATCTAGTAGGTCGCGACAAATATTTAAACAATCTTTACAAATAAAGCAATCGCCTTCTGGATTACTTATTATGTCCGATAATTCACGCGCTGGACGACCACAGAATGAGCAAATTGTGTCTATTTCTTTCATATTCCCCCTATTATGAGCGCTTACTGTAAATTTTATCCACTAAGCCGTATTTTAATGCTTGTTTTGCGTCTAAGAAATTATCTCTATCTGTATCTTTTGTAATTGTTTCCACATCTTTGCCAGTATTTTCGGCTAAAATTCTATTTAAGATTTCGCGAGTCTTTTGGATATGCTTAGCGTGAATTTCGATGTCGCTAGCCTGTCCTTGCGCTCCACCTAACGGTTGATGTATCATAACTTCGCTATGTGGAAGGCAGATTCTCTTCCCCTTAGTTCCGCTAGATAAAATTACTGCTGCCATACTTGCTGCCATACCGATACAAATTGTAGATACATTACATTTAATGTATTGCATTGTGTCGTAAATCGCAAGTCCAGCGCTTACGCTTCCGCCTGGGCTATTGATGTACATGAATATATCCTTATCAGGATTTTTCCCTTCAAGATATATAAGTTGAGCGACGATTGTATTCGCCATTTGGTCATTAATTTCGCCAGTTAAGAAAACTATTCTATCTTCAAGCAAGCGCGAATAAATGTCATAACTGCGCTCTACATTACCGACTTGGTCTATAACCATAGGTATCATAATTTACCTCCTAAAATTAAATTGTTTTAATGCTTAAAATAAAGTTATTTTAATTCTTAAAATTATTTTATCGTATTATTTTCGCGAAGGAAATCTACAATGTTTTTCATAAGTAGTTCGTTAGCAATACTATTCACCATATCATTATTGACTTGCTTTTTAAATTCTTCCGTAGTTTTCCCCGAATTTTTTGCAAGTTCTTCGATTTTTTGGTCGATATCTTCCTGTTTGATATCTAAATTTTCTGTTCTAATTAATTTTTCTAAAACTAGACGCGCTTTTACGTTTCTTGCACTATTGGCTCTAACTTCTTCCTTGAACTCGTCTTCTGTCTTGCCAACATATTTAGCGTAATCAGCGAGTGTGAGACCTTGGTAACTAAGTTGATTGGTCATGCCACTGATTTGGCGATTAAATTCATCTTCCACCATTCTCTCTGGTGCAGTGAAACTTGTGTCGTCGATAAGTTTATCAAGTAGGTCGTTATCAAGTTCGATTTCGGCGCGACGCTCTGCTTCCTTTAATAACTTATCGCGGACACTCGCTTTATATTCGTCAACAGTTTCGAACTCGGTGCTATTCGATACGAATTCCTCATTTAACTCTGGCATAATGCGTTCACGAATATTCTTAATCTCTACCTTGAATGTAGCAGGTTTTCCCGCTAAACTCTTTTCGTGATAATCTTTCGGGAAAGTTACATTTACATCTTTTTTATCTCCAATATTTAAGCCAATTAATTGTTCTTCAAAATTATCGATAAAGGTGTGCGAACCGATTTTAAGTTGATAGTTCTCCGCCTTTCCGCCGTCGAACTGCTTTCCGTCCATGTATCCGTCGAAATCTAACATAACGAAATCGTCGTTTTTAACAGGCTTTCCGCTCTCAACCAAACGCGATGCGCGAAGAAGAGCATTTTTAATTTCGTTCTCTACATCTTCGTCTTTTACTTCAACTTTTTGCTTCTCAAAGGTGTTACCCTTATATTTTGCTAGTTCAAAGTCCGGCACGCACTGGATAGTGAGTTCAAGTTCAACTCCCTTATTTTCGTCGAACGACTTAATGTTAAGGCTAGGTGCATCGATAGGTCTAATTTCTTCATGCTCGCGAAGGATTTTAGTATATGCGCTATAATAAACTTCGTCTATTGCTTCATTTACAAAAGCGCCTTTTCCGTATGTCTTTTCGATAATATTTCTAGGGGCATGACCCTTCCTAAATCCTGGGATATTAAACTTACCCTTATTTTTCTCATAAGCGGAATTAATTGCATCTTCCCACTCTTTACTATCTAGCGAAATATTTGCTAAATATACTCCATTTTCTTTTTTCTCAATATTGTAATTCATAATTTCTCCTATTAAACCTGCTTATTTTATCACAGATTAAAAAATTTTGCAATAGAATTGCGATAATTCTCCACATTAATTTAAACAAACGCAAAAATGCCCATTAGATAGCAGATAAATGCTTTTATATCATTGCTAAAATGCCCATTATTACTAGTAACACTGCGCTAAAATAGACAACAAATTTAGTTCTTTTGGTAGATTTAATGAGTTTTGATTTCTCAATCTCTACTTGAAATAAAGCATTTTCGTCGAGTTCTTCTTCGTCTTCTTCTTCAATCGCCATATCCGTTTGAGTGATAATATTGTTCGTTCTCTCGGTTAAATAGAAAGAAAATAAGACGAACGATACTGCTAAAATAATGCACGCAAAACCGATGCACATATTGTTTTGTGCACCGAAAATAAATAATATTAAACTTATTAATAAACTCACCAGAAAAGCGGTGAGTTTAAGGTTAAATTTCTTCTTCATCTTACAAGAATAACATAACAACGATTAAGATAACCGCAACGATTAGTGCAATCATGTAGCCTATATTTTTACCCTTAGCAAACGCGAAGGCAAACACTGCGGTAATAGCATACGCGATAATTTGTGCCACTAAAGTCATAGCGTTAACTACTGTTGCATTAATCCCTACTTTACTGAATATTACTCCTAAAACTAAGGCAACTGCAATCAATATTATAGCAAGATAGGCTAAAAAGTTTACTATTCCCTTACCCTTCATATATCCTCCATATGTTTATTATATCACAAAAGTTTATTTCATACAACAAAATCATCAAGTATTTTTTGAAATTTATCGTCTAATTTTACTATAAATTCCATTTTCTCATTCGTTCGCGGGTGGATAAATTGAATTTTATATGCAAACAATAATTGCCCGTCCGTCCTAATATGTGGGTCGACCCCGCCGTATAGTTTATCCCCTACTATCGGGTGATTAATCGACTTTAAATGCGCGCGGATTTGGTGAGTCCTGCCCGTTGTAAGTTTGCAATTAAGAAGCGTATAATGGTCGTAAACTTTATCGATTGTGAATATTGTTTTTGAATACTTTCCATGCTGACTATCCACTAGCGCCATTTGTTCACGATTCTTTGGATTTCGTCCTAGATAACCTTCAACTACGAAATCATCTTTAATTCTGCCCTTAATTAGTGCTTTATATTCGCGATTTAGAGTCTTATCTTTTAATTGATTAGATAAACATTTATGTGCATTATCCGTTTTTGCTACAAGCATAAGCCCGCCCGTATCCTTATCTAGTCTATGCACTATTCCTGGACGCAAGACGCCATTAATTTTTGAGAGATTCTTAATATGATAGACTAGCGCATTTACTAGAGTGTGCGATTTTGTGGTCGTGCACGGGTGAACGACTAGTCCCGCCTGTTTATTAATAACTAGCAGGTCATCATCTTCATATACTATATTTAGCGGTATATTTTCTGCTTCTGCTGAGATTTTTTCAGTTTCTTTCTCCTCATATTCGACTATATCGCCATTTTTTAAAGTGTATCCCGCTTTAACGCTCTTTCCGTTCACTAAAATCAAGCCGTCATCGTTTAGCGTCTTAATATAACTGCGACTAAAATCAGTCGTTTTAGTTAAAAAAGTATCTAATCTCTCACCCGCTCCAAGGTAACTCAGTTTATTTTTCATCTTTCTCCTTATTTTATATTCTTTAGTCTTTTTAACAATTTAAAATTATTATAACTATTTAAAGTTTATAAGGTTTTATTTCTTAAATCTTTAATTTTTTAACAAAAATTCTTAAATCTTTTAAAATTTTAAATAAATTCACACTAAAATTAATCTTTTTTTTCAGTTTTTTCTGTCTTTTCCGTTTTATCTTTCCCCATAAAGAGAATAAAAATCACTAGCATGACCGCACCTATACAAAGAAAAGTATCTGCAAAGTTAAATGTTGGGAAACTCGGCCAGAAATCAAGATAGATAAAATCGCGAACATATCCTAAAAACACTCTATCGTATAAATTCCCAAGCGCTCCGCCAAGTACAAAGCCCATGCCAAGAGAATAAAAGGTGTTCTTGTTCTTAACAAAATGGTTAAAGATTAAGAGCGCGATAATCATAATTACACTAATTATTGAAAGTTCCACCGTCCTACCCGAGAAAATACCAAACCCCGCGCCCGTATTTCCGCCGTTGGTTGCAATGGAAATTACATTAGGGATAAGATTAAAGTATGTTACGTCGAATAAAAAATGTTTGGTGATAAGGTCTATCACCAACACTAAAATTATACTGATTATAATTTTTAAATAATTCTTCATTCCCTACCTTTAATCGCGCAAATATGAATTTTTATGAAAATGATTATTTATCAGCATCTTCCGGTTTTAAAATTTTATGACCTTCAGGGGTTAGTAAGAATAAATCTCCGCGCCAACGATGGATACTCCCGTTCAGCCCATAAATTGCTCCAGACAAAAAGTCCAAAATGCGCGCGCTATCTGCTTCACTAATTGCTTCAAGATTAATCGCAACCGACTGACCTTGCTTTAAATAGTCTACTACTTGTTGAATTTCTTTATGCGTCTTAGGCTCAACCATTATTATGTTGCTCTCTGTTTGCATGCCAAACGAATTAAAGTTTGTTGCAGTCGGCATATTGGTAAAATCGTTTGTCTCACCTGCAACACGCTCATGAAGGTTAAAGTTAGAGTACTTATCTTCACTCTCACCCTTTTTCTTCTTTTTCTTTTTTTCGGTGTCTTCGAAGCCTAAGCCCTGCATTATCCAGTTAAAAAAGCCCATAATTACTCCTTAACTAAATATTTGTTTACGGAGAAGTTCGTACTCCGCATCTGTAGCAATATTGAACTCGTGGACAACGCGCTCGTAAATCGAGATTAGGGTCTTATTAGTAGTCTTTAATTTTGCTTTTTCAAGCATCTTCTCCGCCACCTTAATAGCGCCTTGGCGGTTCATTTTAATATCCATGGCAACAATTTTCTCTATAATATCCATGCATTTATTTTCGAATTCTTCAGTATCCATAGCACACCTCGTAATATTATTTTAAACTCAAATCTAGATTATGTCAAGAAAAAGTGAGCATAAAGCCCACTTTATTCTTAACTTTGAGTCAGTAGTTCATTCTACCATACTGATAGATTTAATTCCTTTTTAACACTCTATTGAACTAAGCATTAAGTAGTCGCCCCTGTTGTCCATTTTGCGTATAAGGTTAACTTATTGCTAAGGGTCCCGTCCCAAGCATTTTCAAGTGCTTTGTCCGTATACCAACCTTCAAATGTATAACCATCTCGTGTTGGTGATTCATCAATAGTTTCAACATATTGCTCGGTTTCAGTTTCGTCCAAATTCACTACTCTATACGCTGTGGTAGGCAACCAGAATCTCACTACGAAATTGATTGTTCTATCACCGACATTATAACGATAGGTCAAGTCAACGAACGTGCTAGCATTATTCTCATACTTATACTTAATTAATGCTTGACGACTTATTATAATACTTGTACCTCCTATTGTGACATCTCCCGTGTCATTTATAGCATTTCCTTCATCTTGAGTTACGTCAGTTGGAGTTAAATCACTTCGAGTTAGGATATCTCCTGACATTTCAAATTCGTAGAACCTATCTTTAAAGGCAAATACTGAATTACCAGTTTCAGGATATTGAACGCTAAAGTATGATAGGCTGGTCGTGTAATTTACTCGTATTACAGTACTTGTATCAGCAAGAATTTGTACTGCGTAGTAAACTGCTTGAGTATTGTAGATTGAATCTGTTGTTGTGCCATTCTCTGTGAAGGTTATCCTATAGAGTTCGTAATCTGCTTTTAAGATTGCTCCATCAACCAATTCTGCACTAGACTCAATACTTCCACCTGTCGATAAATTCACCCAACTTGTTCCTATACCAGCATTCGCATCGACAGTAAATATACCGATTACACGATAATTACTATAATCAAGGTCGATTTCGTTAGTATTGAACATATCGTACAATGTGTATTCAGTAGTACCTTTTGGAGTTATTTTCTTATTTCCGTACAATCTAAATCCACTTGTGTTGGTCGAAGAGTACGCCTGAATCACTATTGAACTATTGGTTTGCACAATATTTATATCCGCAACTAATTCACCATTGAATAGTATATTCTCATCATCAAGGATTATTTTGCTTCCAAAATCGGCATTCCTAAATGGAGCGAGCAAGTTGATACCCCAGACACCATCTCCTAGGTGCGTGAATTGATAGTATACATTATCTTCTTCACCGTTAAATCCAGTAACATTAAATCCGCTAACATTAGATAATTGAATATATCTAATATCATTTAAGAAAGTATTAAATTCACTAATATTATTGAATGTACTGCTATATAGTGTATTGTTAGTCGAAATTGTACTTACATTTCCTGCTGAAATCTCGTAAGTGGTTGTACCACTGGATTCTCTTCTAACAATAGTTGCACTACCATTACTGCTCTTACTTATCGAATATGTTACATTTACTCCATCAACCGAACCTGTAAACTCACTAGGATTAGCAGATGTGATTGTAGCCGAATAATCTCTATCATCGATTCCCAATCCGCTTTCAGTATAAACTGTCTTTCCTGTAACATTTAAGGTGTACACCTTACGGTCTGTCGTAGTATCTGTCCTAGTAATAGTAAATGTTGTAGTAGTTTGCGTTGCACCAGAACCTGTACCATCTGTTGCTATATGGGTGTATTCTTCTGCGAAATATAGTAAATTCAAATTAGCAGCATCAGGCAATTCAATATTTATTCTATGCTCATCACTATTATCCACATTTATACTTGCGCCTTCTGCGTTTTCAGCCTGTTGAACACGAATATTATTATAAACGCGATATGCTATATAGCGAGTAACAGTATAGTCGAAATATGTAATGTCCACCTTCATGATTACAATATGCGACACAGCAGATGTCGTAGCAGATTGCTCAACGAAAGGCATAACCACTTCCACTTCACCCGAATTTACTTCATCGTCATTTGACCGATTTAAATGTATTTTTTCTTCCGCATTATTATATAGCGATTCAACATCTTCAACTACATTTGCATTAGTTATATCAACATAATTAACTGAAATATCAAAAGTGAAGTTGTTTAAACCTGGCTTCCCTACTGTTACACCAGTACTGCTAGTATCACCAGTTGTACTAATAGGTTTAACCGTGCTTCCGCTAATAAAGTTTTCGCCTTGTGTTGGAAGAATCGTATTGGAAGTAGTGTAGACATAATCGAAATCAGCAAAGCCCTGAACATGTAATAACCAAGTACGCGTGTATTCACCTATATGAATAAACCTAGCCGTTACTTCTATTTGCAAGTCGGCGGTAATATCGCGCCTAATTATTAATCTATAAACATCGTCTGTGCCTTTGACAATTTCTACAGCCGGTAAATCTACTCCATCAATCGTAACATATCCAAAGTCATCTGCGTTGACTATTATAAATTCCAAATCAGCATCTGCCAATGGAACGGATAAGCCGTGGTCCATAGTTTGAACTGAGAAGTTTAAATATTTATAGTATGATTGGTCTCCATAATTGTAGATGCGGTCCGGTTCTGCATAATTAGTATACTCTATCCCTGTAGTGTACGGGAATACTTTGACATCGTCACCGTCGACATTTTTAGTATCCAAATTATCCATGGTTAGAATGTAGTTAGTGTCGAAATTATCGCTAGCATTATTAATAGTTTCACCATTAATTACAAACTGATGATTTGGTAAAATTCTCCAATTAAATACTACCGAACCCACAGTGTATGTTACACCATCTATCGTACTATCAACAGCAAATTCTATGTGTGATGTTACATTATCGGCTACCGGATTAAACTCAACTCTATGTGTTGTAGTACTTGGAGTTGTTGTATCGATAGTTGTATACGAGAATAATTCGTTAATTTCGCTATTGATAGTCTTACGCTCACCATCAAGCATATAGTAAGAATTATTATAATCCAATCTTGCATCAGTCATGGTTAGTGGACTACCGCCTGCGTTTGAATTCATACGTACTACTTGTTCTAATACTATTTGAGTTCCCGCATTGACAGGATAATTTTCATTATTAGTAGGACTTAATGAGTAGTTATAGAACATAAATCGATAGTTCTCGCAAATTAAGTCGTTCCCGTATAGTGTCAAATCAAGATATAGTACATTAAATAGTGCGCCCAAACGTGTTCGTGTTAAGGTAAAGAATAACTCTCCGCTATCTCCAATAGTGATAGTTACACTTATTCCACCTATTGTGATGATAACTTCTTCTCCCGCATTATTCGTATATCCAGAATAATTCGTGTTAGATGACGAAGTACCATCGCTATCCACTGTGTAGTATCCAACGCTGGTAGCATATATCAAATTCGATAGGTCAGCAATCGAACCAAACTGTATTCTAGTTTGATATTGTGTCTCAATGTCACTATCGCTAATTAATGCTACAATATAATTTTTGTCACCTGATGAGGTTGTTGTTATACCACTAGATAACTCTTGATTTGGAGTCAACCTATCGCTTGTATCACTAGGTAAAATCATATACTCGTATGCAATGGCACCTGTGCCTGCTTCCATAGTCTCGTTAGTGATATAGATTGATGCCGGAGTATTTGTATCTACTCTATCAAAAGATATGACATTTTCAGTTATCGTAGTGTTCTCACCGCGCGAATACTCTAAATAGTTTGGATTTCCTTCGACATTAAACCCTACTACCGCTGGGTCATAATCGTAAACCAATTCTGCATTAGTTACGCCAACACTGCTTATAGGAACTATCGCTAATTTATGTCTATTAAATACGCTTGTATCTGCATCTGCAGTATTAAACATATTTATGTCTTGACTAGTGTTTGATTGTACAACTTCATAACTAGAATTCTTAGTCTCATACACGGCGCGTATTCCCGAATAAGTTTGCGGAATTAAAACGTATACTGGAATAGATAGATGCGCGCCAGTTGCGTTTGTAGTAGTGAAATACTGGTCATTAAGTTGAATTTCAATGTTTACTATAAAGTCGGTTTTGTCACTTGCGGAATGGGTGAACTGAATTTCGCTATTAGCGTCTGTGATTGAAAGGTTTCCTTCCCCTGTCTTTGCAGTATTTACCACATAACTAGAATCACTGAAATTTAATTCGAGTTTAGTTGTATTTGTAGTGCCCGCATTATCGTAAATGTAGATAGTAAATCCATTTGCTCCGCCTAGATTGTATGTCACATAGTTAGAACCTGTAGTATCACTATCTAAAATTTCAAATTTTGCAGTTGAACCATATCCTGAATCATAAATCGTTCCATCTGCTTCGGTAATCACCTTGTCTGCTCTATAAGCAGTCACACTAGATGTGTACGGATTTGTAGAATAATATAGTCCCATGCCTACATTCGCTGTGATAGTCTTAACAACATTAATACCCGCGATATCGTTAAACTCTAATCTTATAATCACAGTTTGACTTACATGAGTTAGGTTGAACTTTAAGTACGGTTCTCCATCAATCATGACAAATGATACTATGCTATCACCAATATTTGCTGAATAGTTATAGTCATCTTCACTTTCTTCTAAAACGCCTAAATAGTTATAAGTTGTATGTTCTTCGCCTACATAGATTTCAACTTCTCCCCTATAGTTGCCGAAAATATCAGTTAATTTATATGTATCTACGAATGCATTAGCTTCAAAATTGCCTACAGAAACTGATATTTCATCTGTATTCAAGGATATAGGGCTATAACTATAAGTTACATTTGCCACTATTACCTGGTTATTATCTGCATTATTCCTATATTCATATCTTATAGAAAATTCTAGAGAAGAATTTAAAACTTGTTTGAATATTTCTACATTTCCCGAACTAGAATCAACCGATAGAATTGGGTCAGTGCTAGTGCCGGCTAAGTATATAGATAAGTTATCTTCGCTAATATAAAATCTACTATCCTCATAGATTGAACTAATCGTTGCATTTAGTGTATAATCCCCAGACATTATTTCAAAAGGATTAGTAATAAGCGAGGAATTATTAGGTATCGTTACATTATAATTTCCGTTATCAATACCATCAATTTCCGTAACTAACTCTGCTTTATAAGGTTCAATCTCTCCGTCTAAAGTAATGTCTGCTCCACCCGCTTTGATAGATAGAATATCTGTCGCTACAACAAAATCTATGTTACCTAAATAAACATACGAACTTCCGCTATATACCACAGCAACCTTAAAGGTGGTGAAATTAGTTACATCTTTTAGTTTTGCGTCGTTTATCAATGCATATCTAATAACTTCTTGTTCGTCATCATCGATTTGATTATACAAGAGATTAATACAATCCTTTCCTGCAGTGTCAGTTGCGTCCAAGATATAGAAATCCAAGTCTTCTAGTCTTATACTGGTGCTTGAGATATTAAACTCTGCCAATAATGTTGAATTTATTTCTATACCGAATAATGTATTATTAGTTTCGTCTAGTACATTGTCGTCAGTTGCAACATTCGCTTGCTTTATAATTGTAGATTTATTTACATTTACAAAGTTTGTTCCGCGCTGATTATACAAATATACAATATAGTAGTCATACGAACCTGTAGTGGTAACGATTTTGAAAATAAAGTACGCAGAAGCACCATTATCGATAACCGTTGTAGAACTATCAAAATAGACTTCCTTATTTACATTGTCTACATCTATATATGAATAATACCTTAATCCAGCAGGGTTACTTTGATATGCAACTAGGCTAATATCGTAATCTAATTCACAATCAACCACTGATAAAGGATTTTTGTCAATTAAATTAACTCTCTCTACACCTAAATTTTCGTCCGTTTCAAAATTAATAGTCTGCCCCAAACTTACCGGCTCAAAATAGTACTGCACACTATCTGTGCTAGTTAACACTCCATTATTTGCACCGAGAATATTAGCATCTTCATTGTTTAAGAAATTGAAACTTACATTATTTACAAGCAAGTTATCCATAAACGGATACTGAACTACTGGGTCAATACGATTAATTATTTCAAGTGTATATTCGTAATCATAGAATGTGCCATCTATATAGGTTATACGATAAGTTATCGTAATTGTATCAGTATCTCTAGTAAATGAATTGAATAGCGCTTCTGCTGAATAATTAGCGCTACTAGCGAAATATCCTGCACCTAAAATTTCATCGTAATTCGTTATAATACCTGGATTATTAACGCTTTGGATAACAAAACTGGTAACATTTTCTGCAAATATCTGTGCTTCTACTTCTAGCGTTGGATCGCCACCGCTATAATTAAACACATTTTCGAAAACATCTTCAATCAAGTCGTATGAAGAATTTGAGTACGCTATATTTGATGGGTCAATTAGAGTAGGCGTATATGGATTAACTATGATAGGATTTGTAGAATATGTTAATTCCCGACCTTCCCCGTCTACAAATGTATATGTGAAAATCACATCTTCTATCGTATTAGATAAGTATGTCGATATTACAAAGTTCGAAGCATTAGAAAATTCTAAAGTTAGATCTTTATTAGTAGTTATAGATGACAGTGTAAAACCGTCTACCGAGATTTCATTAGGAACAGCGGTATGAGTTTTTAATGGTCCAAATAACCCGCCAGAAATAGCATACTTATTTCTTATAGTTAAAGTCATTTCGTGCAGAGTTATATATACATTAGTCCCAATTCTACCATCTACATATTGAATATTAACATTAACTAGTGCTTCATTATCGCCGTCATTTAGACTTTCTATCCAGCCTGTTTTTAATGTCGAACCTGTTTGAGTTAATAATGAAGTATTTGTAGTCGGTTCTATAACTAAATTCGACAATTTCTCTATTAATTCGTCATCAGTAATTGATTCAAGGTAGTCGCTAGAATACATTATAATATTGTTAGATACATCTTTACTGTAACCATATATTATAGTGCTAGTGGTTTTATATTCTTGAACCGAGATAATTTCGCTTAGGTCGTATTCTGTATCACTTTCTAGTTCGGTTTCAACTTCGCTAATTATATAGTTAGGTAGGACTTCAAGCGGAACGGAAGCAATAACCCCACCATTATACACAAACTCGATAGTATATGTTCCTACATCATTAAATACATATGATGTATATGTTCCAGTATCGTTAACATTAACATCACCTGTCACATTAACTACTACATTGGTATCTCCAGTCGTATTGGTGATATTGAAATATGCTTGATTTTGGAAAGATTCAATCGAACTAGACCTTTCTTCATAAAGTAAAACGCTAGTACCCGCATAAATTTCTGTCCATAGCGGATTTACATCTATCGTTATACTCGAAGTGAAGGATAATCTAACTCTTCTAGAACTGCTCTCAGTAGAAACCTTTAAATCAAACTCAATAGTGAGCGAAGTATATAGATAGTTTACATCTCTTGTGAATGTCCAACCATTTTCAGCGTCGTTGGTGATTGTTAGTACATTATCACCGTTTGATGTCCTTAAATAAATCGTATTAGGGTCGGCTTCGTCCTGAATGGTAGTTAATTCTAACGCCAATCCAAACGAAACTCTATTCACATTACTTAACCCAACATATTGTGCATTTAATGGAATAGATATACCATTATATGTATAATCGGCATAATCACTGAGTGGCGCAGAAACATCTAACTGGGTGTTTTGTTCTGGGATATCAAAATTAAATCCATTTTCGCCATCATTAACGACTATTACAACTTTAAGATAGCGCTGGATATTCCCCGAACTAATCTCTAAGGCAACATTTTCATTCGCGTTAGGAAGATTGCAAACAAGGCACGTTCCACTTTCAAAATCATAAGAGAATATATCCTCATTCGTGCTTGAATACGATAGATTATGATTCACCCCTGTTATTGCAGGTGCCACGACAAAGCCATTTTCCGTCTTTCCAGTAACCGATTGAGTGAAAATGCTTTCAGTAGACGTAAATATCGCATTACCGCTTGCATCTTTTATCGTTAATGTATATTGATAACCGTCTTGCTCGGTATATGACGAAATTAGAACTTCAAGATAAGGATACGAACCAGTTTCCGCTTCTCCCGCGGTTTGAGCGAGCGAATATTCTTGCGTCGTACTACCTGATGAGCCTTGAACAGTCTGGTTTAGGTAAATATCGGTGGACTCAGTGTCAGTGATGTACATGCGTGTCGTTGAAATTATCTCTTCTCCGCCATATTTTAATACGAAGCATAAGTATACGCCACTGCTAAGACTACTTTCGTTTGCACTGAATGTAACTAATAGTTTTGCATTTTCTAAATTGGTGTTGTCTCCGTCTGTGCCTGTATTTTCATCGCCATCTTCTACCGGTGGATTTTCAGTTGTCCCACCCGTTAAAGTTACATTTGTGATAGTGATAACTGATGTATTGGTATCATAATTGTTATTTCCAGTAAACAAATAGAATGCTACATTATTCTCTCTAAACGCATCTGGGTTTGCATTGTTAACTGCGTTATAGATATTGCTAAGCATATCTGGTACAGGAGAAGATATTTCAAGTGTACCACTCATACCCTCTACGATGTTAACTGAGCCGTCTTGATTATAGGAAAGATAATCGTTTCCGTCTTCAAGATAGTTGAAAGACAATGTCTCTTTTACTAGTTCATAATTTACATTTATAGTGATAGCATCTTCGTTTGAAATCCAAGTCGACACAACAACTGAATCGGTCAATGGAATAGAGATTGTCCCATCTCCTTCCGTCTCGTTTGGAGCATAATCTTCAAACAATCTATCAACAACGTCGCTAGCGCTCTCGCCATACGAATTTCTAAGTTGAACTAGGTATATCTTTGCGCCGATATTTTTTGCGCCCTCGCGTGCACGCACATTATTAACGAATACATTATTTGCATCAAAATAACCTATTACATAATAATTAGTGCCTTCGCTATCTGTGAAATTTAGTCCTGCGATAGTATCGACTTCTCCACGATATTCTTCAGTCGTGAGCATCAGTATAGTGTTATATGTACCGCCGTTAACTCTAATTAAATCATTTAATTCCAATTCACCATATTGAGCAATATAGTTACCGCCGGATTGTTGATAGGTGACATTTAAATCATATGCCCTACTACCGTCTTGATAGTCGTATGACAATGCGACCGTTTGAATTGTAACGGCAGTCGTATCAAACATGATTTCTCCGCCCGAACTATTTACAACTAGAGCCCCTAAAACTAGAGATGTATTTTCAATTAGTTCGAGTTGATTTTTAATTATTACATTAAAGCACTTTTCTTTGCCAGTACCAGAAACAATAACTTCATAATCTAAATCAGTCGCGCGTGTGAAAGTATCCGAGTTATATATGTAGAAATCTAAATATGTTCCGGTTAAAAGGAGTGTCAAATCGGTCGTTGTTACATTTCCAGCGTCCGTACCGCCTTGTGTATTCGTAACCGAGCGCACAAAAGCCAGTCCATTTGAAGCGTTAAACGAGTAGAACTGTGCGTCTGTTGTGCCTGAATTTAGAGTTAAATCTATGCTCGTTATAACTCTCTTTTCAATAATCGAACCGTTTGCATTCTCCCTAACAATTATATCCCCAAAGTTTATAGTCATGGTTGGAACTACCGTTGGGTCTAACTCTGTATTGTAACTTGTTAAGGTTAAAATATTTCCGTTTATAGTATAGTCATCGAAAACGACATCACTTGCATATACTCCACTCACTGTTATATTGGTAGCAAAAGTAATAGTTGCCCCCGAACTAGATGTGAACACTATATTGTTATTTCGCCATGCCGTACTATCAGTTAGCGCGAAATCAACTTCATTATATCTAATTGCTGTTTCATTATTGCTTGGAGAGAAAGTAAGGTTAAGATTGTTATAGTTTGCGTCCGCACTTGAACTTGTGCTATTTAATAATAGGTAGTTATTGTGCTCGTACAAATTAAGCACAATACCCGAATCAATTATATCCACGCCAGTAACTTGAGAATTGACTACATTGATAGTTAGGATAGTACTAATCATTTTATTTACGCGCGAAGAATTCAGTGCACCTTCATTTTCTGGGTCGGCTTCGTACTGCACTCTCGCCTCGTAAGTTGGGAAAACTGCCACTCTAAATTCATATACACCTGCGTCAGTTGTCTCAAAATACATTTGATTTGTATCCTGGTCTATATGTAAGAAATCATATTCTTCAACACTGGTTTCATCAATTCGAACTAGGTCATTTCTAACTTCGGGGTCGAGATAATAGAGTTCTACTATCTTAGAATCCACCCCGCTTATTGGGCTAAGTGAATAGTCTGGGGAAGTAACAAATGTCAAGTCTTGACGATTGGATAAACCAAGTGTCAAATCTTGCTCTGGTATAGATGCGTCGCTATCTATTATTGAATCATCGGCATCTAGACGAATTGAATTTACCTTTCTATCAATCGTGAAAGTATATTCTTCCGTGTCCACCATGTTTCGCTCATCGCGTGCAACTAGCGTTACTTGTCCATTATATTCTGTGTTAAAATCACTTTCGTCTACATCGTTGAGTGTAAAATAGATTGGAGAGTCGCAAAGTACTTCATGCCAACCATTCGTAGGTTCGCTTAATGTTGGCTCTTCCCCATCTTCACCAACAGAATAAATAGGATTCCCGTCCATATCGCAGAGAGTAATTAAATCTTCACCCCGAATGAAACGAATATAACATGTCCGTTGATTTACCGCATGCTCCTGATTAGACTGTGAGTTCAAGACAATCGAAAATACTTCGTCGTCATAGTCGTCAACAATCATAGTCTTTTCCATGCTAAACGAAAGACTAGCCGGATATACTACCGGAGTCCTAAACTTTCCTTGAAGCGCTAACACACCGACCGTTATACCAACGACGCCAGTAGCACATGCTAGCACTATTGCTATTATCTTAAAGATTCTCTTTGCCATGTCCCCTACCTAAATACTTTTTCTAATGTAGTTTATTTTATTATTCGCCAAATTTGAAAAACATACTACACTAAATTACAAATTATCTAAAAATATTATATATTTTAAGCGCGAGCATGTCAAATAAAAAAGTCGACAATATTTTCACTAATTCGATTATTTAATTTATAATTTTTACATAAAAAATTGGCATTTTAAAAATTTAGTTATAGCAAAAATATTATTAATGAGGAAAATAATACACTTTTTAATTTTTAAATAAATCATCAATAATTTTACAAAAAAATAAAAAATTATCGAAATTTTTATTATTTTTAATGTTTTTTCGATAATTTTTAAAATTTTTTATTATTTTTCACTTTAATTTATTTAATGATTCGAAATCTAAATTTAATTAATTGTCCAGCATTTCAAATATTTTTATAAAATTTTCAACATTTATTTCTTCTGGGCGTGTCAATTCGGTATAATTAAAATTTTTAAGTGTGGTGATAATTTTTTCCCTTTCATATTTTTTCTTTAGATTATTAAGAAGCGTCTTTCTGCGCATGGAAAATGACAAATGTACAAAATTTTTAAACTCTTCAAAATTACTAATGACATACTTATTATGAGGTACTAATTTACAAAGTGCACTATCCACTTTCGGCGACGGAGTAAAGCATTCCTTTTTCACAGTTCGAGGAATGGACACATCAAATATTGATTGCAAAATAACCGATGTAATCCCGTATTCCTTACTCCCACATTTTGACGCGAATCTCTCTGCAACTTCCTTTTGGACAAGCACAGTTATCGTATCAAACTTTTCTATCCTATCCACAAGTTTAAATACGATAGGCGTGGTTATATAGTAAGGAATATTTGCGACCACTTTTGCTTTAATAAAATCTAGTGAGTCAATGTCCACTTTCATAAAATCTAAAAACCTAAATTCGACATTAGGGTAGTCGCGTTTAACTTCATCTAAATGTACTTTTAGACTCTCATCAATTTCAAATGATATAACCCGTTTTGCTTTTCCCCCAAGTGCACGAGTGAGAGTTCCTGCGCCTGCACCTATTTCAAGCACGGTATCTTCACTTCTAACACCCGCATCTTCAACTATTGCGTTTAAAAGATTTTTATCGAATATAAAATTTTGACCTAAACTTTTCTTAAAATTTATCTTATTATCTTCCATATAAAAATAATATCAAATCTGCCAAAATTTAGCAATAAATTTCTAAAATCTGCCAAAATTTAGTAAAACTATGCTAAAAATTAACGATTTTTAATGAATTAATTAAAATTTTTTAAATTTTCTTGACTTTTAATGTAGAATATTGTAATATATGTTAAACAAAAGATGAAGGGTTTTGAAATACTAATGAGAAAGTCGGCGTTATGCCGATTTTATTTTTTACCTAATTAGATTTAAAATAAATACAAAAAAGGAAACAATGTTAAACTAAATCTATCATAATATCGAGTATAAAATAAGATTATACTTATAGTTTAGTTCATCTTCATTTATTTTTCCTTTTAACTTTTCATGTAGATGCTTGACTATGTTTAAATTATATGATATAATAATAGGGAGAAACGATATATAAGTTTGAGGAGTAACTGATTAATTCCTTTTAGAGAGAATTGTCTAAGGCTGGGAGCAATTTAGGATAGATTAGTGAAGGTAGCAAACGAGTTCGAGCGAAGAAGAATAGTAGACCGCTCGCGCAGGTAAAGATGCGTTAGTTTGAAATAAGGAGTGAACAGTTATTTTCAATTCGATTTATAAATTTAAGTTTTAAGAAATTACTATCAGCACTTTAAATGCAAAGATTAAAACTTTAATTTACTTTATAATAAATTCGTAATGCATAAATCGATTGCAATATGACTAGACACTTGAAGTAAGGTGGTACCACGATATTATTCGTCCTTGCATTTGCAAGTTTTTTTATTTTTTAAGGAGATTTTATGTTAGATAAATCGTATGAACCACAAAAAAATGAAAGTTTAATCTATAAAAAGTGGGAAGAAAACAAATGCTTTAAACCTAAAAGCGATACAAATAAAGATTTCACAGGTGAAAATTATACCATAATCATGCCCCCACCTAATATTACGGGTCAATTACACATTGGTCATGCGCTAAACAATACCACACAAGATTTTTTAATCCGTTTTAAACGCATGAAAGGCTATAATGCTCTTTGGGTTCCAGGGACTGACCACGCTTCTATCGCCACCGAAGTAAAAATTATCGACTCATTAAAAAAGGAAGGTCTCACAAAAGAAATGCTAGGACGAGATGAGTTTTTGCGTCGCGCATGGCAATGGAACGATAAATACGGCGGAAGAATAAAAACTCAACTTAAATCACTCGGTTGTAGCACAGATTGGGACAGATGCGCGTTCACTATGGACGAAAAACGACAGAAATCTGTTTTGCATGTGTTTAAAAAGTTGTATGATGAAGGCTATATCTATCGTGGAGAAAAACTTATTAACTGGTGTCCAACATGTAAAACTGCCCTGTCTGACGCAGAGGTTGAGCATGTAGACGAAAGTTCGAGTCTATGGTATATTCGTTATCCTTATGCAGACGAAAAGGGATATATGGTTGTTGCCACAACCCGACCTGAAACAATGTTCGGCGATGTATGCGTTGCAGTAAATCCAGAAGACGAGCGATATAAAGACAAAATTGGAAAGGATATAATCCTTCCCATTAAAAATAAGAGAATTAAAATCATCGCTGATGATTATGTGGAAAAAGATTTCGGTACGGGCGTAGTTAAAATCACACCTGCGCATGACTTTAACGACTATGAAGTAGGCAAGCGACATGGCTTTGAACCAATAAAAATAATGAACTTGGACGGAACCATGAACAGCGAATGTGGTAGTTACAGTGGACTAGATAGATATGAATGCAGAAAAAAACTTGTAGAAGAACTATCTTCTCTTGACCTTATAGAGAAAATTGAGCCATATAACTTACCAAAAGCAACCTGTTACAGATGTCATAATGCAGTTGAACCCATGATGAGTAAACAGTGGTTCATGTCCATGCAAGAAATGGCAAAAATGGGATTAGACGCGGTTGATAATGGTGAACTTGAAATTGTACCTAACCGCGTAGAAAAAATTTATCGAAATTGGTTAGAAAATATTAAAGATTGGTGTATATCTCGTCAATTATGGTGGGGACATAGAATACCCGCATACTATTGTAAAGATTGTGGAAATATGATGGTTGAGTTGTCCGCTCCAAAAACTTGCTCAAAGTGCGGAAGTGCCCATATTGAGCAAGACCCAGATGTACTTGATACTTGGTTTAGTTCAGCTCTTTGGCCATTCTCCACTCTTGGATATCCTGAAGATACAGAAGATTTAAAGAGATTCTTCCCTACAACGACTCTCGTTACGGCACAAGACATCATTTTCTTCTGGGTAGCACGAATGGTTATGCTATCAAAAAAGATTATGGGCAAAACTCCATTTAAACAGGTATTAATTAACGGAATAGTGCGAGACGACGAAGGTAAGAAGATGAGTAAATCTTCTAATAACGGAGTCGACCCTATTGAAATTATTGATAAGTACGGTGCGGATTCGTTGCGCCTTTCACTCCTATTTGGAAACGGGACTGGAAATGATTTTAGATTCAGTGAAGAAAAGATTTTAGAAGATAGGAAATTTATTAACAAAGTCTTTAATTCAGGTAAATTTTTAGAACTCGTTTTAAGTCAAACTTATGAAACAAAACTAGATGTATCTAAATTAAATATTTTCGATAAATGGATTTATACCAAATTAGATGAAGCAATAGATGAAATTAATAAGTTTATAGACAACCTTGATGTATGTCAAGCAGTCAATAAAATGTACTCTTTTGTGTGGGACGATTTCTGTAATTATTATCTTGAATTTACTAAACCTTATGTGTATAGCGAAAATCAAGAAACGCGTGCTAATGCGTGCGCAATACTAAAAGATGTATATCTTAATATTTTGAAATTGCTTCACCCTATTATCCCATTTATAACTGAAAATATCTATTCGAATTTCACTAACGAATTCATCATAAATCAAGAGTATGCTAAGTCTCTAGGGAAATTTAAAACAGAGAGTGAAAACGTTGAAAAAATCATATCATTAATACAAAAAATTCGCGAAACAAGATTGAGTTTCAATGTCGCACCAGCAAAGAAAATTGCGCTTGTCGTTGATAAAAATAATATCGATAAATCAAACCTAGAAATAGTAAACGAAGCGCGACTTGTGATGTCTAAAATGACTAACATCTCATCAGTCGAGATTGAAGAAAAAATCGACTCAAATTTCATTAAATTTGTTTGCGAATTAGGAGAGTTTTATTTCTATAAAAATGAAGTGGTAGATAGCGAAAAAGAGAAAGAAAAAATCAACAAAGATTTAAATAAAATCTCCGCTGAGATAAAAATTCTAGAAGGAAGAATTTTAAATCCTAATTTCGTAAATCGTGCACCGAAAGAATTGGTCGAAAAAGAAAAATCTAGATATGAATTTTTATTGAATAGTAAGAGTTCGTTGGAAGAAAAATTAAAGGAAATCAAATAAAAAAATGATGCTAAACTCAGCATCATTTTTTTGTTTATTATTATATCTAAGAGTAAAAATTTTTAATAAAGTAATTTAGAATATTTTAAGATTAATTTATAACTGTTTAATTTTAAATTATTAATTTTTTTTGAAAAATTTTTATAAAATATCGTAAAAATAGTGTAATTTTTATAATTTTTAGGTGTATTTTTGTAAATTTTTAAAAATTTTATTTATTTTTATAATATAGATGCTTGGATATATTTTTTTGCTGAATATAATAAGTTAGAATTTAATTAGAAATATTTTATTTGTCTTAATTTTATCTTAATTTTTAAGTTGCTAATTTTTGACTCAATTTATGCGTGTTCTATTCGTGAATTTTCTCTTTCAATTTTCGATTTGTCTTGTACGACCACGCACTCTGTTGTAAGTAATGTTGACGCAACACTCCCGGCGCATTCAAGTGCAGTTCGAGTAACTTTAAGTGGGTCAATAATTCCCGCTTCTAACATATCGCAATAAGTATCATTCAATGCGTCATAGCCATAATTTTCATTTACATTTTTTATTACTTCTTTAACGACTACCCCATCATCTACTCCTGCGTTTTTTGCTATCTGTCTAACAGGAGTTTCCAGTGCTTTCGAGATAATCATTGCACCTATTTTTTCGTCCCCTGAAAAGTTCTTTTCAATGAAGTCATCAAGTGCCGATTTTATTTTTAGTAATGCACAGCCTCCTCCAATAATTATCCCTTCTTCAATTGCTGAGTGAGTAGCATTAAGTGCGTCTTCTATTCTCAACTTTTTTTCGCGCATTTCAACTTCACTGACTGCTCCAACTTTTATCATAGCGATTCCACCATTTAGGTTTGAGATTCTCCCCTGTATCGTTTCAATATCAAACTCTCGTTTTGACATCTTCAATTTTTCGCGAAGATCAGTCACCCTCTCGGCGATTTTTTCCTTATCACCTTTCGCTCCAATTATCGTTGCGCAGTCTTTATCTGCTTTTACCTTATCCGCTCGTCCTAAGTCTTCAAGGGTCAGTTCATTAAAATTGTTGTAAACATCGCCTGATATATACTTACCGTTTACTATAAGTGCTATGTCGTCTAAAACTTTCTTCCGTCTATCTCCAAAATACGGTGCGCGCACAGCAAGACATGAAAAACTCTTTCGCATATTATTTAATACGATAGTTGTTAGTGCGTCCCCTTCAATATCGTCTGCAATGATGAAAAGCGACCCACTTTCCTTTGCCACCTTTTCGATTATAGGCAAAAGTTCTTGAATATTTGTGATTTTCTTATCTGTTATTAATATGTACGGATTGTTTAGTTCGGCAACCATTTTTATTTGGTCTGTGCACATATACGGACTAATATAACCACGATTGATTCGCGTACCTTCGACCACATTTAAACTAGACAGCATATTGTTCCCTTCTTCAATTGTTATAACTCCGTCCAATCCAACTTCTTCAAACGCTTTTGCTATCAACTCTCCCGTTGCTCTGCTTCCACTTGAAATACTCGCTACCTGACAAATGGCGTTATTATCTTTTACCGGGTGAGCCTTATTCTTCAACTCGCCTACAACGAATATAATTGCATTTTGAATTCCATTTCTAAGTAAAATCGGGTTGGCGCCTGTTGACAAACATTTAAGCCCTTCGCGGAATATCACTTCGGCAAGCACAGTAGCGGTGGTAGTCCCATCACCCGCTATGTCGTTCGTTTGAGTACATGCGCCCTTTAACACCATTGCTCCTGTATTCTCGATTTCGTCCTCTAGTTCGATTTCCTTGGCAATGGTTACTCCGTCATTTGTCACCAGGGGATTAATATACACATGGTCAACTATCACATTTCTTCCCTTTGGCCCGAGCGTTATTTTAACTGCATTTGAGAGTTTTTCCACCCCGTTTAATAGTTTTTTGCGAGCGTTTTCGCCATTTTCAATCTTTTTAATCATTCAAAACTCCTATAATGTCAATTTGACGCATGACAATATACATTTCCCCATCTAATTTGAGTTCAACTCCCGCGTATTTATTAAACAAGACGCGGTCACCTACTTTTACTTTCATTTTTGAGCCTTCCTTATCTAGATTTTCCCCGTCACCAACCGCAACAATTTCACCGATTTGCGGTCGCTCCTGTGCAGTTTCTGGAAGTACTATTCCCGAGTCGGTAGTACGTTCGTTAGTTGTCGGCAATATCACAACTCTATCGTATAATGGTGTAAAATTCATATTCTCCCCCTTTCAATCGAGATAATACAATCAACATTCATAATTTTAGCCAAAACATGCAAACATAAAACAAAATTTTTTAAAATACACTAGTTTATGGAAGATTACACTTTTGATTTTAATGAATATAGAAACCGAGTAAAAATCAAACGAGGTTTTCCCTTTGTGTTAATTATAGGAATAGTGATTGCTCTTCTAATCTTAGCGGTTTTCATTCGACAAACCAATAACCAAAGCACGACATTTTATTTTGTTGAAACAAACACCTGTTTAAACTATTCAAATGCAAACTCTCTAGCACTTGAAATTCAATCCAAAGGCGGTGCAGGATACATTTACTATGACGGGACTTATCATGTTTTAGTAAGTTTCTATTCAAGTGAAGAAGAAGCGAAAAGTGTAGTTAACAATATAATAGGCGAATATAGTAGCGCGAGAGTATTAAAAATCGAAGCAAACAAATTTAAAAATATCTCGTCTCTATCAAAGGACGAAAATAAAAAATTAGAAGACATGGTCAAGAAAAATTTAACAACTATTTCAAGCCTACAGGACGCGATAATTAGGCTGGACAAAGATGAGATCTCTCTAAGTTCATTTAATGTGATTCTAAGCGACATCAGTTCTAGTTTCTCGCGCGGAGTTGATGAATTTAATAACTATTCCACATTGAAATCTTATAATAAATATCTAGTGAAAATGGAAGAAAATTTAGAGTCATTAATCAATGCATCGAGCGAAAATAATAATTCAAAAATCAAATATTACATGATAAAAATTGTAATAAATAACATAAATTTTTTAAAAATTTTTGAAAATTAATCAAATTTCCCGTAATTTTTCATAAATTTTACTTATTTTTACACTATTTTTAAAATTTTTATTTATTTTTCTTTTTCTTGTTATCTTTAATCATCTCTATTAATTGCCATATCCCTAGTCCAATCAAGAAAAGCGCAAACAAAATTTTCAATACATTATTCTTCATATGGTTAGCAAGGAGCGCACCACCTAAACTAAAAATACAGCCCACTAGCGCAAGAAGCCAAGTGGATTTAAAATCTACCAATTTATTTTTTACATGTATAAAAAGTGCGACAAGCGACATGGGCAAAAACGCTACGAGATTTATACCTTGTGCTGAAATTTGTTCGTAAGACAAAAATATAGTTAGAAGCGGAATAGTTAATGTTCCTCCACCCATTCCCATTCCTCCTACTATACCACCTAAAATACCTACAATTATTTCCAAGAATATCATAGTATACCTACCTAAAAAGCATCGTTACTCCGCCGAGTAACATGAAAAAAATAAATATTCCACGCACTATGTTATTATTTAACTTGTTGAGTAGTGTAGCACCAAATATTCCGCCCGCTACTATCCCGACCATGACTGGCCAACCATGTGCAAAATCTACCGAATTAAAACACATATACACAATCGTGCTAACTAGACTTATGGGAAGAATTACGAATAACGCAGTTGCCTGAGCCTTCTTTTGCTCCATTTTAAAGTATTTAGTAAGAAGCGGAACAACTACCATTCCCCCGCCACCGCCGAAAAATCCGTTTATAAGCCCGATAAGTGCACCGAAGAGTATGATTTGAAAAGTTTTTGCTTTTTTCATGTCGGTATTGTGTGTAAATCTAACTAATTTTATTTGCTTTTTTCCTAACTTTATATTATAATTATTGAGTTTTAAGCAATAATTCTATTTGAGGTAACAATGAAAGCAACTAAATCTATACTTAAAAAATCTATTTTATATTTTGTAGCGTTTGCTATGTTTTTATTTGCCAGTTTAGGGCTAATTTCTATTAGTAGTCCTAGATTTTATACCGATGCCGCTAGTTCGGGCTTAACCGAAGTGGAACTAGACAACCCGAGTTTCGTCCCAAGCGGTAGTCAATCTAGTTATCCTATCGACCCGAGCAGCTATACATTAATCTATCCAAACTTTGAAGAAGTTGACAGAGAAGATGTAAACGCTATTAATATCGGCACTATTAAGCGTGATGAGGACGATTTTAAAAATCTCTATCCTGTGCCAAACCCTAATAGTACAGACGAAGAATATATGTTGGTCATTGACTCAAACTATTCCGCTAATGTAGGTTACATTATGTCTAACGCAATTAGTATGGACGCAGATTTAAACTACATGATTAGTGTAGATGTGTACACGAACGCTTCTGGTATTGCGGAATTATATCTAGTTGATAGTGATACAAACGAAAAACTTTCTTCTATCCTATTCGCTGGACGTGCAAATAGTTGGACTACTTATACCTTCCTTATTAAAACAAACGACAATTCATCATCTAATATTAAACTTGCTATGTTCCATAATGGTATAGGTGCTGTACTATTTGATAACATTGTAGCGTACGAATTTAACGATAGCATGCTTTCGCGTGTTCCGTCCAACGCTACCGAATTAGATTTAAATGACCAAGCAGTTGAAACTTTTGAGATGACGAACAATAGTAGGCATCTCTATAGAACGGGTGTTTCGAACGAAAATTCAAATTACTCGTATGTATCAATTGATGATGAAAGTGCATTCGACGGAACTAATAATTTTGCATTCAAGGCAGTCAACACAAATACAACCACAAGCGAATACACAACTAGTGATGATTTCCTTTCGTTTGAGCAAAACAAGGTCTATAAAGTCACCGTAAAAGCAAAAGTCGTAAATTTGGACGGTGAAATTACATTGTCCCTAATTGCGACCGATGAAAATGGCGATATTGCTAGCGATGATTTAGCAGACGAAAATCCAGAGATTACAATTTCTAGCAATACTTCCGGTGAGTTTACTAACGGTTACTCCAATTTCACTTTCTTTATTATATCTAGCCCTAGCGAGATTTCTACTTATAGGTTAAATGTAAATTTCGGCGGTGAAGACGGTGCAACTGGTACTTTGTACATTTCAACAGTGTCTGTTAGTTTAACCAATTACTCCACTTATTCAAATGCTAGCAGTTCTAACACTGCTACTGCTGATTTATCTATTAACGTAACTATTGACAGGGACAATGTAAATTTCTTAGCAAACGGAAATTTCAGTTCTGTACAAGTAGAAGATTCGTCAATCGATTACCCTATCACTCCATCGAATTGGACTGTTGGTACGGGTAGATATACTCAGGCGTATGGTGTGGTTAATACTGATAGTGCAGAATGGGAAAAATTTTCGTCTAATGTAAATTATGTAGCATTAAATAATCCAAATAGTCCAAGCGGAAGTCCAGCAAATAATAACATCTTAATGATGTACAATTCAACAAATGACACTCTATCTTATACTAGCGCAACTAAAGATATTGAAAAAGGTTCAAGCGCAAGATTTACTATAAATATTAAAACTCAACACGCGCCCGCAACACTTTCACTAGTCTCTACTATTAATGAAAATGAAGTAGTTTTAACTAGTATTACAGTTGACACAGATTATGAGTGGAAGACAGTCGAATTAAAATTAAATACCGCATATCAAGCACTCAGCGTCTCGCTAAGAATAACATTAAATACTACCAATGGATATGGATATGTATATGCGGACAATGCTGGATTTAATCTCCCTAGCGGAATTGTTGCAGACTATACAACTAGCGTAGATTTATACAATTTCTTCGCAAACAGTGGTGATAAAACTTTCGCTACTCCTACTTTTGTAAGCGGAGATAGTTCAAATGTAGTTTACGGAATTGTTAATACTGGTAGTTTAAATAATAACGATGTCATTGCAAGTGATGACGCCGAACAACGCGCTAGTTTCGTATCTATTGGCGATAAAGATGTTCTTGCTATCCGCTCCACTGATAGCACATACCATACTGTAAACTCTACCCTTGGTTTTGATTTAACTGGTGGCGAATATTACGCTATAAAAGTAAAAGTGTTCACTTACAATCACTTGACGAGCGAAGGGGACGAATTAGATAATGTTCATGCTAGCCTATCTATATCTGGATTTACTGGTGCATTTGAAAATATCATTACAGCAACACTAAACAGCGACAATTCTATTAGCAATGCATGGCGCGAATATGTGTTCTATATCAATCCAACAAGTGATGTTACTGCCTCCACAATCGAGTTCTCGCTTGGCAGTTCATCTAGTGAGTGTGCAGGAACGGTATTCTTTACGGATATAGTATTCGATGACACATTGGAAAATTTCGATAATGTAGTCGAAAATGATTACAATATGATTTTAGAACAATCTTCTAGCACAGATACAGACAACGAAGAAGATACTACAGGGGACACTAATACTGAAGGCTCAAATAGCGGACTTGATAGTATAAATTGGGGATATGTTCTCCCTACTATCCTATTCGCACTTGCTATTGTCATTGCAGTTGTTGGTGTATGCTTAAGAAAAATCAAATGGAAAAAGCCAACTAAGAAATCTAAAAATGAATATGACAGAGCGCGCACTGTTTCTAAGCAGGTATATCTTCGAAAAGCAACGAGCATTAAGGAAGCAAAAATTCGTGAACTTAATAAGCAGTTAGAGACTTTAACCGTGCAAAGAAACGAGTATGAAACAAATTATAAGAGTGATTTGAACAAATTGCGCGAAATGAAAATTCATCGTGAAGACAAGTCTAATATCAACAAACTTGAAAAAGAAATGAAGAAAAATCAGCGTCTTGCTTCAACTATCGGCGTATCTATAACTAAAGTTCAAAATGAATTGAGTTATGTAAAATCGGACGCATATATGAACAACCTAATTAAAAAACTTGCGACCGATAAAACGAATTCTCAGCCAAAAGAAGATAGTGCTCCTGAGAGCGAAACCGACGCTAATAAAAAATAAATAAGAAAGCAACGATTTAATCGTTGCTTTTTTCTTAACTGTTTATATCCATTATTCCTTTTGATAAATTTTAATTTGTTGGCCAATGTACAGTTTTGTGTTCTTTAATTTGTTATCTTCTATTAATTTTGCGGTAGTTATATTATATGTTTTAGATATACTTTCCAAGGTTTCAGTCGGTTTTACAAAATGAATAAGATGATCGTTCGTCTTTATTTTAAGAATTTCGCCCGAATATAGCGGAATATCATAATTGTTTCGCAAGATATTTTCTTTCGTAGTATTAAAACGAGTACACAACTTCGTTACGTCGTCCCCGTCTTGAACCCTATAATAGAAATTTTTTGATAATTTTAGTTTCATACCAGTATATATTCAATAAATTTTTGATTGTTGAATGGCTTAAATCATATATTTTTACCTTTTTTAATATATTAAAGCGATAGGACAAGTATGAAAAAATTATTTAAAGCAGTGGCAATAATCACTATATTTTCGATAATAACTAGAGTATTAGGGTTCTTTTTTAGAATATTTTTGACCAGAAAGTTGGGTGCAGTTGGAATTGGACTTTTTCAAATGGCGACTTCTGTGCTTGGGATATTTATGACATTGGTGTCTAGCGGAATTCCACTAACAACCGCAAAACTAGTCTCAAAATACGAAGTAAACGCAGACTTAAAGCGCAGGGATAAAGTTGTATCAACTGCACTTATCATCGCAATGGCGGTGGCGGTTGCATCGTCATTAATTATACTGCTTTTAAGGAATGTATGGAATATAGTTTTGAGTGACTCGCGCGCAGTGGAAATTTTAATTATATTAATTCCGTCCGTTATTTTCAGTGCCGTCTATGCTGTTTTCCGCGGGGTGCTTTGGGGTCAAAATGATTATTTTAACTGCGGTCTAACCGAACTTATCGAGCAAATTCTGCGTTTTGCTCTAACTTTCTTCATGATAAATAATGTGGTTGATTTCTTCGTCGCAACAAAATATTCGGCGATTGCTTTTAATCTCACATGCCTACTCTCAGCAATTATTACTATTATCGTTTACTTTAGACGCGGAAAACTCAACTTTGCACGCGGAGAATATAAAAATATCTTTAAATCGTCCGTCCCTATTACTGGAGTTAGGCTAGCAAATTCGTTTGTACAACCACTTACTACAATGATTATTCCAGCAATGCTCATCGTTAGCGGATACACAACAAGCGAAGCGATTGCAAGTTTTGGCGTAGTTATGGGAATGACATTTCCAATGCTGTTTGTTCCTATGACTTTTATAGGCAGTATTAGTATGGTATTAATTCCGTCTATCACCGCTATGATGACGCGTGGCGAAAACGAACAAATAAAATCTAATATTGAGCAATCGATAAATGTGGCGATTTATTTGAGTCTAATTTTTGTACCGCTTTATATCTCTGTTGGAGATTTGATTGGCGTTGTGTTGTATGACAATTTAATGTCGGGCGTGATGCTACAACTATCCGCAATCTGTATTCTACCTATCACTCTATGCAATCTAACGGGGAGCATTTTAAATGCGCTGAACTTGGAAGTGAAATCTTTTATTAATTACATTTTAGGTTCGCTTGTTCTTTTCGCTGGGCTTATTATTCTCACACCACTAATAAAAATCAATTCAATTAGCGTTTCCTTCTTCCTGTCTATGACTACTATCACTTTACTTAATATGCGAAAAATCAAAAAGACAATTCCTAGCCTTAATTTAAAGATTTTTAGTCTACTCGCAAAATATTTACTAATAATAATTCCGTCTACACTACTTGGAATGTTCATTTCAAATATTTGCAAACTAATATTCACTAATTTCTTCTCATGCGTCATTGGTGGTGGTATTAGTATAGTATGCTTCGTCGTTCTTACTTCTTTGTTTAAGGTATTTGAGTTAAAATTATTATTTAATATCATACGAAAAAAGAAATTAAATAAAAATTTATAGTTATGTGTTAAAATTTTAAAAATTAATAGAAATTAGGTAATTTTTAATAATATTTTTAATTAAAATTAATATTTTTTGAATTTTTATTAATTTTTTATATTTATTAAATAATAAATTTATTTATCTATCGTATAAAAATAAAGTACTTAGAGCATAATTTAGATATGTTTGTAGTATTTTTACGAGTATTAATTATTTATGTCGCAGTACTAATATTTTTGCGACTTATGGGAAAGCGTCAAATTGGAGAAATGCAACCATACGAAGTTGTTATTACTCTTATAATTGCCGACCTTGCAACCCTTCCAATGAGTGATACAAATATCCCGCTTTTAAACGGTATTCTTCCACTCGCAATTCTTGTCTTAATTCACTATGTCATCACACTACTTACCAGAAAAAGTATTAAAATTAGAAGATTTATGAGCGGACAACCCGTAGTTGTCGTTAGCCCAAAAGGAATTGAATATAAAGCACTTAAAGACTTGAATATGAATATTGATGACCTATTAGAGAGTATGCGCCAATGCAACTATTATAGTTTCGACCAAGTACTCTATGCAATAGTGGAAACAAACGGAAAAATAAGTATTATTCCTACTAGTGAAAATGCTCCAGCGACTGCGGGCGATTTAGGTAAATCAAACCCACCCGCTGAACTCCCACATGTACTGATAAGCGACGGAAAAATCATAAAAGATGAACTTAAAGCAGTAAAATTAGATAACAAAAAATTAACGAAAATTTTAGATAAACTTAATGCAAATATTAAGGATATTTTAATACTATCAATGGACGAGCGCGGGAAAGTATATTTTCAACAAAAGAATTCGCAATACAAAGTAATCGACAACATTAAAACGGAGATAAAATTATGAAAAATTATGTATCTCTAATTATCCTTTTTTTAGCCGTGACTGGACTTTGCATATGGGACGGAATACATACACAAAAAGTGTTTGACCATATGGAAAGCGAAAGTAGTGCGATTTATACCACTCTACTCTCAACCGAAATAACGGACGAAAATCTTTCTACTCGAATTAATAAGTTGAACGATTACTGGACGGAAAAAATGGATATTATTTGTATATCAATATCTAGAAAAGATTTGCAAATCATTAGCGACTATTTACAATATCTTTGCGCGTCTATTATAAACGAAAGTCAAGATGACGCTATCACCTACTCCCGCCTACTAAACTACAATTTAATAGGATTAAATCAAACAACCGGAATTAATTTTTTAAATTTACTTTAATAAACAAAATAAAAATAATTAAAAATTAATAAAAAATACAAAAAAATACGAAATTTATACAATTTTTCGTATTTTTTTTACAATTTTTAAAAATTTATTATTTTTTATAAACAATTTTTTAAGAAGATTATTTATGTTTAATTTTATTTTTTCTCTAGGATTTTCTTTAAATACATGCCGGTATAACTTTTCTTTACCTTGCAGACTTCTTCCATAATTTCTATGTAATACTTTTAAAAAGATAATTTTGTATTGAACTACAAGTTTAAATATCTTAATTGGTATGCTTTCACTAACTCTGCATAACTTGACAAATTACTCAAAATGTGCTATGCTTACTAAAATTAAAATAATCATGGAGGCAACATGAATAGAAATTATGTGCAATCTAGTTTTAAAAATATAGCAGATTTTTTCTCAAAACTGGGTCATTCGGTCTATGAACGCTTAAATTCAGTCAACAAAGCACTTATCGTTCCTAATGTTGGAGAAGTCGCCACCATTCACAGCGAAAAAAGTTTAACTATTCCTGAGAATACTTTGAAAGATTTAGCGGAAGGGATTTCGAAATGCAATGACGAGACGATAAATCTATTGGATGATGGTTGGGAGTTCATTCAACACGCCACCCGCCCTATTGATGAAAAATCGAATGTCTCAAAAAATATTGGAAAATTTAGAGATTTTCTCCGCTCTCACATAGATAACGGCATTGATTGGTTAAAAACGAACACGCCTAAAGCGGTTTCATCTGCATCAAAATTTTGCGTAGACACAGCAAAGAAGTTTAAAAAAATGTGTCTAGATGTATCTAATTTAATAAAAGATTATTACAATGCTAGCATAAAAGAAAATCAAACTACAAAAAATGAACCAGCAAAGGAAGAAGATATAAATTCTACTGAATTAGAGGAAATGATAAGAGAACTTTTGACAGGGAGTCTTATTATCTCAACGGCAGATAACACATTGTGGAGCAATTTGGAGAATACTGTTAAGAACGCAGATACTCGAACTGAAGATTTATTTAAGTCTTTAGCCAAGAATCTAGCGACGAGAAAAACTGCGCTTAAAAGCACTACTGTAAACGCAAATTCAATAGAGAATATCAATTCCATAGTTCTTCCAAAAAATACTGATTTATCTTCAATCTACAATGTTCTGTTATTGTGGCAATTTATTAAATTTGACCTCCAAAATCAAGTAAACTTTAATCAAGCGTTTTCACTAATCTTGGGAAATACGGAAAATTTAAATATATTAATACAAAATTTTGATTTAACTTTAAGGAACAATTTAGATGTTTTTTCCAATATGCATCTATTCGGTTATAATTTCCAAATAGCGCTACAATATGTCGTAATTACTAAAAACACGCAAAGTATAGAAAATGCCAAATTTGTTAGTTCTAATTTAGATACTTTAACTAAAAATTTACTTAACATGAACCTATCTAGTCAAAATAATCAAATTATAGCAAATTTCTTCTTAAAATATAAAAATTATATCGATTACAATAATTTTGGATTTGATCTAAATCATGCCTTAGTAAAGACACTAAAAAAATATGAAACCGAGAACAACCGCACCGAACCAGTTGAGCCAATAAATGAATCCATCATAAAAAATCAAGAGCCAAAGTCCTATCCCAAAACAGAAAAGACAAGCGAAAACAAACTAAATAAGATTATTGAATCTATTAAAAAACTTTACAAAAAGCAGGGAGTAGAAGTCCTAAAAGCCGACGATGTTAAAAAGTTACAAGGAGATAGAATAAAATACCTTAAAGCGCCCGAAATAAACAATGATGATATTCTTTACCTAAAAGATGCTGAATCAAATAGTATTAAAATGCTACCTTACAGCACTAATAATTTACTTCCAATACTATATGGCATGGACAAAAATTCGGCAGATTTAGTATTGCAAGACATTTCACAACTTGCAGAAAAGACTTCAATCGCCTACGACTCAATTTAAATTAATGTAAGAAATATCACTTTAATATAAAAACTATCATCTAACTTAAAGTAAAAAACACAAAATGAGATAAAATTGCTAAGACCATCAAATTTTGTGTTTTTTTATTTTAATTTTTTATATTAATTACATTTTTTATTTTTCTCTAGGATTTTCTTTAAGTACATGCCGGTATAACTTTTCTTTACCTTGCAGACTTCTTCTGGAGTTCCTGTGGCTACTACTTTACCGCCACCATCTCCCCCTTCCGGACCCATATCTATAATATAATCAGCCGTCTTTATAATATCCAGATTATGCTCAATTACCACGACAGTATTACCTTTGCCGACAAGTCTTTGCAATATTGCAAGGAGTTTTTTTACATCGTATGGGTGAAGTCCAGTGCTTGGTTCGTCAAGAATATACACAGTATTCCCAGTATCCCTTCTAGTGAGTTCAGTAGCAAGTTTTAATCTCTGCGCTTCACCACCCGAAAGGGTCGTCGCACTTTGACCTAATTTCACATATCCTAGACCTACATCAACTAGGGTCGCTAATATTCGTTTAATTTGTGGTACCGCATCAAAGAATTCGTATGCTTCATCTATCGTCATCTCTAGAACATCATAAATCGATTTACCCTTATATTTTACATCTAAAATTTCGCGCGTGTATCGTCTTCCGCCACACACTTCACACGGAACAAATACATCTGCCATAAAATACATTCTAAGTCGCTTTACGCCATCACCTGCACAGGCTTCGCATCGTCCGCCCGAAACATTAAAACTGAATTTTCCTGCATCAAATCCCTTTTCTTTTGCACTAGGCGTACTTGCGAACAACTCGCGAATTTTAGTGAATACGCCCGAATATGTTGCAGGGTTGCTTCGTGGAGTACGACCAATAGGAGTTTGGTCGATTTGAATTACCTTATCTATATCTTCAATCCCTAAAATTTCGCCGATATTATTATCCTTATCTTTACGGTTGAGTTTATTAAACAACGCGCGGTAGAAGATGTCGTTCACTAGCGTAGATTTTCCGCTACCACTCACCCCAGTAACGCAAGTTAGAACTCCGCGCGGAATAGCGACATCAATATCATTAATATTATGCTCGCGACAATCAAGCAGGCGTATATATCTCTTTTTAATCTCTCTACGAGTAGTTGGAACTTCTATTTTTTCTTCGCCTGATAAAAATTTCCCTGTTATAGAATTTGGGCACGCCATTAAATCTTCCACGCTCCCTTGTGCGACTATTTCTCCGCCATGCACGCCTGCCCTTGGTCCTATATCTACCAGATAATCGGCTTGGCGTATAGTATCTTCGTCATGCTCTACAACTATTAAAGTGTTTCCTAAATCACGCAAGTTTTTAAGCGTATCTATTAATTTGTCGTTATCGCGCTGATGAAGTCCAATACTTGGCTCATCAAGGATATAGAGTACTCCACTAAGTCCACTTCCTATCTGGGTCGCTAATCTAATTCGTTGGGATTCTCCGCCCGAAAGTGTTCCCGCCCTACGCGATAGGTCTAAATATGTTAATCCAACATTGATAAGGAAGGATAAGCGAGAAGTTATCTCTTTAAGTATACTTTCAGCAATCAGTTGTTCGGTCTTTGTTAATTTCAAATCTGTTATAAATGCGTACAATTTACTAATCGATAACTCACATAGTTCTGCGATATTCTTCCCTTCAATCTTTATAGACAGAGCACTTGGATTAAGTCTCTTCCCAAGACATTCTGGGCAGGTATCTTCGCTCATAAGTTTATAGATTTCTTCCTTAATATACTCACTTTGACTTTCTTGAAATCTTCTTAAAAGGTCAGGAACTAGCCCCATAAAGAGCGCATCACTATTTGTGCAATATTGGTGAAGATTTGGTGCAATTAAACTAGCATCTCCGCTTTCACCATTAATTAGTGCACGGCGCCCTTCAATCGGTATTTTGTAATATGGAGTATCTAGTGAAAATCCATATTTTTTGCTTAATTTCATAAGTGCACGCTTAGTCATTCCCGTCGCATCAATATTGAATCCCATAACTGCGAGCGCACCTTCGTTTATAGATAGTCTATCATTTTTTACTATAGCACTCTCCCCTATCTTTACGACATATCCTAACCCACCACATTTTGGACATGCTCCCGCATGATTATTAAAACTAAAAAGGTTCGGTTCAATATCAGGGATAGAAATTCCGCAATCTACACAACTATACTTAACACTATAAAGTTTGTTTTCTCCGTTCGTATTTATTATTACAATTCCGTCAGCAAGATGTAAGCACTGGTCGATAGATTCGCTAAGTCTGGACATAATTCCGTCTTTCATTACCATACGGTCAATTATTACATAGAGATTATGGCGTTTATTCTTTTCAAGGACTATAGAGTCATCTAGCGAATATACTTCTCCGTCCACCATAACACGCGCATATCCGTCCTTCTTTAATGCATCAAGCGTCTTTTCATGCGTACCTTTCTGGTCTCTTATAATCGGTGCCATGATAAGTAGTCTTGCACCAATCTCGGTTTCGTTAATAACTTTATCAACAATTTGGTCTAGCGTTTGTACACTAATTGGTTTCCCGCATTTTGGGCAGTATGGCTTTCCTATGCGTGCAAAAAGTAGGCGCAAATAATCGTAGATTTCGGTTATTGTGCCGACAGTAGAACGCGGATTATTGTTTGTACTTTTCTGCTCAATAGAAATGGCTGGGCTAAGCCCATCTATACTCTCCACATCTGGCTTATTCATTTGACCTAAGAACTGGCGAGCATAACTGGATAGACTCTCCATATAACGCCTTTGTCCTTCCGCAAAAATCGTGTCAAACGCAAGAGTCGATTTCCCGCAACCACTAACTCCGCAAAAAACGACTAACTTATTCTTAGGAATAGTCAAATCGATATTTTTTAAATTATTTTCCTTAGCACCTTTAATTACAATATTTTCTAACATTTTTCCTTCTCTTCTGTTATGTTTTCCAAAATTTTAACAAATAATATTATAGCAAAAAAATTCTAGTTTTTCAACACCTTTTTTGTTATTTTTTAATTATATTTAACTTGTAAAACTTGACTTTAAAATTAACTATTAATAAACTAGAATTGTAGGGGGAAATATGAAAACAAGAAATCAAATACCGGACAATTACAAATGGGATATTGAACTATTTAAAACAGATGATGAAATAGAAGAAGTTTTTAAAAAAATTGATGAATATACTAAAAAAGTAGTAAAATTTAACGGAAAACTAGGTGAAAAAAATAAATTTTTTGAATTTTATAAAATGGATAGAGAATATTCAATAGAAATTGGAAAACTCGCTTTTTATATTCAAAACACTTTATCTACAGATAATTCGAATGTGAAAATGTTAAAACTATCTTCTAGGCTATCCAACGCATACTCAAAACTTACGCGCGCTAGTTCGTTTGTTACTCCGCAAATCTTTGCTTTATCTAACGAATATCTAACTAGTCTACTTAAAGATAAGCGAGCAAAAGATATGGATAATGTTATCCGCGATTTTATCCGCTTAAAGCCACACAGATTGGACGAATCGACAACTGCGGTTATTGCAAAATTAAATAAATCGTTTAATTCTTCGTCAAGTGTGTTTGACATACTTTCAGACAGTGAAATCCCGTTTGAAAATGCGGTTGACTCAAAGGGTAAATCATATGAAATCAATGACTCAGTTTACTCAAAATATGTCTCTAGCCATGATAGAACATTACGCGAAAATGCTTTCAACTCTATAATGAACGGATACTCAAAATTTAATAAGACTCTTGCTGAATTATATATTTCTAGCATAGAACACGATAACGATTTTGCTAAATTAAAGAATTATGACTCTGTTCTAGATGCAGAGACGACTGACGATGATATTCCAAAAGTAATTTTTGAAAAAAATTTAGAGAATGTAAATCGTTTTATTCCACTCCTTCACCAGTATGTCATTGCAAGAAAGCGTGCTAGCAAAAATGATAAGTTCGCCTATTTTGACTTATTTGAACGCGAAAAGTTGGGTGGAAAAATTACACTCGATAACGCTAAATCTACAATTTTAACCGCACTAAGTAATTTAGGTGGCGAATATGTTGGAATTGTCCATCGCAAATTAAACGATAAATCTATCGATTATTTACCGAACAAAAACAAAGCATCAGGGGCATACTGCTCTCACTGCTATGGGGCTAAAACACTGATTTTAATGAACTATACAGATGACTACAATTCTATGTCCACTTTAATTCATGAGATGGGTCACTGTGTCAATGCAGAGTATTTTACTACGTTACAACCATATGAAAAGGCCGATATAACAATCTTTGCAGCGGAAATCGCTAGCACAGTGAACGAGATTCTATTAAATCAATATATGCAAAGGCACTGTGATAAAAAGCAAAAGAAAGCATTAATTTTAGAGTTTTTAGAACAAGTTCGCTCGACAATTTTTAGGCAAACGCTATTCAGTGAATTTGAACTCTACGCGCATAATTGTGTCGAAAATGATGTCCCTATCACATACGAAGAACTAAACAAAAAATATTATGAGTTAAACAAGAAATATTACGGGAATAAAATAGTTTTACCGAAAAACTTAGCGTTCGAGTGGTCAAGAATTCCACACTTCTATCGCCCATATTATGTGTATTCATACTCAACTGGGCTAATCTGTGCAATTATTATCGCAAACAAAGTTTTAGATGACAAGAGTTTTAGTGGTAAATATATCGAATTTTTAAAGAACGGAACAAATAAAAACCCGGTTGAAAAGCTAAAAGAAATTGGAATTGATTTAAGCAAAAATTCGACCTATGACATGGCGTTTGATTTCGTTAAAAAGCAGTTAGACGAATATATTTCACTAACTAAATAGATATTAATTCTATAAATAATTTAGAAAAGTTTGCAAAAAATAATTTAAAATGATATAATCGAGGTAATCATGTTAGATAAAAAGTCTATTTCCGTACTAAAAGCGCTCAATAAACTCGCGACGGGGACGACATACAAAGTGGCGTCTAGCGAAGAAATTATCGCGCTACTCAATCAAAAATCTCAATATGATATGGACTCAATCCGCGAGATAATGGATTTTTTAGGCAAACAGGAGTACATTAATATCAAGTTTAGCGAAGAAAATACTTACTGCTACTCCCTTCTCCCTAAGGCTCGAATTTTCTTAGAGCAGGAGACGGGGAAATCTAAGACGAAAAAAACGACATCTTCCTTCTTACATTATGTTTTTATCTCAATTGCGTCGTTTTTAGGGAGTATGCTCGCGCTAGTTATATTCTTCGCAATAATGTTATAAAATTTGTATGCTAACATTTAAAGAAAAATATGTAATGGAATATGTATATGAGAGATGTCAGGGCAAGAAATCTTGCCTAATTTCTCCACGCGAAATTATATCTTTTACTGCGGATAGATATGTTATCCAGCCAGATGAATTAGAGCGCATTATGACAAACCTGAGTTATGACAACTACATCGAACTCTTTAAAAGCGATAAGAAAGGTAGTCCAGTATATTGCGTATCGCTAAAAATTAAGGGAGAAGGCTTTCATAGGGAACTTACGAATAATAAGCGCAATCTCCTCCTTTTGCTTGGTAGGACTTGTATCCTCGCCGTAATTAGTGGTATTATAGGTGTGCTAATTCGTTTAATTTTTATGTAGGTGCATATGGAATATAGAAAGTTTGAGTTAGTTTCCAAATATAAACCTACGGGTGACCAGCCAGAAGCGATAAAGTCGTTAGTGGAAGGTATCCAGGACGGACTTAGCGCACAAGTGTTAAAAGGCGTTACAGGTAGCGGAAAAACATTCACTATGGCAAATGTTATAGCACAGGTTAATCGTCCCACTCTTGTTTTAGCACACAACAAGACACTTGCAGCGCAGTTATGTAACGAATTTAGAGAATTTTTCCCTAACAATAGGGTGGAATTTTTTGTTTCATACTACGACTATTACCAGCCAGAAGCATACATAGTTTCAAGCGATACCTACATTGAAAAAGATATGAGCGTAAATGACGAAATAGACAAACTGCGACATAGTGCTACAAGTAGCCTACTTGAGCGCAGTGATACAATAGTCGTTGCGTCAGTTTCGTGTATTTATGGACTGGGTGCACCAGAAGAATACTTTAACCTCCAAATTTCCATTCGTTTGGGTGATAAAATGACGCGTGAAGATTTAATTCACAGGCTAATAGCCATTCAATATCAGCGCAATGAGATTGATTTTACTCGTTCAACTTTCCGGGCGCGCGGTGATGTGGTAGACATTTTTCCTGCGGACAGCAGTGAACATGCAGTGAGAGTTGAATTCTTTGATGACGAAGTTGAAAATATATGCGAATTTGATGTCGTTACGGGGAAAGTTATCAGTAAACTTAAACACGTTAGCATCTTCCCCGCAAGTCACTATGCCGTTGGTAGCGAAAAGTTGGAGCATGCACTTGAACAGATTCGCAAGGACGCGATTGAACGCGAAAAATTATTTAATGACCAAGGAAAATATATAGAAGCACAACGAATAAAAGAACGCACAAATTACGACTTAGAGATGATGCGCGAGATGGGATACTGCTCAGGAATAGAAAATTATTCTAGATATTTTGACGGAAGATTGCCGGGCGAACCGCCATACACTCTACTCGACTATTTCCCTAAGGGATTTTTATTGTTTGTAGACGAAAGCCACATTACACTACCGCAAGTGCGCGGAATGTATAACGGAGATAGAGCACGAAAAACTAGTCTAGTAGATTACGGTTTTAGGCTCCCTAGCGCGTACGATAACCGCCCACTAAATTTTGAAGAATTTAACAACCGTATTGGACAAGCAATTTATGTTTCTGCTACCCCTAACGAATACGAATTATCACTTGCGGGCAATGTAGTAGAACAAATTATTCGTCCTACCTACCTACTTGATCCAGAAGTTATCGTTCGTCCAAGTTCGGGACAAGTGGACGACCTATATGATGAAATAAAGAAAAACATTGAGAAACACGGGAAAGTACTCGTCACCACGCTAACCAAGAAAATGGCAGAAGATTTATGCGCATATTTTGGCGAAAACGGAATTAGAGTAAAATATCTACATAGTGACATTGATACTCTAGAACGCGTTAAGATAATTAATGAGTTGCGTGCGGACGAATTTGACGTGCTTATCGGTATCAATCTACTAAGAGAAGGACTAGATTTACCTGAGGTTACTCTTGTTGCAATTCTCGATGCAGACAAAGAAGGTTTCTTGCGAAGTGCTACCTCTCTAATACAAATTATCGGGCGTGCAGCGAGAAATAGTGAAAGTAAGGTTATCATGTACGCGGATAACATGACGGACAGCATGAAAAAAGCCATAGACGAGACTAATTATAGGCGAGAAAAACAAATGCAGTACAATATTGAACACAATGTTAAACCTATGACCATAAAGAAGGAAATCGTAGATACGCTTAAAATCCGCATGGATACGGACGAAGAGAAGATGTCTAAGAGCGACATTTTAAAGAAGATTGAAAGCCTTAAAGGTATGATGAGTACCGCTGCATCTCAACTAGATTTTGAGACCGCTATTAAATTGCGTGAAGAAATAGCAAAACTACGGCGAAAAATTCGATAAAAAAGACTAGAAAATTTCTCTAGTCTTTTTTTATTTGCATTTAGCCTACTTGTTAAATTTTTCTTTATATCTAACGATATTTTCTTCAATGACTTTAATTGCTTCTTCATGTCCGCGAAGAGACTCTACATTGACAATTTTATTTTCCAACTGTTTATACACGGTTAAGAAATGCTCCAATTCTTGCGACAAATGTTTTGGTAAATCTGTTATATCTTTATACTCATTATAAAGTGGGTCGCTGAACGGAATTGCAATAATTTTCTCATCTCTTTCATTAATATCGGTCATTGCAACTACGCCGATAGGATAACACCTAACTAATGATAATCTAGCGAGCGGTTGAGAACATAGAACGAATACGTCGAGCGGGTCGTCATCTTCGCTATATGTGAGCGGAATAAAGCCGTAGTTCATAGGGTAATTCGTACTAGTATATAAAACTCTATCTAGCCTTAGCATGCCAGTTTCTTTATCTAATTCGTATTTAGTTTTGTCCCCCTGTTGAATTTCGATACATGCAATAAAATCATTGGGAGTAATTCTTTTTTCGTCAATATCTTTCCAAATATTCATGTCTTCCCCTTTTGTATACTTGTATAGTATAACAATTATCTAATTACAAGTCAAACAGAATTGAATCGTAAATTTTTTAAAACGAATTTAATAATGCTAAAATTATTTTTATTGTAAAAAAATAGGAAAGGGATAATCCCCCTTTCCTACTTTATAATCTTAAATCAATTACTCTTCAACCTCGCCTGTTTTTGCTTCATCGCTAGTAGAGTCATCTTCGCTAACTTGCTCTATCTCTTCTTCTTTCTTGGAAGCGGTTTTCTTAGATTTTGAGTTCTTGCCACCTTTTCCGCCTTTACCAGTGAATGCGAAGAACAAGATTACACCAGCAAGCACTACGAGAGATAATACTATTAATACTACGCCAACTACATTGTCATTTTCGTCATCAGGAGTTGATTCTGCCTTAATACTGAATGTCAATGTCTTAGTACCAACATTGCTTGTAGACTCAGTTGCATTATCGTAAGTCTTAATGGTTAAAGTATATTCGCCTGTTGCTGAAATTGTGTATGTTGTAATATTGCCGTCTTCTTCACTTGTAATTGAGCCATTATCACTAGTTAGGGTAACAGTCAAATTATTCCACAATCTAGTTGAAGTCGCGTTGTTATCGCTAAGTCCAGTAGTTCTATCCATAATTTCGTACGAATAGATTTGCTCATCGCCCCTACGAACAGTTATAACAACTTTTCTATCAGTGGACGGAGTTGTAACTTTTTCGATGGTATAAGTTATATCCGTTCCGTTATACACAATATCTCTAGTTAAATCACTATCAGCAACTTTTAGAGTAATCTTAGGGGCTTCTAGGTCACCCACTCTAAATGTTCTAGTTTCGCTAATAGTTAAATTGTCGGTCTTTGCTGTATAGGTTACAGTGTACGTTCCGTTAATGTTATTTCCTGTTGCTGGAACAGTATATGTCCAGTGGTCATTATCGTAAACAGCGTCTACAGTTGTACTACTTGGAGTAGTTACTGTAACAGTTATATCTGCGCGCTCACCAGCAAGCATTGCAGTAGGTGCACCTAAATCAATAGTTTCACCTGCAACAGCAGTTGAACTGATTGAAGGCTCGCTATCCCAATCAAGTGTTGCACTAGTTACATTAATAATTACTTCTTGTGTGATAGGTTCACTTTCGCCATTTGTTAATTGGAAAGTAAAGGTATAAGCCCCTACTCCATAGAATTTGTATGAATACACATCGTCTTCAACGAGTTCATATCTTCCGCTTGCTTTAACATCAATTATCGAAATATCGTCATAATAGGTGTCTGTTAAATCTTCTGTATGAGTATAATCGTAAACTGTTGGATAGAATGTTACTGTTTCACCCTGCTCTACCGAAGTTGATGAACCTAAACTTGTTTCAACTTCGAGAATTCTATCAGTATTCTCAGTTGCTTCGAATGTTACGAATACCGTTGTTGTGTTACCTGCGTCATCAGTTGCAGTATAAACCACATAGTAAGTTCCAGCCTGAGTAGCAGTGATTGTTCCGCCAACTACATTATTTCCCGCTAATGCGTAATTATTAGGGTATTTATATGCATAAGTTGTGTCGTCTTCATTTTTCTTTACATAATACATTACCGAGATGTTTAGACTTGCATCTAAATCGCTAAACCTAATTGTAGGAAGAGTTACTTCATCAAATTGCTTAACGCCGGTTAATGTCAATACTGTATCGCTATCCCCGGTAGCAGTGAAACTACTATTCTCTGTATCAACGATTGCTGTAGGAGCATCGCTATCATTAGTCGTGTTACGAAGAGATAACATTCTAGTAACATAACCAAATTGAATGTCGTCATTAAATGCTATTGCTACAACGGTAACGCTTGTTTGATTTTCGTAATCAGCAAGTTTAAAGTCAAAGGTGTTTGCATCTTCGCTAGTAGTAAGTTGAGTAAATGTAGAATAAGTATCCTGCATTGAAGATATGAACGCACTACTATCTAATATATTGCTCGTTAAACCGATTGTATTAGTGTCTTCATTAGCAGCAGCGTTTAATGCATTTCTAATAGTTTCTTCTAAATCTGCATCATTTTCGTCATAGAAATAGTACATGGCAGTCTTTACACGTGTATCATTATCGTCAGTCGCACTAACTGCAATTTCAAACTCGTCAGTAGGATTAACTGAACGATTAGTAAAGTTACTAAATGAAATGCTTGGGATAGATTCAGTATCTGCAGTATAGTTCGCGTCTGCAACAATATTAATTGTATATCTAGTTGTGCCAGAAGAATATACATAGTTAGTCTTCTCCGACACCTTGGAATAAACTTGGTAGTAAAGAGTATATTCGCCAGCATAGTCTGCTATTTCATCTAGATATTCCTGATGTGCCGTTTGATATGCTTCATCGCTATCGTAGTCTTCTCTAACAGGTTCTTTTAAGAAACTAAATACTTGTGCCTTTGTGTAATAATCGTCACCAGTGTTTAGAGTTGCTTGGTTAATTGAAACATTTGTGTGGCTAGCAAGATAATCTTCGTCAATTGTTACGAGTTCTCCACCATCAATAGCCTTGTTGTCCACATAGAAAATGCGATTGTCACTATTTCTTTGTAAATATCTAACAACTATCAAATCATCACTAGCACTTACCTTATCTGTTGCGTAAATAGCAGGTAAAACGATTTCATTATAACCATAATTAGCACGCAAATCTACTGCGTAATTAGTATCTACATCAGTATCTCCTGCAGTATAATTGTACGCCATATATACTTCTGGATTAGACACAAAGTTAACATTCGTTATACGATAAGTTCTAGTCAATGTAGTATAAGCAGTTTCTATCTCGTAAGTAATAGTATAATTGCCAACTAAATCTTTGTAACTTGTAGGACTTGCGTCATTGCTATCTTTAAATGCGTCGAGCGTCATATCAAAGACAAGGCTGTTATTTGAAAGAGTCTGTTTAAATTCACTATTTTCCTTTTGGATAGTAATAGATTTGATATTATAATCTACATTATTTTTAGTGGTATTCTCATATCTTTCGTTTACTGTAACTCTTGGCAACGTGATTTCAGTATCTCCTAACTCAAAACTAGGGAATGTTGGAGTAACAATATTTGTCTCGGTTGGAGTTTCATAGTCTTCTTCACTAACAACATCAATCGTAAATGTAACAGTAGGATTATTAGTTCCGCCGACATATGAATATTCAATAGTGTATGAGCCGACATTGTTCTCGTTCGTCTCACTTCCTGTAGTAAACACATTGTCGGTCAAAAGAACTTCTTCACCATTAGAGTTTGTTACTTTTAAAGTCACGGTTCTATCAGTGAATATTTCGTCCGAATCTGCTTCTTTCACATATGCAGTAGGGAGAGTAAAACTCTCACCTAATTTGATTTGAGACGGAATTAATGCATCTAAGCCGGTATCCACGCCACCTTCAAAAATCGAAAAGTCAATTTCGTAGGTAGTATTAATTAAAGTAACCTTATATGCGTTAGACCTAACAGTACCGATATCTCCAGTCAATTCGTAATAAACATCGTACTGTCCTGCAACGGTAGTGTTAACTTTAACATATTCACCATCAAGGGTGAAATAAGTATCTTCCGCATTATCCTCATTGGAAGAATAAGTGTGAGTTTGTCCAGACGCGTCTTTTACAATAATTTTATAACTCGTCCAAGTGGTACCCATTTGAGTTGTAGGGATCGGGATTAAGAATTCTCCATTCTCACTTATGTCTACCACTCTATCAGGCATGTTCGTCATGCTGAATACATAAGCATAATTATTGAGTTCCGCTGCAAAAGTGGTTAATGTTGGCGCAAAGGCAAACAACACGCTAAAAATAGCGAACGCAACAAAACACAAGCAAAGTTTAAAAAAATTAGTTTTGGTTTTCATTTTGTCTCCTTGTTATCTCCTTGTTATTTAAGTCTAAAATATTCTAATAGAATTTAAGAAAATTGTCAAACAAAATACGCGTGATTTTAGAAAGTTTACGAGATTAGTTTGTTTTTTTAAATTATTTTTTATCATGCGAAAAAATACTAGTTCTGTCGAAAAATTAGAAGAAAAATCGTAAAAATTTAAAAAATTCTTAAAAATTTATGCGTTTTTCGTTAAATTTTTGTACCTTTATTTAAATTTTTAGGATTATTTTTACTTTTCCACTCACTTAAAATTTTTTAAAAAGTTCTAATGCAAATAAAAAACTCAAAGATTAGTTTAAATTTGTTATAAAAAAATCACGATAACTATGAAATGAACTTATCTAACATATTTCAATTATCGCGACTTAATTTTACAATGTCTTTTATATTAATAGATTTATAACTACAAATGGATTTTAAATTATTTCATATAGACAACCAGATTCATATAGCAACCAGATATAGACTACAATCTAGCGAGTTGTTCGTTAGCATATTCTTTTGTAATGAAATTAAATTCATCACTGCTCGCTAAAAAGTATTGTTTCTCCCTATGCTTTTTTAGTCTAACTAAAAACTCACTATTTAGTAACTTATACCTTTCTAAAAGCAAATCGTTGAGGACCTTGAAATCAAGGGTCTTTGCGTCTTCTAATACTCTTTTCGTCTCTACAGCCCAGACATTAGGTTGAACGCCATTCTCATCGTTAAACTCGCATAGTATATTCATAGACTCTGGCGAAGTAACGAAACGGCAAATGATTAATACTTTCTCAAGCACTGTGCGAGGCAACTCTTTAACAGCGTTTGCGTCCATATAATAGAAGGTATAAAGTCTATCAGGTTCGCCGACTATCGCTTGCGGATTTTTAGGACGCTTTAATATCACTCTATCACCATACACTCCACGTCCGCGCTTATACTCCACTATCTCATAGAAGTTGTTTATTAAAAAATCAAGTTGAGCCCAGTTTAAAACATTAACCTTAGTCATAGGTCACCTAACTTAACGCGTCAACTAATAGCACAATATCTTTCTTATTCTGCTTATACACCTTTTCAAAATCGCTAGGAGATTCTATCTCACAATCAAATTTTATCGCGCACTCTACCATAGCGCAAAGAATCGCCTTAGCCTTAATGTATGCGTCAACCACAGTTTCGCCTTCGGTCACAATATCTAAGTCTTTAATAGTGATAGTATACCAACCCGTGTTAGTGGTTCTTTCATCATCTTTATACACAACAGCAGGATAAACTAAATCTTTCATACTCCCCTTCCTTTTCAGTATAATTCTATTTTAACACAAATCAAGTTTTAAGTAAAATGTTTTTAATAAAAATATGCAAAACTATTGTATTAATGTTATATCATAATGATTTACAAACCTATTTTAATAAAAAGCAAAAACTCCCACAATGTAGTGAGAGTTCGTTCAAAAACTACGCGCTAATTTCTTGAGTAGCACTAGCATTCTTCTTTGTCATAAAACTAATTAATGCTTTCTTTAATCCTTTACTTGTAACATCACCTTTCTTAGTTACTGGCACATCATTAACTATCTCGCGCGCATGGTTATTTACCATGTATGCAAATTCGCTTCGTCCTTCATGGTTTTTATATGCAGTTACAGGATTATTTTCAGCGTGAATAACTTCGCCAACGCTCTTCTCACTTTCTTTAATTTTAGTTAACATTTTAACAAGTTGCTCATTTTTAGCAATCTGGAATTTCTTCTTACTTAAAACTAATTCTTTCGCAGTTGTCATAAATTAGCCTCCTTTAAATATGTCTATATAATACCACAAAAATATTAATTTGTAAATAGTTTTTTAAATATTTTTTTAATATTTTTAAAATTCGAAAATATACTATAAAATAGGTGTTTTTTGTGATTTTCTGTGGAACAATTTTAATGCAGATTATTTTTAAAAAATTTTAATTTTTTTAATGTATTTTTGTAATTATTTTAGAATTTTTATTATTTTTTCAAAATTTTTATTTAAAATTAGATAAAATAGTTAAAATTGTTTTTAATTAATGAAATCATGTGATATAATAAATTCTATTGTGGATAAATTTCTGCTATTTTTATTTGAAACCAAACTTTTAAATTCATTTTTCTAATTGACTGTTTGAAACATTTTTGTTAAAAATTTTATAATTAGTTATTTAATAAAACATTATTACGAGTAATTATAATAAAAAGAATTATAAAAAACAAGGAGCAAATGTAGTTAATCACATTCACTCCTTTTTTTATTATTTTAATTTCAAAATAGTTGAATACAGACGAGCACATAGTCAGTAACTAATGACCCGTTTACTCTTCTTCGATATCCTTAAACTTAATATCAATATCATTACCGCCAAGGCCCATTCCATCGTCTTTAACCTGTTTAGGGAGAATGTTACGATAGATTGGTGCACCTGTACCTGCTGGTATCATCTTACCGATGATGATATTTTCCTTAAGTCCGGTCAAGTGGTCAACCTTACCTTTAAGCGCTGCTTCTGTCAATACATTGCTCGACTCTTGGAACGACGCAGCAGATAAGAAACTTTCTGTCGTAAGCGATGCACGGGTAATACCCTGTAATTCACGCTTAGCGCTAGCAGGAACACCACCTTCTTGAAGTGCTTTCAAGTTCGCTTCTTCATATTTCTTGATATCCACTATGTCCCCTGGAAGCAAGTCAGTATCGCCAGAGTTCTCAATCTTAACCTTACGAAGCATTTGACGAATTATAACTTCTAGGTGCTTAGCATTAATCGAAACATTTTGAGATTTATAAACTTCAAGGACTTCGTTTAATAGATATTCTTGAACTGCCTTCACACCGCGAGTACGCAATACATCGCGTGGATTTAACGGTCCTTCGGTTAATGCAGTACCTGGTGTTACAACATCTCCCGCCTTAACCTTAATAGTTGAACCGTAAGGAAGGATATAACTCTCTTCTGTATTACCCTTAACTACTACTTCGAAACGCTTATCGATTTGGTTAATAGAAACTTTACCACCAATTTCGCAAACGACTGCTGCACCCTTAGGGTTACGCGCTTCAAATATTTCTTCAACACGAGGTAGACCGGTTGTTATATCGTCCGATGCAGTACCACCGCTGTGGAATGTTCTAAGGACTAACTGTGTACCTGGCTCACCAATAGATTGAGCAGCGATTACGCCGACTGCTTCACCGACATGCACGATATCGTTAGTTGACATGTCACGTCCGTAACATTTAGCACATACACCCGATTTTGCCTTACATGTAAGCAGACTTCTAATTTGAACTTTTTCAATTCCTGCATCTACTATTTCTTTTGCTAAATCGTCAGTAATAAATGTATCTTCTGGCACAATCACTTTCTTAGTCTTAGGGTGAACGACAGGTGCAGAAGTGTAGCGTCCTGCGATACGGTTTTGTAATGATTCAACCTCAGTGCCGTTCTGCACAATCGCGGTAACTTCCATACCCTTTACCGATTCATTATTGTTGGCAAAGCAATCTTCTTCAGTTACTACTGTATCTTGTGCTATATCAACAAGTCTACGAGTTAGATAACCCGAGTCTGCTGTCTTTAATGCGGTATCCATAAGTTGTTTACGGCTACCACGCGCAGCACTATAATATTCAAGCGCGGATAGACCACGGCTATAATTCGATTTAACTGGAATATTTGAAATTCCGCCGATAGCGTCCATGTTACCCATCATACCAGCAAGTTGCTTTAATTGTCCAATAGAACCACGGGCACCTGAAGTTAAGATTATTTTTAGTGGATTAAAGTCATCGATTTCCTTAGATGTTAAATCTACTAGGTCATTAGATACTTTATCCCAAAGTTCAATGTTCTTTGCTTTTCTATCACTATCAGTTAATAAACCTTGTAAATACAAATCATCATTTTGTTTAGCAACCGCACTCGCTTCATCAACGAACTTATCACGCTCTTTTGCTTCCGTAATATCGAAAATTGAGAATGAAACGCTCGCCAAAGTACTATATTTGTAACCCATGTTCTTAATGTTATCTATCATGGTAACGGTTGTATTTGTTCCGTGCTTACGATAACATTTTTGAATTAGGCTACCATATGTTCCTTTCTTGACTTCGCCAGAAATTTCAAAATCAAGGGCGTGCTCTTTGTTCGTTCTATCCACAAAGCCTAAATCTTGCGGAATTATACTATTAAATATGATTTTACCGAGAGTTGTTTTAATTCTTCCCGTCAAAGGTTCGCCATTAAATTCAACCGTTCTTCTAAGGTTGATTTGTGCTTGCAAACTCAACTCACCATTATCATAAGCGAGCATTGCTTCTTCTGGGCTAGCGAAGGTCACACCTTCTCCCTTAGCACCTGGACGAACAACTGTAAGATAGTAGTTACCTAAAATCATGTCCTGACTTGGAACCATATTTGGACTACCATCACTTGGCTTTAATACATTATTAGACGCAAGAAGTAACATTCTCGCTTCTGTACGCGCTTCCACACTTAAAGGTACATGTACACTCATCTGGTCACCGTCGAAGTCCGCGTTAAATCCCGAACATGCAAGCGGTGGTAGACGAATAGCCTTTCCTTCAACTAGAATAGGTTCAAACGCCTGAACTGACAATTTGTGAAGTGTTGGCGCACGGTTTAGCAATACTGGGTGACCTTGCACCACTTCTTCTAGTATATCGTACACTATAGGACGCTCTTGCTCTATCATACGAGTTGCTTTCTTTAAATTGTTAGTAGCGTTCATTTCAAGCAGGCGCCTAATGATAAATGGTCTAAATAATTCAAGTGCCATGGTCTTAGGAAGTCCGCACTGGTAAATTTTAAGTTCTGGACCAACCACGATAACCGAACGACCTGAGTAGTCAACACGCTTACCAAGTAAGTTTTGACGGAAGCGACCATGTTTACCCTTTAAGGAAGCAGTGAGTGACTTTAAGTCTCTCTGTCTACTACCTTGAACCGCTCTACCGCGTTTACCATTATCAAATAGTGCGTCTACTGCTTCTTGTAGCATACGCTTTTCGTTACGCACGATGATTTCAGGTGCGCCGAGTTCCATAAGTTTTTTAAGTCGATTATTTCTATTAATTACACGACGATATAAGTCGTTTAAGTCACTTGCAGCAAACTTTCCGCCGTCAATTTGAACGAGTGGGCGTAAATCTGGTGGAATAACTGGAATGACATCTAGTATCATCCAACTTGGTTTATTTCCACTCTTAACGAATGCGTCCATAACCTCAAGTCTTTTGGTTGCTTTTAACTTCTTTTGACCTTTTGAAGTGCGCATAATATTAGTTAACTCTTCGCACTCTTTCTCAACATCAATATTTTCAAGAAGTTCTTTAACTGCCTCTGCACCCATACCAACGCGGAAGCCGTTTGGACCGTATTTTTCAAGTGCTTCACGATATTCTCTATCGCGAATAACTTGCTTATAAGTAAATTCAGTATTTTTAGGGTCAAGTACAACATAACTAACATAGTATAGTACTTCGTCTAAGAGTTTTGGTGACATATCAAGCACTAAGCCGATACGACTAGGCACACCCTTAAAGAACCAAATATGGCTGACAGGGCATGCAAGTTCGATATGTCCCATACGCTCACGTCTAACCTTGCTACGAGTAACTTCAACACCACATTTGTCGCAAATTACACCTTTATATCTAACGCGTTTATACTTTCCGCAGTGGCATTCCCAGTCCTTTTTCGGCCCAAAAATTCGTTCGCAAAATAGACCGTCTTTCTCCGGTTTTTGCGTACGATAATTTATTGTTTCGGGCTTAGTAACTTCTCCACGCGACCATGAGCGTATCATCTCAGGGGAAGCAATTCCTACGCGTATTGAGTCAAAATTGTTTAATTCAAACATATAAATTTTCTCCTAAATCACTATTATTCGTCTAAATCGTCGAATAAATCACTATCATCAAATGCGGTATTGTTAATATCGTTTTCAAAGTCGGCTTGAATATCGTCAAATGCAAGAGTAACATCTTCAAGCGACTGTTTATTAACAGGTTCAACCTTAGGTATCTCTTCTCCTTCTTCACTAACTTCGTTAATTGAAAGTTCATGATTATCTGCCGTGAGAATCTTCACATCTAGGCACAATCCTTGCATTTCCTTCACTAAAACTTTAAATGATTCTGGCATACCAGGTTCTGGAATAGGTTCGCCTTTCACTATTGCTTCATAGGTCTTAATACGACCTTCGACATCGTCCGATTTAATCGTCAACATCTCTTGAAGCAATCTAGATGCACCATATGCTTCAAGCGCCCACACTTCCATTTCACCGAAACGCTGACCACCGAGTTGATTACGTCCACCGAGTGGCTGTTGAGTGATAAGTGCATAAGTGCCGATACCACGTGCGTGAATCTTATCATCAACCATGTGGATAAGTTTTAACATATACATCACGCCGACAGTAGTTCTATTTTCAAATGGTAAACCTGTACGTCCGTCATATAATTGCATTTTTCCGTCTTCTGGAAGGTTATTTGCTTTCAATATTTCACGGATTTCTTCCTTAGTTGCACCATCAAAGGCAGGGGTAATTATCTTCCAATCGAGTTGTTTAGCAGCCCAGCCTAAGTGCATTTCCATCAACTGCCCTAAGTTCATACGAGAAGGTACACCTAGTGGATTAAGTACTATATCCACAGTCTGTCCGTTTGCCATATAAGGCATATCGCTCTCTGGTAATACTACCGAGATAACGCCCTTGTTTCCGTAACGACCAGCAAGTTTATCTCCCACTTGAAGAATACGCTTTTGTGCGATATAAATCTTAACGCACATGTTAACGCCAGCATCAAGTTCGTCCTTATTCTTTCTAGAAAGAATTTCAACGCCAACAACAACGCCCTCTTCGCCGTGTTTAACTTTAAGGCTTGTGTTCTTAACATCTTTAGTCTTCTCACCGAAAATGGCTTTAAGTAATCTTTCTTCCGGAGTTAAGTCAGTTTCTCCCTTTGGAGTAACTTTTCCTACTAGGATATCTCCTACCTTAACTTCAGTACCGATTCTAACGATACCATCTTCATCTAGATTTCTAAGTGCATCTTCACCAACTCCTGCGATATCACGAGTAATTTCTTCATCACCGAGTTTAGTTGTACGTGCTTCAACCTTAACTTGCTGAATACAGATAGAAGTAAACGCGTCGTCACGCACCAATCTCTCATTTACAAGTATAGCGTCTTCGAAGTTATAACCTTCCCAGTTCATAAATGCAACTGTTACATTCTTTCCTAGTGCAAGTTCTCCCTTCTCAGTATCTCCGTCCGCTAGAACATCTCCACGCTTAACCTTTTCACCCTTCTTTACAAGTGGTTTTTGGTTAAAGCATGCTTTTTCGTTCGTGCGTTCAAATTTCCTTAATTTATGATTTACTATACTTCCGTCTGCGTATTCCATAGTAATATAGTCAGCAGATACATATCTACAAATACCGTCCTGCTCGGCAAGAATCAATGCGCCTGAGTCTGCGGCAATTCTATGTTCAAGTCCAGTTCCTACGATTGGGCTTTCTTGTCTTAAAAGTTGTACGGACTGACATTGCATGTTAGTACCCATTAGCGCACGGTTAGCAGCACAGTATTCAACAAATGGAATAAGTCCAGCGCCCACGCTAAGTTCTTGTCTAGGGCTTAAATCGACTAAGTCAATCATGCTAGAATCAACATGCTCAGGTTGTCCATTGTGTCGGCAGTCTACATATCCTTCCTTAATTGTCTTATCTTCATTGAGCGGAATTGATGCTTGCGCGATGAAATGTCCGCGCTCTTCGTCTGCCATTAAGAAGACAGGCTCGTCCATAACTTTCTTAGTCTTAGGGTCAACGCGTCTATAAGGTGTTTCAATAAATCCATACCTATTAACACGCGCGTAAGCAGCGATAGATGTCATAAGTCCAATAGGTTGTCCTTCTGGGGTCTCAACGACACATATACGCCCGTAGTGAGATGGGTTAATATCACGCACTTCGGCTGTTGCACGCTCACGCTTAACTCCTCCCGGACCAGTGGACGATAGACGTCTTTTATTTCTTAGACTTGCAGCAGGGTTAGTTTGGTCCATTAATGATACCAACTGACTGGTTGCCATAAAGTCTTTAAATACTTTATTAATATACCTTGCGTTCACTATTTGACTAGGAGTAACATCTGTTAAATCCCTACTCTGTAACGCTTCTCTAACCTGAGTTTGAAGTTTAGCCATACCGCGACGGAATTCATCTCTAAGTAGTTCACCACTAGTTGCAACACGACGCATAGAAAGGTTATCAATTTCGTCAGTTTCGCCAATACCGTCAATTAAATTAAGGTGATAACTAACCAACGCAATGAAGTCGTCTAGGGTTACTTGGAAATCTTCCAACTTATGTGCATTAGCCTTAATTTGTGATTTAAGCATTTCAGGGTCATCTTTGTATGCTTTCATCATTTCTTGTAACATAGGAAGGTACACAAGTTCGGTAATTCCGCACTCTTCTGGGTTGATTTTAGCGTATGCTTTAAGGTCAACACGCTTATTTCCTACAACTCTAACGAGTTTATCGTCAACTAGGATATCAACCGAGTTAATGCCCGCATTTTGAATATTCCATGCAGTAGTAGAATCAATTAATTCGCCTTTAGTCACATACACTTTCTTGCCAAGTTTAACATCAGCACCAGCGATTTGGTCAGTAATACGATTAGCAAGCGATAATTTCTTATTTAATTTAAAACGACCGACTTTTTCAAGATTATAATGTTGTTGATTGAAAAATCTATCGTTAATGTACGACAAAGTGTTCTCAGGATTAGGAATTTCTCCCGGACGAGTACGGCGACCAAATTCGATTAGCGCGTCTTCTTGAGTATTTTGTGGTTCTTTCTCAAGTGTCTTAACGATATAAGGGTGATGATTAAATATTTCCAAAAGTTCTTCGTTAGTGTAACCAAAACATTTTAGGAACACGCCTAAACTCATCTTGTATCTTCTATCCGCAATGACACGCAAAGTCTCGCCGTTTACTTGCTCGGTCTGCACCCACATACCATAACTAGGTTGAAGTGCTCCATCGTAGTCCATAAAGCCATATTTGTTAAGCGTTTGGCCGAAAATTGCTCCTGGCGCTTTAACTAACTGGTTTAAAACTACACGCTCTACTCCGTTGCAAATAAATCCGCCGTCCTTAGACATATACGGAATATCGCCCATGAAAACTTCTTGGTCCATGATTTGACCAGTTTCCTTAACGAGCAAGCGCACATTTACTTTAAGCGGAACAGTATAACTCTTCTGCTTAACTTTACATTCTGCCCATGAATAGTTTGGTGTTCTGTCGATAGTATAACCTAAAAAAGATAACTCAGCCTTATTTGAGTAATCTATGATTGGGTTATATTCGTTCAAAACCTCGCCAATACCTTCATTTAGGAAATGTTCGTACGACTCCTTAGCGATGCTGAGCAGGTCAGGCATAACATAAGGAACTTCGGTTTTAGCAAAACTAATTCGCTCTGCTTTGCCACTTTTAACCTTTTTGATATTGAGTGTATTTGAATTCATTCTAACTCCTTATTCAGTTGTAGTTGCCGCGACAATTTATACTTATAGTATAAAACTATTTATTTCTTCTAGCGACAATTATTCATACTAGGGTATTCTATCACAATTTTCTAGTTATGTCAATAGATTTCAACTAGATTTTTTACTAAAATTTCACATTTTTTAGACAAATTTTTATAAATCACCGAACGGATCATCTTCCGCAAATTTATATATACCAACGGTTTTTTTGATTTCGCCAGGGGTAAATTTAAGCAATTTTGAACTTATTTCTTGCTCGTTTCCGCTCTCGATTGCAAGAAGAAGGTCGTCCACCATATCCATATTTGTTAAAATTACATCTATTAGTTCATCATTTTTTGATTCCATCTCTATTCTAGTTATGCGTTCGTGCTCGTTAGTATAAATTTCAAGTTTCCCTTCTCCCATGCTAAGAAAATTATAGATTTCTACCATTTCTAAATCGCGCAAAAATCTAAGTCTTTCAAGCACTAAGCGTTGAGTATACGGGTAATAGACAACATCTTTTTGCTGGACTAGAAAATATGTGTACGCCTTTATATACCGGTTATAAATAGACATATTGTTGGCAAATATATTATCAAAGCCCATGAGCGAAAAATAGTCTTTGATATCCAATTCTTCATCTACCAACTGCCCCGCCACCGCTCCACCGAGCAATTCCGCTCCAAAGCGATTGATATCTTTCCTAATAACCTTTAAATTTGATTTTATAATGCGCATATAATTGGAATCATCGTCTTCCGCATAACGCCAATCAAAATGTTTTAAATCTTTTATCGTGAGTCCTATACCCTTCATTTATAATCTAAATCCTTCATTTGTCTGCTCCACCATTGATTGAGCGTTAAAATTATTTTTAACCTGTTCTAAATCTAATCCGTATTCTAACGAATCAGCAATATCGCATATATTATTGTTATTCACTTTCATCGCTGACTCAACTTCGTTAAACGGACTAAGATTGCCCACCTCTAAAACTCGTCTGCCTTCCTTATCAAATCTAACGACTGCCTCTCCACCAACGGTCGCAATGTGGTCAACAATTAAAATATTCAATACCCCTAAGAGAAAATTTATTCTATTCTTAACAATCAATTCAATATTTGTAAACTCATCTTCATTCGTATTTTCTTTGCAATAAAACAAATAGTTAAGATAGTGCTCCACTGCCATATTTATATATGTCAAAGTTACAGCCTCGTTATCATTAAGTGAAATCTTTTTAGAGAAGTCCGCCATTTTTAATGTTTCTGCCCTTAACTCGTTTAAATCTAGCACTCCACCTCTTATAATATTATCCACTTCACTAGAAATTATATCTAAGTTTTCCATATTTAAATTATTTTTTCGTGCGTTCATAAAGCCTAAAAAAATGCGTTTTATAAAAGAACTATTTTTCTGCTTTTCAGTGTCGTTTACGAGTTCGCGCCAACTTATTTCTGCTAAAAGCGTATCATAAAGGACTTCTTCCATACCCTCTCCTAGTTTTTTATAGTTTAACACCACAATCCCAAGTTGTCAATACCCAAATTTTACTAATTTCGACATTCTAAGTTGATTTTTTATAAATTTTCAATATCTTAGTTACAAAAATCGATAAAAAGAAGGGATAACTCCCTTCTTTCATCATTATACATAATTAAACCACTTTTTCTAGATTTGACCTAGAAGTTAGCAACCACAGTCGTTTTTCTTTCCACCACAGTTGCATAAGATTAATAAGATTATTATAAGCAAGCAAGGGTCAACCTTACAACCACAGTTGCATAAGATTAAGATTAAAATTATAATCCAAGTGCAGTCACAACCGCAACCGCAGTCATTACCGCAACCGCAGTCGTTTCCTCCAAAGAATTTATTAAACATAATTCCTCCATAAGTATTTTAAAAATTCGATATGTACTACAAAAGTCTTTTTCTTCGGTACCAAAAATATCCTTTGTATAATACATAGTACGCAAAATTTAAAATTTGGTGCAAAGATTTAAAATATATTGTTTATCCGCAGTTTTTATTTGACCTTTAAATTAAATTTTATTAAAATTAATTTAGTTGCAAAAAATTGGTGCCTATAAATTCTGCTATTTTGCATAAGATAAAATCGAGGTGAAATATGAAAGGTTGGTTATTTACAAAAACAGGGGTTGCCCCAAAATTAGTTGAAAAAGAAGACCCAAAGCCGAAAGATGATGAAGTGGTCATTGATGTGAAGGCAGCAGGGTTATGTCATTCGGACGTATCTGCGCTTGAAGACCCATCATGGATGAATTTAATTACCGCTGCTCCAGTGATTTTCGGGCATGAGTGCGCGGGAGTCGTTTCTAAAGTCGGGAAAAAGGTTAAGAGTTTAAAGGTTGGCGACAGAGTCGGCGTATCTCCACAGCACCCTAATAATCCGTTAGATGCAATAGGTTATGTGCGAGATGGCGGTTACGCTACCAAACTCGCTGTTCCTGCTGTGCAATGCGTCCCTATCCCTGATAGCGTAAGTTTTGTGCAGGGCGCGGCGGCTACAGATGCTGGCATGACTTCGTATCACGCATTATTTACTGAAGGCAAGGCAAAACGCGGTATGAAAGTTGGTATCATTGGAATAGGCGGTTTAGGTCAATTCGCTGTACAAATGGCACTTATCAAGGGCTGCAAGGTTTATGCGGTAGATGTAGACGCAGATGCGCGAGAATATGCTAAAAAGGTCGGTTGTCATAAGGTTTATAGCGATGTGTTAGAACTCGAAAAGGACGCGCCTGACTTAATCGTTGATTATGCAGGTACTGGAAAGACGACGAGCGATGCAATCAAAGCAGTCGGTTTTAGAGGTACTGTAGTAATTGTGGGCATGATGAAATTAGAGTCCACCATCGACACATATTTGATGATTACCAAACAGTTAACCGTTAAAGGAAGCAACGGTGGTAATCCGGACGACATTAAGGGCGTATATAAGTTCTTTGAAACAGGAAAATTAAATCCAGAATTATCGACAATTAAATTCGAAGATATTGGAAAAGGGCTTAAACAACTCAAAAATCATCAAGTTAAAGGTCGCCTAGTTGCCCTAATTAATGAAGAAAAAAGTGGTAAATAAATACCACTTTTTTAATCTTCACCCGGGTCTAGTCTACCGCGGATTTTTGCCATTCTCTTAGCCGCAAAGCGTTTATTCGCTATATGTTTTTGCTCTTGACCTGCTTTGCTTATTGCTTGTCTACATTTTTCCGCTATATCATTATCTCCGTGCTCTATGGATATAGGTAGAAGAATTTCAGCATATGATTTACTTAAATATATCGCACCCGATAAGATTTTATCAACAACAAAATTATATAGTTGTTCCTTTTCGCTAGAAGAAGGCCTGTCTTTGCCTTTTTCGTTTAATTTTGCTATATTATCATTGAATTTGGCTTGCACTTTCTCCTGCTTTCTTAAATAATGACAAACTTCAACATTTGAACTTTCATATGCATGAGTAGAAGCGGTTTTACCATCAATATCAGTCCATAGTACATTTGCACCATTATCAACTAAAAATTTCACACTATCTACATCTTCTTCAGCATTCACCGCCCACCAAATGAGTGGAGATGAGCCGAATTCTCTATCCACAGCATTTATGTCCGCTCCTGCCTTGAGCAATTCTTTTCCAACCTTAACCTTAGATGAACCATTATATCTTCCTGCCCACATTAAAGGAGTTGCGCCCATCAAGTCCACAGTTTCAGTTCTCGCGCCACTCAACAATAGAATTTTGACAGTGTCTAATTGTCCCAACTCACATGCTCGAATTAAAGGCGTCATGAGTTCCCCTTTTGTCGGTTCATCTAAATTTATTTTATCCTTTAACTCTACGATTCTTTTAATTGCATGGTTATTTATAGCATCGATAAGTTCTTTTTTTATTCGAGTTTGCTCTTTTCTAAAATCAACAAGGATTTTTACGATATCTTCATAACCTTCCCCTTTAGTTTTCGCATATTTCAACGCATTGACCCTCTCACCATCTACCAAGATTTCTTTATCTAGACTCGCACCACACTCTAAAAACAATTTAATTAAATTCGTTCTTTTTTCTTTAATAGCCCAAATTAGCGGAGTCAATCCGTCGTCTAGATAAACACAGTTTACATCTAATCCAGCCTGTTTCAATTTTTCTGCAACTATTTTATCCTTTTTCGTCGTCGCGTTTGCTACTGCCAATAATGCTATTTGTTTAATTTTTTCTGTATCCATATTCTCTCCTTTTTTATTACCCTATGTTTACTTATTTGCTTTAAGATTAACTATATTATACGGAACATTTTGTTCCATGTCAATACCTTTATTAAAATTTGTTTTAAAATTTTTTTATGATACAATTTGCTAAGAGACTTAAAGAGTTGCGCATAGAGCACAATATGACGCGAAATGAGTTGGCAAAACTTTGTAGAGTGAGTGTACGAACGATTAGTTACTGGGAACTAGGTCAGCGCGAATGCAATCTAGAACAGCTATGCACGCTCGCTAAAATTTTTGATATTTCAACTGATTATCTCTTGGGGCTTGAAAGTTATATTTAAACTAAAGTGTCTAATTTTAATTGAACTTTTATGTCGCGTAGTATTAAATAAAAGATAAAATAAAAATCGATAAGGTATTGTGAAAATTTATTTGAAATGCCCTTATCGGTTTTTTATCGCTAGTTTAGAAATTTTATTGACTAAATAGTTGTGCTTAGTATCTTTTACAATTACGATGATTTTTAAGGAATCTTTAAGTAGGTTAAAGCACTAATCAGTTAAATAGTTCTCAAAAACATTTTGAAAGTATTGATAAATTTTATATAATTTGATGGGGGAAATAATGAAAATCGTTTCTTACAACATAAACGGAATACGGGCGTCTGTTAGGCTCGGGTTGATTAATTGGATTGAAGAAACAAACTTCGATGTATATTGTTTTCAAGAAGTGCGAGCAAATGAAGATGTTACAAAATCTCTTTTAGATGATAACATCATGCAAACTTCACTATTTTATGAACCAACAAGAAGATTATCCAACTATTTTAAAATTTACAACTGCGGTAAAATTGCAGGATATGCTGGGACACTTATTTTGACGAAAAAAGAACCGCTAAAAATTGAATTTGGAATGAAAGACCTTTGGCAAGACGATGAGGGGCGCACGACGACGATATATTTTGACGACCTAATCATTGTTAACGCATATATTCCAAATGGAAATTCAAGACTTGATTTTAAAATGCAATACTTGTCCGCTTTGACAAAATATTTAGAAATTTTGAAAAGTGAAAATAATGTAGTTTGCGTTGGAGATTTCAATATTGCTAATGAAGAAATCGACCTGACTAATCCAAAAGAATGTAAAAATAAATCCGTATTTTTACCGATTGAGAGAAAAGCGTTTAAAGACATTTTAGCGGTTGACTATATTGATACTTTTAGATTTCTTTATCCAGACAAAGTTGAATACTCGTGGCGCAGTTACCGTTCAAGACAAGAAAATATATCTGCAACGAATTACAACTCATGGAAGTATCGAATTGACTATGCCCTACTCCATAACCATACTGGAATAAAAGTTGAAGACTGTCAAATGCCCGACTTACCATACAGCGACCATTTACCAGTAATTTTAACAATCGCAAAATAAGATTTAATTTGATAAAAAATCGATAAGTTTTTGCTTAACGATTTTTTTGTTTATTTATATTTTATTTAATTTTTTAATAAAAATTTTTAAAAATCTCTTAAAATTACGCGAAAATTAATTAATTTTTGCATAAATTTTTCATTTTTTATAAATTTTTCTTAATTTTTTATTATATCTATTAATTTTAATTATTATTTCCTTTAATTAAATTGCTCCATAAAAAGATGGTCTTTTACTGATATATTTGGATAATGCAAGCGGACGATATGGATAGTTTGCTATCTCTTTTTTAATAAAGTTTTCTAACTCATCTTTACTCATTTCAAGGACACAATTATTTCGTCTATCGTTCACCTTAAATTTTGCACCATTAATTTCATTTTCCCCAACGACTATCACGAAAGGAATCCACTCTTGTCTTGCGCGCACCATCTTCTTTCCTAGTTTTTCGTTCCTATCATCTATGTCGTATCTAATACCATTAAATTCTAATTCCTTACAGAAACTCAAATGTGCATCATTGTTTACTGGTATTATGCGAAGTTGCACTGGTGATAACCATAGCGGAAGGACGGGTCTATCGAGCTTCAATGCTTCTTCCAAAATTGCGTACATACATCTCTCAATCGCGCCAACTGATGAATGGATAATTATACAATTTTTCTTTTCTCCATTCTCGTCCGCGTAAACAATGTTATATACCTTTCCTTCTTTTACATCGAATTGAACCGTAGATAGTTGTTGATTTCCATGCACGCTATCAATAGATTGCCATTCGTGTTTCATAGCCCAGTAATGTTTCATTTTATCTAATCGCTCAACGAACAATGGACGATTTGCATACCTTACAATTTCTAACAGATCAGCCTTATATTTTTCGTAAAACTTATCTACAACTCGCAACACATTTGCGTATTTTATTCCCATGCCAGAATTTAAGTCTTCATACTTTCTGCATATGTCCTTATACTCAATAATCGCTTGTTCTTCATCTTTACAAAAACAATGAATATCCGCCATGTGGAAAAATCTATCTCTTTTAAGTCCACTCAATTCACCCGATTTCTCGTATCTAAAATTTTCAGAATATTCAAAAAATCTAAGTGGAAGTTGACGATAACTAAATTGCGCCTGTTGCACCATTTTAAATAGCCCAAAATCTGCGGCGAAGCGCAAAATAAATTCTTTGTTAGGGTCATCTGGAACTCTAACTGAATAGTGTCTTTCATGGAACGACCCACATTGCGCAAGTATTTGTTCGTCAGCCTTGTTATAAAAGAGCGGTGAGCCTATCTCCATGGCACCTAAATCATATTTTGCTATTTTCTCTTGCCAATCACGAATAAGATTAAACATGAGTTGTCCATTTGGATACATTCTATGATTTCCACTATCACTTGCGTTCTCGTTGTCGCATAGTTCCAAGCGTTTCATTTCTTTTATCGACGGGGCTTCCGCTTTGACCTCGCCTGGAAGTTCTTCCGCTTTAACATAATCAATAAGTTCGGGATAACCGTATTTTTCTAGTATATTTAAAACTTCTTCCCTTTTAGATAAATTCAATTCTATCTCTTCCCCACTCGGTAAAAGTAGAAAATAATCTTTATTTATATCCTTAACTATTTCTTCCCGATTTTTCAATTTATTTTCCATAATTTTCTCCTTATATATATTTTGATTTTTTAATAATTTTTAAAAAGTTTTATAAAAGTTTAATAAATTTGAATAATTTTTAGCATATTTTTAATATTTTTAATAAATTTTTTATTATTTTTTAATATTTTTATGTTATTTATATTTTTCTTCCAACCCTTTCGGGTAATTATTCTAATTCTACAAAGATTTAAATACATACTCGCTCCTAAATTGAAAAGACGGCAACAATTTTTGTTGCCGTCCTTCCTAATGGTCATTGTATAAAAAGACGACAACGATAGTGCTTTGTTGCCGTCTAAAATTCTATTTAAGTACACTCACAAAACACCATATTAAAATAATATGGTTGTGGTGGTTATATTAAGTTGTAAAACTATTGCGTTTTTCATAGTTCACTCCTTAACTATTTTTAGCATACATCAAATTTTTACAAATGTCAATACTAAATTTATAATTTTTAAAATTTTTTGTTTAAATTTGATAAAATTGGCGTATTTTTTTAAAGTTATTGATAGTTTTATCAAATTTTTTAATTATAATTTATATTTTAAGGTCAATATTAATTTCATTAAAAGATGATTTATCTATATTGTGGGATTGCTTTAATCTTTTCGCGAATCATGGATTTAAGTTGTCCTATATTTGTTCCAAAACGCGCTTCTACAAAACATGTATGGTACGGATATTCTCGCAGACTAGATAACTCATCTTGTGACAATTTGTCCACTTTATTATATACCAAAATAGTTTTTGATTTATCGATATTTAGTCGAGCGAATTCTTTTTCTACCACTTCGATTTGTTCGTACTTGTGTTCGTCACTCGCGTCCACCACCATAAGAAGAACATCTGCATCAAGTGTCTCTTCAAGGGTAGCCGAGAACGCATGCATAAGCTCGTGCGGAAGGTTTGAAACAAAACCGACTGTATCGATAAGCACATACTCAACCCCCTCGTCCCACACTCGTTTTGTAAGGACATCAAGGGTGGCAAAAAGTCTATCGTCCGCGTAAGTCCCGGCCTTTGCGATTGCATTCATAAGTGTTGACTTACCTGCATTTGTGTAACCAACAAGGGCAACACTTCGCATATTGGAAAGCCTTTGTTTCCTTGTAGTTTGTCTACGCTTTTGTATCTCCTTAATTTCGCGCTCAAGTCTCACAATTGAATCTTGAATTTTTCGTCTATCAAGTTCCAACTTTGTTTCGCCTGTCCCACGCATACCAACGCCCGTACTAGCACGCTCGCTATTCATATTTAATAGCGCAAGCCTAGGTAGGTTGTATTTGAGTTGCGCTAGTTCAACCTGCAACTTTCCTTCACTGGATTTAGCGCGCCCCGCAAAGATATCCAAAATCAACATTGTTCTATCTATTACACGCGTGCCAATAATCTCACCCAAGTTTCTTAATTGCGAGCCTGTGAGTGGACAATCGAATATCACAACATCTGCTCCAAGAGAGGCGACTTCATCGCGAATTTCTTCCACTTTCCCTATGCCCATATAAGTCCTAGCGTTTACTTCTTTTACCAAAAACACATTGCATTTTACTACATCTAGCAATGCGGACTCGCTAAGCAAAATCAATTCCTTTGCACGATAGTCCGACCCCGTTAAACTAACATACGGACACGCTAGATACGCTTTTTCTTTTTTTATCTCTTCTGTCATATAACTCTCCTTTTATTTTTGATTTTTAATTTAAAATTTAATCGCAAATCTATTATTAATAAAATAAAAGAAGTTGTAATCATAAAATATTGAATTTTCTTATAAATTCCTGATTTTTATATAAAATTCAATAGAATTTAACAAATTTTTAGAAATTTTTATTTGTTTTTATAACTTTTTATCTATTAATACTACATTGCGAGATAATGAACATTGCTCATCTCACACCTCCGTAAAAACTAATTCATTATATCAAAAATTTAACATATAGTCAAGATTAAATTCGGTTTTGATATGAAAATTTCATTAATAAATTCACATTAAAGTGTGAAATAATCTAATCTATTAGCAAAAATATAATCAGTCCTTGCAAAAATAATTTAGATTTGATATAATCAGTTTATGCGCATTTGTAATCTTGCTAGCGGAAGTAGTGGAAATTGTACATACATCGAAACGCGTAATACACGAATTTTAGTGGATAATGGGAAATCATTATCTTACATTTTTGATAAACTCAACGAACTTAGTGTTCCGCCCGAAAAGATTGATGCGATTTTAATTACTCACGAACATAGCGACCACATAAAAGGTATTGAAAAATTTGCGCGTACCTATCACACACCAATATATGCACATATGTCCATACGCGAAATTATTTTGCACCAAATTAAAATCCCAGAAGAACAATACAATTTTTTCGACTCAAATTTTAAAATTGGTGATTTAGATATTTACCCTTTCCCACTCCCGCATGATAGTAAATACTGTGTTGGATATAAGATTGCAGAAGAAGATGCAGTCGTATCCATTTGCACGGACTTAGGTGAGTTTAGCGATTCGACTTTTGAAATGATTAAATCGAGCGCATTAGTCTATTTGGAATCAAATTACGATCCAGAAATGTTAATGTCATATCCAAATTATCCACCATTTTTGAAACGCAGAATAAACGGAAATCATGGTCATTTATCAAATCTCGCGTGTGCAAAGGCGATTGAAAAACTTGTGAAATCAGGCACTAGATTGGTAGTTCTCTCGCATATAAGTGAGCACAGTAACACAGTAAATCTCGCGGTTGGCACGGTCGTAAATTATTTGGAAAGTAAAAACATAAAACCAAATGTGGATATAAAACTGGACATCGCCCACCACGAACACCGTGGCACAATATTCCGCATCACTCCAACCAGTCAAAAATAAAACCTTTTCAGGTTCTTTTTTTACAAATAGCAACTTAATTTACTATTTCATATTAAAAATCAATGCAAATATGAAAATTTTATGATATAATCAAAGCAATAAAGAGTTTATCGATATTAGAAATTTTTATGAACCAAATAATATTTATTGATGGATTAAGCGGTATTGGGAAATCCACGCTAGCAAAAAATAAAATTTTTGGCAAAACAAAAAATATCTTAAAAGATTTAATTAAGGACTAAATATGGATATAAAAAAGACTTTCGATGATGAAGCGCATGAGTACGAGTTCACAAGCAGAGCCGTGAACATATATTTTGATGAAGCACTTGAAACGCTTGTCGACAATATAAAATTAAAAGGTAATCATTTGAAAATTTTAGATGTCTGCTGTGGAACTGGAGTTTTGACTGAAAAAGTAGCGAGAAAATTTCCTAATGCGAGTTTTACAGGAATTGATTTTTCTTCTAACATGTTGGCGATTGCAAAGGAAAGAATGAAAAAATATAATTTTGATACTCTCTTATGTGATATTTGCGATAGTGAAAAGATGAAAAATTTAAAGGATTTCGATTTAGTAATTTCAAGTTTTGGTATCCATAATGTACACGGAATGGAAAATAAACAAATTGCACTTAATAATATCTTAGCTCATTTAAAGGTCGGTGGACTGTATATCACTTGCGATTTAATCAAAGGAAATAACGAAAAAGAAATTGAACATTTCCGTAATTTCCAAAAAGAATGGCTACTTAAAACCTATACTTTAAAAGAAGCGGAAGAATGGCTCAATCTCTTAGACGAAGAAGATGACCCTGAAACTCTTACAACTAATATTGACCTATTAAAAACCGCTGAACTGAAAGACATACAACTAATTTGGAAAAAAGAATTTCTCACTATTTTAAAAGGAGTGAAATAATGAAAATTATTGAGCAAGTGAAGAATGAAGTTTTAAGAAGAAATCAGGAATATATCGAGAAGATTGATAGTTATAACTTTTGGGAGAATCATATTAAGTTTGTAGTAAAGGAAGCGCTAATTCTTGCAGATGAATACGGCGCCGATAAAGAAATCGTCGAATTGGGTGCTCTACTCCACGATATTGCGCTAGTATCTCATGTTGGCACAAAGGTTGATCACCACATTAACGGAGAAAAAATATCAAGAGAAATTTTAACAAAACTAAATTATCCGCAAGACAAAATGCAAAAAATTTTAAATTGTGTTCTGCACCACAGAAGTTCAAAAAATGCGGAAAATATAGAAGAATTATGCGTATGTGATGCGGATATACTCGCTCATTTTGATAATATTCCACTCACTTTTGATGTTGCATACAAATTTCACAATTTCAAAACGATAAAAGAACGAAACGCGTGGATCAAAAGCGCATTTGAAAAAGATTATTTCGATTTAAGTGACAAAACAAGAGAAAAATTTAAACCCAGGTATGAAAACATATTGCAAGTACTCGGGTTTGATAAGTCTAATTAGTAAAATTGAAAAGCATTTGAAATATAACAATTAGTAGGAAGTATATGAAAAATAAAGCAACATTAATCGTAATTCAGGGATTTATTGGTGCAGGGAAAAGCACATTTTCAAAGAAATTATCATTAGAAACGGGTGCAATTCATCTTAACCCAGACGAAAGAATTGCAAAAACTTTTGACAAAAAATTCTACATGAATAATTGGAATGAATGTTTCGATTTAATCACTAAACAACTTTGGAATGAAACAAAATCATATTTAAACAAAGGCACAGATGTTATCTTCGATATGGGATTTTGGAAAAGGGCGGATAGAGATTACGCGAGGAAAATTGCTCAAAGTTGTCATGCCGACTTTAAACTTTATTATTTATTCGTTCCAGACGATATTCTAAAAGAAAGAATTATAGCAGATAGACCACCAGAATGGGCTAAAATACATTTGCAAAATTTTGATAAAAACAAAGCATTATTTGAAGAACCTAGTGATGATGAAAATGCAATAGTGATAAAAAATTATTAGGTTTTAAATATTAGAAAATTTAAGGAGAAATAATGAAAATTATTGATGTGGAAACGGCGCGCGGAGATATACTTTGTGGGTGCTGGTATGGAGAGAATTTTCGTGATACTTGCGTGATAATAACCAATGGAAATTGCGGAAATATCTTTGAAAATAAATTTTTGCGTGATGTCGGTGACGAGTTAGAAAAGAATAAAATTTCGTTTATCTATGCGCATAACAGCGGGGCATTTCATAGAATTGATACACCTACTAAAAGCGGACAACCTATTGGCAACACCTACGAACTTTTTGATGACTGCATTGAAGATTTGCAAGCCTACATAGACTTTGTCAAAAACTGCGGTTACAAACATATCGTTCTCGGCGGTCATAGTTATGGTGCAAATAAGGTCATCTACTATTTATCTAAAAATCAAAGTGAAAAGATTGATAAATATATCCTTATCTCGCCGACCGATACGCTGAATATGAAAGAAAGTGAAAAAAACTCTATTGAAAACCTTATGCCCATTGCGTTAAAATACAAACAAGAAAATCGACTTGACGAATTGCTCCCCACCCCATTTGATAATTACAATCTATACACCGCTCGCGCATTTTTAGATTTTACGAGTAACTCAAACTCAAAGAATTTACCTATTTACTCCAAAAATGGCGATTTCAGTCAACTCAAGCAAATAAATCAAGTTGGACTATTTATAATGGGTGAAAATGACGGATTTGCATACGGAAATACTTTAAAACATTTGCAAGCCATAAATGAAAATAGTAAAAACAAAAATAATGTTATAAAAGTTATTAAAAATTGCGGACATACTTTTAAGAACAAAAGTTTTGAGTTAAGCACAGAAATTTTAGATTTTGTTAAGGATACGAAATGAAAGATATTTTAAAATTTTTAATTGAAGCAAAGAGAAATACTTATGCAAATGGCAAAGCATTAAGGACAAACTCTTTAAGACCGGGTTCAAGTGATTATCATTTTGAAGGCAATATTGGCGGTAAAAAAGCGATTTATCACGACACATACTTTGGTGGCAATAAATTTATTGGTGAAGAAGTGGTTTATGTTGGAAGCGAAAAACCTATTTGGGGTATGAACTACTACGGATATTCACTAAATGACGATGAATATGAAGATGCTATAAAAAATGCCTTACGACCTGCACTTATGCTTGTTGGAAATGATAAAAATGTTTTACCTTTGCGAGGACCTAGTAAATTTGTTAATGGCGAATATGTCTACTCTTTCGAATGTGGCGGAACAATGGATAATTTCACAGGAATCGAAAAAATTTATAAAAACAATGAACTTATTTATGAACTCCATTGTCATGGCGGGATAATTGAGTAAAAAATTTTATGCAAAGTTTGGTATTTTTATAAATAGGTTTCAAATTATAATATTTTTACTTTATAATATATGGAGTTTAATATGATTAGATTAATAAATAAAGACGATATTCATCAATTAGCGATAATTTACAAAGATTTATATGACAATGTGGACATCGGCGAAAATTGGACTATTGAAAGTGCGACAAACCTTTTAACATATTGGTACAGCAAGCAAAAAGATTTGTTTTTTGTATATATTGAAAATGGTGAACCTGTTGGAGCAATCGTTTCAGGAGTAAAAAATTGGTTTGATGGAATTCGCCTGGTTGATACTGAACTTTTTGTCGCAAAATCTTATCAAAATAAGGGCATTGCAAAAGAACTTTTTCTAAGACATTTACTGGAAGCAAAATTAAAGTATAACGCAAAAATGATGGAATTCCATACATATGGTGACGAAGATGAATTTCCGCAAAAATGGTATAAAAAGATTGGATTTAAAAAAGATGATGATCTAATTATTATGAGTGGTGATGTCGAGAAAGTAATAGAAAAGTTAAATCCAAATATTAATAGCGTGAAGTCATTTTTGCAACAAAATAAAGATCTTAAAGAACAATATATCAAACCTTTTACTTATGAAGAACTTTCTAAACTTTATTCAAATTTAAAGAATGGTGATACTGCATATATTTTCGATATGCTACCAGAATATAGTTATCTAGATAATGATAGTGAAATCGAGTATTTAAAAAGTAGAAAAGTTGCATCGGAAAACGGAGCAAATGTAAAATTATTTATAGTGGGGTCTTTAAATAAAGTTAAGTCAATGCTAAAAAATAAACTTTTTAAAAATACTTTACTAGAAAATCCAAATATTTTTATACTCAATGATGAAGACCTTAAAGATAAAATTCCTTATCATTTCTTTCAACTTGGTAATGGTCTATATTATGCGGAAAGAAAAAATGGTGATATAGAATCGTTTAGAGACCTATGGAGTTCAAATCAAATTGGTATATATTATAAAAATGTAGAAACAAATGTTGCGGTGAAAAATACAATTAATATAATTCTTACAAAAATAAAAAATGGCGAATTGGTTAATCATTACCATGATATTATATCACTGTCGTGATATTAAATCATTACCATGATTTTATCGCCACTATTAAAAATGATTTAGATTAGAATTTGTCCGCTTAAACTATCGAGAAATCTATTCTAAAATAGCCCTGTCCCATTTGACATAATGGGCAAGTTTTTGGAGCGGACTTCCCTAGCATTATAGTTCCACATTCATCGCATTTAAATGCCTGCTCTCCCGATGAAGATTTATATAAGGTATTAGTTTTTAAATACTCCGCGAGTTTTTCTAGTGTGCGCTGGTGGGTCTTCTCCACTTTTGAAACCATATCAAATAAATCTGCGACATCTTTAAAACCTTCGTCCCGCGCAATATCGGCGAATTTTGGGTATATGCTATCGCTACTCATCTGTTCATTATTTGCTTCGAATAAGAGTGTTTCTTGCAAACTACCAGACCTATACGGATAGCCTGCTGTAATTTCAATGTTTTGCACATTTTGTCCACCAAGTTCACCTATTTTGTTGAAAAATTGTTGTGCATGTGCCATTTCGTTGTGTGCAAGAGTCCTAATCAACATGCTCATATATTGATACCCTTCCTGCTGAGCCATTTTTGCTAAAAATTGGTATCTCGCTCCTTCCTGGCACTCTGCCGCAAAACTTCGTGCTAAATTTTCTTTTGTCTTAGATGATTGAAAATCTGTCATAATATCCCCCTAATTAATTCTTTACAATTAGACGAATTTCAATCAAAAAATAGAAAATTTACAAAATTTTTAAAAATATTTCTTAAAATTATTGACAAATACTCAAAAGATTGGTAAAATTGAAATGCTTATGTTCACGGGGGATTAGCTCAGTTGGCTAGAGCACTTGCCTTGCAAGCAAGGGGTCATCGGTTCGAATCCGATATTCTCCACCATTTAAAAGTGCGACATTTATGTCGAAATTTTAAATATTTGAATTTTGTGCTTGCATAATAATTCAAAACATTTTAAAAATTTAAATGCGCAAGCATTGCACTTTTAAAGCAATATAAAAGACATATATCGCAAGATATATTCTCCACCAAACAACCACTCCTAACACAAACTCTCGCGAGCACTAGTTGTGAGCGAGATAAAGGAGTAATAGACCAATAGTCTTATGATTGCGTCAGCAATCTAGCAAAAGGTCTAATTACGACGAAGAGATGTAGCTCAGCAGGTTAGAGCACCACCCTGATAAGGTGTGATAACCTGTTGGGTCAAGTCTTCGAGAGTTGCTAAACTCGTTAAAACAAACATA
>CASFFG010000002.1 GCA_949293905.1 uncultured Christensenella sp. | reverse complement strand
GACATCACAAGGTATGGTTGCAAAAAGAACAACACAATTAGGCGATGAATTTTTAAGCTTTTTAAAATTAATTTAAATTGACAGCAATTGACAGCAAATATATCAGTTTTGATTAGTTTTAGAACGATTTAGACCGATAGTTGAAATTTTGACTATCGGTCTATTTTTTTGAAAAAATTTTGACAGCAAATATTGATAAATTTGACAGCAAATATTTTTTATTAGGAAAATTAATAAATATTTAAAAAAAGAAAAAATCGCTAAAATCCTTTATTTATAAGGCTTTTAGCGATTTTTGTTTATGGAGCTAATGACGGGACTTGAACCCGTGACCTCCGCCTTACCAAGGCGGTGCACTACCGACTGTGCTACATTAGCATATTTAGTTTTTGAGTAAAATTTTGTTATTTTTTAAGTGGTAAAATTTGCTATTTTTTATCTTACCAAGGCTGTGCGCTAAGGCTTAGCCACATAAGCATGTAAGATTTAGGTGTTTTTGGTTTAAAGACATGTTTTTGCGATAAAACTAATCGTTACTGTTAATTTCTTTTGTCATTGCGATAATATATAAATTAAAAACGCGCGACTATGATAGTCTAACATATATAAAATGCTTTGTCAAGATTTTTTATTCTAAAGATATACAAAAATATGTGAAAGTGTGATTAAAAACTATCAATTAAATCAAAAAATTTATTCTTTAATATAAATGTTTATAATTATATTAGAATAATATGCTTAAAAAATTAAATTATTAAATAGTAGAAAAATGTTTGCTATTTGGTTCTAAATCGGTTATAATGTGAGTATCTTAAAAAAGGAGAGGTTGTATGAAAGATGTTGTAAAATGGTTTGATGGTTGCCCAATGTGGTTGAAGATTATCTTTGCTCTTCCAGTCTTAGATAGTTTCTTCTGGGGTATCTATCGTATCATAAAAGGTTGCGCTACAAAGAGTGCTCTTTTAATCATCGCGGGAATTTTCTGGTTCATACTCGGCTGGGCAATTCTTTGGATTGTGGACATTGTAAGTATCGCTATTAGCAAGAATGTACGCGTTCTAGCCTAGATAAATCGCCATTTTCGTGGCGATTTTTTCATACTAAATAAAGGTGGGAATATTAAATTTTACCACTATTAAGATTTTATTTGCTTTCTTTAGAATTGAGCTACATATCTTATAATGCTTGAATCAGCATCGACTTAGAATGAAATATACGTTATATATCCATTTTTAAGCAAGACATCACGATAAGATGAACTCATTTACACCATAAATTAAAATTTAATACAACTTTTTTCAAATTATTAAAATTCCATTACAAAATGAAGTCACATTTGATATAATAAAAATATGATTAAGATATTGATTAAAGACAAAAGGGCTAATCATATTAAATTATGGGTTTCTCAAACAAAGTGATAGATATGTCTTTTTTAAAAGCATTGCGGACAATCAATTTACAATGCGAATAGAGATTTTTGATGATTATCTAACCACAAAAGTTGTGGAGAATTCTACACAAGATGAATATATTTTGCACTTAACTAATGCGACAGGAGAATTTGTCGGCAAAATTAGAACTGAATATGAACGCCTACTAAACGATGTAATGGAAAAATGTTTTGACAAGGACATTTTTAAAAGTAAACAAGCAAAAGAAATAATAAGTTATATCACTAACAAATACGGCGACGAACTCGAATATTTGTGGCCCAAGTTTCCAAAAAATGCGATATGACGAAGAAAAGACAACAAAAAATGGTATGCTATATTAATGGTTGTGCCAAAAAGACGGCTAAAAATAGATAGCGATGACGAGATTGAAATAATCGACTTGAGAGCAAATGAAGTTGAGATAGAAGAATTGATAGACAATAAAACGATTTTTGAAGGATACCATATGAACAAAAAAAACTGGATAACTATTTGTCTTGATTATAGTATCCCCACAACTAAGTTATATGATTTAATAGATGATAGTTTTAAGATAGCAAAAAAGAGATAGGTTATATCTCTTCTTTTTCGTCATCAGCAGCGGTTAACTCGTACATTTTTAACTCTTCTTCACTCGGGAAAATACTGTAAGTTTCCTTATCATAGCCATAAAAATCACAAATTGTGTCATTGTATACACGTTGACATTCGTTCATCATCTTTACTGCTTGCTCGCGCTTAGTCAAGTTGACATCTGGGAAGATAGGTTTACAAATCTTTAAAGTTATAGTTTTCTTTTTTCTAAAGAATTCGAGTTTATTTTTGTTTCTAAATAAAATAACGATAGGTACAATAGGGACATTATTTTCACATGCCATCTTAAATGCTCCAATTTTTAATGGGCGACTTTTTTCATATCTAAACCAAAGGGCCGATTCTGCGTACATGTGGATAAACCCACCTTGACTTAAAATTTCGCTAATAGTTGCATTCAGGTTTTTACTCGCCGAAAGTGAAGTGGAGAGTGGGAGCATACCACCTGCCTTCATAAGATAACCTGCTATTCCGCGCTTCATATTATGGGGTGCACCGACTATATAAAATTTTTTTCCGCGCAATGCTTGCATGTTCATAAGTGCGTCAAGATAGTGAACGTGGTTACTGACAGTTATTGCAGACTTAATTCCTTTTAAATTTTCTCGACCTACGACTTTAAGATTGAATGCAACTTTTGTAACTAATGGTCCAAATAACCCTACAATTCCGCGAGCGAGCGCGCGAGTAACTCGAAATACCAAATTTTTCGGCACAAAGACATATTCGCCATCTATTTTCTTTTGATTATTAGTCTTAAACTTAGTAGTATGAGTATCGAAATCTCCATGACTAGCGAGCCTAACTAATATCTTTTTATAATCACGCGAATTTGGGTTAAGGTTCATTGCTTCCAAGTCGTATTTTAAGTTCGTATCAAGTTCCTTCATTTTATTTTTTCAACTCATCTATGATATATTTTGCCACATCTTTTGCACCGTTCTCTGTACGGTCAAATTTTGCACAATTTGCTCTAAATTCATCTAGTTTTTCTGGGTGGTCGATGTAGTTTTCCACCGCTTTTCTAATCTTTTTAGGTTTGTAAATAGCGATTCCACATTTAAACTTATCCACAAATAATTTTGTGGTTGCCTTTTCAATAGGGTGTGCATAATAATCTACTAAAACAGGGGTATGCATAAAGACGCTATCAAGAATTGCGTTAGGACCTGCCTTAGTAATAAATAGGTCACTCGCGCAATATAGTTCGTGAACATCGGTAGTAAATCCGCTCACAATTAGTTTGATATTCGGCTTTGTTTTATCTTTTATTTCATTATATTTATTTAATAGCGTTTCGTTTTTCCCAGCAAGGAAGATAATTGTTAAGTTTTTATCCGTCTTCAAAAGTTCGTCTACGACAGAGCGCGAGCGTGCGCTAGCATATGCCCCGTCCGCTACAATCACGCAGAATTGATCTTTTGGTATACCATACTTTTCGCGATACGCATCTTTATCGATAACGGCATTTACTATCTCGTCGCGCGCGGTGAAATAAACTAACTTAACTTTGTCCGGATTGAAATGCCTGCGTTTTATAGCCTCGTTATAAGCCTCTTCGTTATTCACAATGAACAGACCGTCACGATTATCCCACCATGCATGAATATTATTGTCTGGATTATATGTTATAACGATACAATTTTTATTATACTTTTTCTTATATTCAATAGCGGAAAGGGTCATATAATAGTGCGTGCTGACTATTACATCTGGTTTAATCCTATCAAAGACTTTAAGGGTCTCTTTTAGAGCCTTTCTAAACAAAGTGTGATGGAGTATCACCATGAACTTTTGCTTCCCTAAAATCTCAAGTAAACTGAAGACGAACGGGCCATAACCTTTAATCTTATTCGTCTGTTTAGTTTGATGAATGATGAAATCATTGAATTTAATAAGAGTAGGATTTCTATCTTCTTGCATGATATAACTATCAATAATCTCAATATCCGGGTCATTATATAATTTCAGTGCATCACTAATGGCTTTTATTGAAGTGATATGCCCATTGCCTGACTCCATGTATGTCAATAAAACTTTTTTCATATTTCTCCTTGGCGTTTATAGATTTACATTAGTTAGTGTTAGTAGATTTTTGCTTTTTATTATGTTTAGATTTGATTTTCTCTTCCATAGGTTTCCAAGTTGCTTCAATTAGGCGCGCTTCATCAAAATAGGACACATTAGGACAAACCTTTCGATGAATAATAACACCACGACCGGACGATACAAAGCCTACAATCTCGTCTCCATACATAGGACGACAACAGCCCGCAAATTTAAGTAGTATATTATTTAATCCTTTCAAAGCGACTTGATTATCAGTTGGCTCAATTAGTGAAACACTTGAATTTATACTAGTTGGGCTTGACTCTAATTTTATCTTCTTTTGATAAGCCTGTGCAAGTTTATTTGCAATTAATTTTGCACTAATTGCGTTAGTGCCAATATTCGCATACAACTCGTCCATCTCGTTCATATTATAATATCTTAGTATTTCATCAAACATGTTATTTGAGATGAGTTTGCTGGTCGAATAGCCCTTTTCCTTAACGGCGCTCTCTAACATAGATTTTCCTAGTTTAATCGTCTCTTCTTTCATGTTTTTCTTAAAGAACGCATTGATTTTAGAGCGGGCTTCACTAATTTTACATATTTTCAACCAGTCGCGCGAAGGACCTTTTGAGTTAGGGTTAGTTATAATTTCTACGACATCACCGTTATTTAATGGGGTGGTAGTAGACGCCATTTTTCCATTAATTTTTGCACCTACACAGCGGTTTCCAACTTCACTATGAATCATATATGCGAAGTCAATAGGTGTTGACCCGCTAGGTAGATATACGACTTTACCTTTAGGGGTCTGTACAAAAATATCGTTATTGTATATGTCTTGGTTTAGAGATTTTGCTAAATCATCAATGTCGTTATCCGCGTCTTCCATCATTTTTCTAAGCCAAGCTAAACGAATGTCGAGAGAATCTCTCTTTGTTCGTTTTTCCTTATATACCCAGTGAGCCGCGACACCGTATTCGGCGTATTGGTTCATTTCTTCCGTTCGTATTTGAATTTCAACTGGATAACCTTCAAATATGACGGTAGAATGTATGCTTTGGTATCCGTTTGGCTTAGGGTTTGTAATATAATCTTTATAACGTTTGGATAGTGGGACTACTTCGCTATGTAGTCTACCGATTAGAGCAAAACACTCTGCGACGGTAGACACAATCGCACGCACTGCTACTAGGTCGAAAATGTTGTCTAAATTATGGTCGGCTAGTTTTTTGTATATGCTATAAATATGTTTCTTCCTTCCGTAGACTCTCCCTTTTATTCCTAGTTCGTACATGCATTTTTTTACAAGGGCAACGAGTTTGTCTACTAGCGGTTGGCGTTCGTGGAAGCGAGAATCAACTTCACGCTCTATTTCATCGTATTTTTCAGGATTTAAGATTTTGAATGCCCCATTCTCAAGTTCGGTCTTATAGTTAGTTAGACCTAGTCTGGCTGCGAGCGGTGCGAATAGCGCGAATATTGAGTTTGCTAGATAAACTTGTCCTTCATGAGTTAAGTTATTGGAATATCTAAGTTCGACGACGATGAGCGCCAATTTTAACATTATAGTACGAATATCCTTAGTTATAGCGAAGAACATTTTTCTTAAATTTTCTGCTTCTTCTTCCTGTTGGCTATAATTTATGTTGTATATTTTCTCCAATGTTGCAACGGGAGTATAAATCTCGTCCGGATAATTTTTTTTGATATCATCTAATGTAGTTAAATTAAGGCGAAGTGACGCATAAAGCACTCCTTCTAGTTGGACTTCTTCCTTTAGCCCCATTTCTGTTATGACTTCAAGAAGGGTCTTTGCCTTTTTTATATGAAATTCATCAAATTTTGAGATTATTTCGTCTATCTTGTCTTTCATATTATCCTCAACATGATTTTAACATAAAAATTTTCAAATTACAATTAAATATAGACTTTCTACAAATTTTTTATTTTTTAGTTTGTACGAGCGTTCTAATAGTACAATTTTTAAAATAAAATAGATTAGTATGTACAAGTTAAGAGTGAACGAAGTAATCCAAAAGGTAGGCACATCAAAAACAGGTTTGAGTATTGATGAGGCGAGTAAAAGGTTAAAAAAATATGGCAAAAACGAATTGGAGCGTACTAAAAAGCAGTCATTAATCAAACGATTTTTTAAGCAGTTCTTGAATATAATGGTAGGCATACTTTTGCTGTCCGCTGTAGTGTCAGTTAGTATTGCGTTGATAAATCGAGAGTATGCAGACTTATTTGAAGGGTTTGTAATCTTTTTCATTGTGATTATGAATGCGATAATTGGAGTAATTCAAGAAAATAAAGCGCAAGCATGTTTGGACGACCTTCAACAGCAGGAAAAGACGAATATAAAAGTAATTCGCTCGAACACCGTTATGAATATAGACTCTACTGAACTGGTCATTGGCGATATAGTAGAATTGGAAGCGGGAAATATCGTAATGGCGGATATGCGACTCATTGAGTGTAATAATCTAAGTTGCGATGAAAGTTCACTTACTGGTGAGAGCCTGGCGGTAGAGAAAAACGCAGACATAATTTTAACTAAATCTACACCGCTTGCAGAACGCAAAAATATGGTTTATTCGGGAAGTATGATAACTCGCGGAAAAGGTTTAGGCGTGGTTGTTGCGACGGGCAAGGATACTGAACTTGGGAAAATCGCGAATATGCTATTTAAAAGCAAAAAAGAAACGACTCCGCTTCAAAAGTCGATAGATAGAATCGGCAAAATTCTTACTTGGTCGGTAATCGCAATTTGTATAGTTATCTTAACAATCGAATTAATAGCAGGAGATGGTATAGTCGATGCGATTATGACATCGGTCGCGCTTGCGGTGGCGGCAATTCCAGAAAGTTTGCCTGCTGTCATCACGATAATACTTGCGCTTGGAGTTCAGCAGTTGGCAAAGCGCAGATGTATAGTAAAAAGACTTCATGCAGTTGAAACGCTAGGTAGTTGTGAAATTATATGTACAGACAAAACAGGGACACTAACTTTAAACAAAATGCAGGTAGTATCTACATACACAGACGGTGAGTATGATAGAAATAGTGGTGAAAGTTTTGCGGACATGTTAAAGTGTATGATGCTATGCAACGACACTGAGATGATAGACGGAAAACTCACAGGCGAAGCCACCGAACTTGCTCTCTATGAATTCGCAAGTGCACATGGTAAAATCGAAAAACATAAACCAATTCATGAAATTCCGTTCAACTCAAATAGGAAGATGATGACGGTAATTATTAATGATAACGGAGTGAAAAGTTATACAAAAGGCGCGCCTGAAATTTTAATAAAAAAATGTAAATTTATAAAAATTAATGGGGAAATTTTACCTTTTGACGATATTTTGCGTGAAAAAATAAAAAAAATCAACGATGAGATGACGGATAAGGCGTTACGAGTTATTGGATTTTGTTATAAAGAATACGATAGTTTTAGCATTAACGATGGGCTGGAAGAAGGTATGATTTTCTTAGGTTTGGCGGGAATGATGGATAAGCCAAGACCGGAAGTTAGAGATAGTATAAAGAATTGTTTTAAGGCGGGATTAAAGCCTGTTATGATTACAGGTGACCATAAGCGGACGGCGTTCTCTATCGCGCAACAATTAGGGATAGCAACGAGCATAAAACAGGTTATCACGGGTGAAGAATTGGATAAAATGAACGAAAGCGAACTAAAGAGAAATTGTCTAAATTATACTGTCTACGCCCGTGTCAGCCCAGAACATAAAGTGAGGATTGTATCCGCTCTAAAATCATTAGGGAAGATTGTGGCAATGACTGGAGATGGCGTGAATGATGCCCCGAGTTTAAAGATAGCGGATATTGGCGTGGGCATGGGCAAGAGCGGAACTGATGTGGTAAAAAACTCGGCAGATATGATAGTTACGGACGATAATTTCGCGTCAATCGTAGTTGCGGTTGAAGAAGGTCGAAAGGTGTATAGCAATATTCAAAAAGCACTACAATTTTTAATCTCGACTAATTGCGTAGAAGTATTTGGAATGTTAATAGCCTTAATATTTTTCCCAAATTACACCTTTCTTTTACCCGCGCAAATGCTGTTTATAAATCTAGTGACAGATAGCCTTCCTGCCTTTGCTCTCGGTATGGAAAAGGTGGAGAGCAAAGTTATGACATCTCCACCTAGAAATCCACGAAGTGGTCTTTTTAGCGGTAAGGTTGGAGTAGGAATAATTTATCAATCTATTTTACAAACGTTAATCACAATTATTGTTTTCGTGGTAGGTATTTACTGTTACTCACCGAATGTTGCAAGCACAATGGTTTTCTTTACTATTATCTTTATGCAAACATTACATAGTATAAATTGTAAAACAAACAATTCAATTTTAACTAAAAATTTGGTGGATAACAAAACTTTTAATATTTGTTTTATAATAACAATGTGCATTAATTTATTTGTCGCATGCGTGCCATTTATGTATACCCTCTTTGGACTTGAAACATTGAATCTATCACAATGGGTCATGGTAATAATCGCGTCAATAAGTATAATTCCACTATGTGAATTAATGAAATTATTACTAGAACCGAAAAAGAAAAAATATCTAAAAAATGTAAAAAATATGAAAAATATTTAAAAAAATTTATAAAAATATCAAAAAATCAATAAAAATTTAAAATTTTTAATAAATTTATTTATAAATATTAATTTTTCTATAAAGAAATGAAAAGAACTGAGAGTTTTCTCAGTTTTTATTTTAGAAAATCGTTATTCGAGTGGATTTCGTCGCTATTAAATTGGGTTTCTTCCATGTCTTGAAATTGTCGTCCAAAATATTTATCTACTATATTCGTTTTGTCGTATGAGTTTAAAATATTTTTTTCTATCAGTGTGTATAAAATGTGGTCGAATTGTGGATAAGTCTTTTTAAAATCGATTAGTTCATACCTTCTACTTTTATCTTTTATCGTTTCGGGAATGAGCAGGTGATACGAATTTATTTTGAAATAATTTAGATTACTTATATCAAATGGGGATTTAGTTTTTTGTTGTTGTAATATAACTTTACTATCCGCATCGTCTTTTACATTTAGAAATGTGGTTTGATAAAACTTAAATTCGTCCGCTGTATCTCGTCTATTTTCTAAAATCGGGAAGCAGATTTTTAAATCATAATTTTCTAGAAAATATTTTCTAAAAGCGGACGATAAATCGCTAAAATTAATATACATTTCATCACTTAGCGCGTGAGTGATTTTTTGTATTTTAGATATTTGTTCGCGTGCTAAATATAACTTTTTCCTTAACTTTATATCGTCCGGGTACATAGCAATACTTTCTTTTAAATTTTCGGCATTAGAGTACAACACTTTTAATTTTTCTACCGCAAATTTTAAGTCAGTGATATTATAGTTATCTCTTTTTAAATTTTCCATGTTTTTATTTATGCACAATTTTTAGACTATGTGTGATAAATAATAAAAATTTAAATAAATTTAATTTTGCTGAAAAATATAACAAGTTTTAATTTAAGATTATTTTTAATGTGCTTTTATAAAAATAAACATAAATAAAATCAACTAGCACTAATTAAATAAATATAAAATTGTGTGAATGAGTTTATTCGTTTTTATATTGTTTTTGATTATATGTATAAAATTCTTTATTTAGCAAAAGATTATTTAAGGGGAGGTAAAGATGAGTTTAGATAGTAAAAAAATCATGGCAAGAGTAGTATATTACACATTAGTTATATTGACTCTTGCTAGTTCCGCTTTCTTCATTTATGCACTAACGATTAGAGATGTTGCTATGTGGGCAAAGGTAATTTATTACATTTGGACAGGCTTCGTGATTGGTGTAACGATATTTGATATAATTTGCACATCAAATCGTGAAGGCAAGTTTATTTCAGGAATAATCGTTTATGTCCTAAGTTTACTTGCTGTAATTATGTCATGTATTCTTTATTTCGTAAATGCTGGTATGGACGGACTCGCTACCGATTACTTCAATTTATTCTTATCCATTTCTATGCTTGCTTTGATGACTACTGGTTATCTAATTGCTACATGGTGCGTGGGTGAAAGATTGGCATATAATGTATCGGCAGATGATGAGAGGGAAAAAGATACAAGAAATACAAAAAATACTAGACAATAAATTAATAAAAATATCAAAAAAATCAATAAAAAATTAAAAATATTAATAAAAAATCATAAAATATATGAAAATTTTATTAAATTTTAAAAATTTTAGAAAAATTCACTAAAATGCACTAGTGAATTTTTTATATTGAAAACCCGCCGTCCACATTAATTAGTTGCCCGGTTATGAAACTAGAATTTTCGCTTGCTAAAAACAAACATAAATTCGCAACATCTTCTGCCGTTCCCATTCGTAAGAGTGGAGTTTCATTTACTATTGAGTCAATCGTGTCCTTAGTTAAACTTGAATTCATTTTTGTATCAATAAGTCCTGGACAAATTGCGTTTACGCGAATGTTACTTGGACCTAGTTCTTTTGCAAGTGATAGAGTGAGAGTATTTATCGCTCCCTTACTAGCAGAGTAAATAGATTCCATACTTGAACCAACTTTTCCCCACATGGAAGAAATATTGATTATGCTCCCACATTTTTCACTAATCATAGATTTAACGACATGCTTTATCATAAATATAATTGATTTCGCATTGCTGTCGAAAACTTTATAATACTCGTCTTCATTAATATCTTGAATTAATCCAAAGTGTGATACACCCGCCGAATTAATTAGTACATCAATTTTCTTAAATTTAGTTAGAATATCCTGAATGACCTTTTCAATTTCGCTGGTGCTTAATAAGTTGCATTTATAGAAAGAAATATTTTTTTTTGCCTTTAATTTTGAGTCGGGAGAAGTTGAATTATAAATATAGATGACATGATAATTGTCACTCAAAAATTTGTCGACTATTGCTCGACCAATTCCTCCGCTAGCACCTGTAATTAAAACAATCTTTTTCCCCATGTACTTATTATACATAAATCAATTAAAAAACGCAAATTAAACCGAATTATTTATTATCTAAAAATAAAATTGAATTTAAGTTTAATTAAACTTTTATTAATATTTTAACCTTATTGCATTTATTGAACTATTAATCTTTATTATTTTTAAATAATAGTTTGACATGGATAGTGCGAAAAGATATAATTATTACATGAAAAAGTTTTTTAAATGGTTGCTGATAGTTATCGTAATTGTAGCGTCGGTGGGCGGTACATGTTATGTTTTCTATACAAACCTTAGTGAAAGAAGGGAGAGTTTTAGTGCGGTTGATTCTTTCTTAAATTCGAGTGTGCAAGCCGATTTCGATAGTAATTTAACCCGAATAGAAGATATTTCAGGAAATAGATTTAATACTCTCATTGAAATTAATGCAGATTTAGAAGACATTACAAGAACGCTCATACCATATTTAACCATAATACGAGATAGAGAAGAAGATATTGACGAAACTGCGATTGTTGAAGCATTGGAAACTATGGAGAATTCAAGAGATTCTGCAAATATATTAATGGAAGACTATTTTATACATATTGGACATACTCCGTCGTTTAATGTGATGACGGGTGCAAACGCAAGTTACAGAGATATTTGTGCCTACCTTGTGGACTATGCTGAATTTATTCTTTTAATGAATAATACAATCACTAGTTACATGGATTCAACTAGTGATGTTAAATTTTCAGTGATTGACCTTTATTCGCGCGTGATAATTAACGATTGTTCAAGACTAATTCAAAATAGTGACAACATCACGGTTATAAATAGTACATCTAATATTAACATTTTGATTACGAATGTAAATTTCAGTTCGGGGTATTTAATGAAGGGCGATGATATATCTGTTAGTTTTAATTCATACGCCAACAAATTTATTACCGATTACGCACTTTGTGCTAAGCAAACCGTAGCAAACGACTTATCTAATTTAATCACTTCGGCTAGTGAAAATAGCACTAATATAAATGAAACTACTGCGTATTCATTCAAACAAATGTTTGGTATTAATTAGATCAACGATAAAATAGGAGATATATGAAAAGAAAGTGGTTGTGCGTATTATTAGCAATTTTCATGCTTCCAAGCGTGATGATTTTTTCCGCATGCACAGATGATACTGTATATAATATGGATAATGTCGTCAACGATTATATAAGCGCGGGGAACAATTATGAATACATAGATATAGTAAGGGGTACGGACGGCATAGTAAATATCACAATCGATTATTCTTCTAGTACAGCCTTGATTTCCGCTATATCTAGTGGAGAAGGGGTTTATGCTAGACTTGATAATTTTTATGGCTTTATCTTAGGGCAGACGCTAGACTTTACGAACAACTATATTTCAATATGTGCTAGAAATAATGAAATAAACGATGATAATTTAAAAAATTCTATAAAAGCGGATTTAGATAGCCTTAATTCAGCACTTCGCACACTTGATAGTACTATAGGCGATTTGATTGAGTATACAAATTATTATACAAACAATGCCGTGAGTATCAGTGACGCAATATCAATAATAAATTCTACCCAGAATTGTTTGAATAGACTTGATAGAACATTTAGAGCCTTTGATTCCGTTCTTGAGTATGGCGCAAATTTGTCTGTTGACTTAGCGGACGCGTACTATTATCATATCTTGCGCGACGGAAACCCTAATTTTAACAGTATGGATATTACGACATTCAATGCAACGGAAGCAGTGAGCGTCTTTAAAAATCGTATAGAGTACTTGTGCAGTAACTTGTCACGAAATTTTGTTGAAAAACAAGTTCTCGGTGCGAGTTTGCCGTGGACTTCCACAGATAGTGAAGATGTAACCATAATTAATGCAGTGTTAAGTGAGTTTGAGAGTTTTAAGAGCACAATAGATAATCTTAATCGTGATATCTCGCAATATGAGGGGCAGGCGGTAAATAATGACGCTGAATTAAAGGCAAGATATTTGTATCTTTCTCAACAGATGTGCAATGTTCAATCAGCCATAGATAATGATGAAGAGGTTTTCAAAAAAGCCTTTGTTTCAATCAGGTATGCGCTAATAAAAGACAATCATAGTGTGGGAGATTTAGAAGCAACATACATTAACATAATTGATAATAATGCCCTTATTTTAGATTATTATTGTGACATTGTTAATGAGATGATAGATATCCTTATTGGAGAATAGGAAATTATGGAAGAAAAGGAATATTTGGAATTAGCAGATTTACTTTATCCTAAGGCAAAATCGCTAGATTATTATATGAAGAAATATCCGGAGAGAAAGACGGCTGGCGAAGTTACTCGTATTGCGCCTAGCCCTACTGGGTATTTGCATATTGGACAGTTATACCAAGCGGTCGTTCATAGAATGGTTGCAAATAGAACGAACGGAATTTTTTATGCGCGCCTTGAAGATACTGATAATAAACGAGAAGTTGAAAAGGCGGGCGAAATCGCCTATGAAATGCTATGCCGTTTTGGTTTGAAACCTGACGAGGGCTATCGCGGTGACGCGAGCGAAATTGGAGATTATGGTCCGTATAAACAGACAGAGAGAATTGAAATTTATCATGCTTTTGCTCACGAATTGGTTAAGCGTGGGCGCGCATTTCCATGTTTTTGCAAGGCTCGTGAGAATGTAGAAGAGATAAGAGAAGATAGATTAAGTGAACTTAATGAAAATAGCGATATTGCAGAGCATGACCCGTGTAGGAATTTGAGTTTAGACGACATAAAAAAGAATTTAGAAGATAAAAAACCTTTCGCATTAAGATTATTGTCACTTGGAGATAGTAGTAAAACGCATACTTTTACAGATTTAATCAAGGGTAAAAAGGAAGTTAGGGAGAACGAAAAAGACGATGTGCTCATAAAGTCGAATGGCATTCCAGTATATGCTTTCGCGCATATCGTGGACGATACACTTATGCACACAACGACCGTAATTCGCGGGCAGGAGTGGTATCAATCGCTTCCTGTTCATATTGAACTATCGCGAGCGTTTGATTTTAAACCGTTTAAATACGCACACACTCCTAATATTTGCGTGCTTGATGAGAATGGGAATAAGCGTAAAATTAGTAAACGAAAGGATAAATTCGCTGATGTCCGCTTCTTCTTGAAGCAAGGTTATCCTGTGGAAGCGGTAATTGAATATTTACTAAATTTACTTAATAGTGATTTTGAAATTTGGAGGAAAAACAATCCAGATTTATCATACACAGAATTCCCGTTTGAACTCAAAAAAATCGGGGTTACAAACCCACTATTTGATTTCATGAAATTGAATGATATTTCAAAGTCGATAATTTCGCGCTATAGTGCGGAAAAAGTTTTTGATTCCGCTTTAGAGTGGGCGCGCGATTATGATAAGGACGCTGAGATGACTCTTGTTAAAAACAAGGAAAATTTAATTAAAGTATTTTCTATCGACCGCGGAACTGTCCGCCCAAGAAAAGATATAACATATTTTAGCGAAATTTTATCTCTTTATGATTATGTTCTACCTAATTTTGAGAACAATGCTGAGATTAATTTGGGTGCGGTGAATAGGGCGGACTTAGTAGACTTCCTTAAAGATTATGTAAAAAATTATAATTTAGGTGTAGACAATGGCGAATGGTTTGAGATAGTGAAATCAATCGCTTTTAAACATAATTTTACGGATAATAAAACTTATAAACAAGACCCAAGTTCGTATGCTGGGAATATTAGTGACGCAACAAAGTTTTTGCGTATTGCAATAACGGGTAAGGAAAATAGCCCAGAACTTTACTCTATTATGAAAATTTTAGGTCGTGACGAAAATATAAAGCGCATTAATAGATTAATCGAAAAGTTGGATAAATAAATTAAATGTAAATTTATAAAAACTTAAAATAAGGTAGTAAGCGAAACTTAATATTAAATTAAAAAATACTAAAGATTTAGGAGCGCTCATGAATATAGGATTAGATATAGACAACGTTATAACTGCTTTTGATAGGGCGGTTTTGAAAGAGTTTTTAAAAGAAGATAAAAATAAGAGAAACCGCGGTGTTGTTAACAGTAAAGCAAGTCATATAAATCTTGGAATGTTTGACTGGTCACAAGAAGAAGTTGATGAGTTCTATGCTCAAAACATGGAACGGATAGCAAAAGATTTGCGCCCAAGAAGAAATTGCAAAAAATATATGGATAAGTTATTAGAAGAAGGACATAAACTCATTCTTATATCACATAGAGTGTATCCTAATTATAAATCTCCTAAAAAAACGACACTTGATTGGCTAAAAAAGAATCATATAAATTACACAAAATTAGTTCTGTCTAAATCACCAGATAAGACGAAGGAATGTAGGGAAAATAAAATTGATATTATGTTTGATGATAGACCAGATAAGTGTAGACTAATGAGAGAGAATGGTATTAATTGTTATTTAATGCGTACTAAATACCATAAAGGAGAAGGTAAGGGATTGCCAAGTGTAACTAGTTGGGTAAATTTATATGATAAGGTACAAAAATTATGAAAAGCAATTTAATAATTGACACTGATATATCTAACGAAATAGATGACCAGTTCGCACTCAGTTATCTTATAAAATCGTTAAAAAATATCAATTTACAAGCAATAACTATTGCTCCATTTAAAAATAGTAAGTATATGCCTGTTGAAACCATCGCAGAAGGAACAGACATATCTACAAATACCGCAAATAAAATTTTAGACCTTCTCAATGCCGGGAAATGTAAAAAATTAATATATAAAGGGGCTAGGGCGTATACTTTTGAGAGTAAAGAAAAAAATCCGGCGACTGAAAAAATTATTGAACTAGCAAAAAGGAATATTCACACAACAATTGTTGCGATTGGGGCTTTAACAAATGTTGCGCTAGCGATTTATCACGCGCCAGAGATTGTAGACAAAATTGATATTATTTGGCTCGGCGGGAATAGTTTTTTAACGGAAAATAATAATGAATATAATTTTAGACTAGATATTGAGGCGGTAAGAATCGTCTACAATTCTAAAGTTAAATTAGCTGTTATTCCTTGTAGGAATGTTGCGTCTAATCTATCTACAACATTATATGAATTAGAACATTATTTAAAAAATGCTGGCGAAATTGGTCAATATTTAATTGATATATTTAAAGATTGCAAGAAAGTTCATAGAAAGAAATCTAATGATAATATTGGAGAGAGTAAAGTCCTTTGGGATATAAGCGCAATTGCCTATCTAATCAATAAAGATTGGTTCAAAACAAACGAAATAAGTTGCCCTAAGATTTTAGATGATACATCATACAAATTCACAAAGAATAGACACAAAATTACTTTTGTATATGACTTGAACAGGGACGAAATTTTTAGAGATTTCTTTATTAAAATGGGATACTCAAATGAGAAATAAATTTTTTAAACATCTAAGTTTGGTTACAAAGCACAGGCTCGAAGTTTTTAAATTATGCTGTAAGTGCGGGTTATTTTGGCGTGGACTTGTGCATGATTTATCTAAGTTCAGTTTTACTGAATTTAGAGAAGGTGTTAAATATTATACTGGTCGCCGTTCGCCGATAAGCGAGTGTAGAGACATTAACGGATATTCGCTCGCTTGGATTCATCATAAAAATAGGAATAAACACCATATCGAATATTGGTACGACAGGGAAAATGAAGTTCAAATGAATATGCCGTACAAATATGCGGTCGAATGTGTTTGCGATAAGATTGCTGCAACAAAGTGCTATAAAGGAAAAGATTATACTCCAGAGATGGTTTTAAACCATTGGTTAAAATGGGGAAATCTAGCACAAACGAACGATAGAATGAAAGAATTTTTTACTCGCGTATTTACTGATTTGGTAGACCTAGGAGAAAAGGAAATCTTAAATAAAAAGTACATGAAAAATACATATAATAAAATTGTATTGGGAAAAAATTAATTATTAATATTTAAAATAAATTGCAAAAAAATTAAAAAATATCAAAAAATTATTCAAAAATTACGAAAAAACTAATAAAAATGCTATTTTTTTTAGATTATTTTTGTAATTTTTTTATTTTTTTATAAATATATTTTCAGTTTTAAATTTTATAATTTTAAATAAGAATGTAAATAAAAATATTCTAGCAAGTTTAATTAAAATCTTTCATTTTGTTTTTAATTATCTTAATTTTTATGCTATAATCTAAAAAAAAGGAGGGATTATGGCTAGCAAAAAGAATGCCTCAAAAGAAAGTAAAAAAGTATCTTTTGATTTTTCAATAGATTCTAAGACCAGTAAATCGAGCAAAAAGAAGGTTAAGAAATTAACTAAGGGTGTGGTAGGAATTGTCATTGTATTTTTAATCTTAGGTTTGGCCGTTGGTGGTGGACTAACTTACTACATGACCAGAAATGATTGTTTTGAATTAATAGGAGCGGACGAATTGACACTTACTACCGCTGAATCGTATGTGGACGAAGGAGTAAAAGTTATTTCGTTTGGAAGGGATATGACGGATAAGGTTCATGTTAGGACAAACTTAGTAAAAGATGCTTACGGGAATTATATCCCTGAAACTGACGCAGACGGAGAGATAAGTGTTGGTACATACTATATCGTTTACACTGTGGACTGCTTAAAATATGGCTCAATTTTTAAAATTGAAAAGGTTAGACTTATCACATTCGTTGAACCGAGTGATGATGACAATTTAGACGAAGAATTATCAAGCGTAACAAACGGAATTGTTTCAAATAGCGAGGTAGGAAATGGGTAAGAAGATTTTATTTAGTATTTTATCTCTCGTTATCGGCGCGGTAGTAGGGCTTGTTGGAGTGGTTTATTTTACCCTTCCGCTTACCGATGTTTTAACTGTAGGCGAGACCCTATATTACACAAATGCAGAAACTACTATCACCAGCGACCCGATCGCATTTACCGACGGCGAGTTGTCTATTCATTTTCCAGAGTTAGGCAACAAATATACAGGTGATTGTACATACATAAAATATGGTGATTTAGATATTTTAATCGACTGCGGGTCAAAGACAAATAGCGTGTCCGCAGTGAGTGCGTATTTAAATCAATATGTCACGGACAATACACTTGAATATGTAATCGTAACACACGCGCATACAGACCATTATGCTGGCTTTACTTTAACGAATGGGAGTATTTTCGATTTATATAATTGCACAAATATAATTGATTTTGGTTCTGCATATCAAACTGAAACTAAAACATTAGAAAAATATATCAGCGAGAGAGACGCGGAACTTGCGCTTAATGGTACGGACGGATTAACCTATTCGTACTATGACGCAAGCGAAATTACTGAGGGCAACAATCTAAAATTTTATAGTGAAGATAACGCGCTTGAAATTGAGATTTTATATAACGAAATGGCATACAACCGCGCGACTGGAAATGGCTCAAATTCAACATCAAACAATGAATATTCGGTATGTACTTTAATCACTTTTAACGAAGAACAACATTTCTTATTCACAGGTGACCTAGAAGAAGAGGGGGAAGAATTACTCGTTCAAAATAATCCTAGCATACAAAGAGAAAATTTATCTAACGGAGTAGATTTATATAAGGCAGGACACCATGGGAGCAAAACATCATCTAATGATTGCTTGTTAGAGCAAATTCGTCCACAACTTGTTTGTGTATGTTGTTGTGCGGGTAGTAGCGAGTATACAGATACATATGATAATCAGTTCCCGACCCAAGAATTTATAAATAGAATATCTGCATACACGGACGCAGTGTATGTAACCACGCTTTGTGTAAATTGGGATACTGACGAATTCACTTCAATGAACGGAAATATAGTCGCCATTTTCTCATCTAGCGCAGACACAAGGTTGGTGTTCAGCAATAACGATACTAAACTAAAAGATAGTGAGTGGTTTAATTCGACTCGACCTGACGGAGAACCTATGCGTGTTTGGCCCGAAACGAGCATAAATAATCAAACATGACCTTGAGTTTGAGTAATTATACAAGCAATTTTATTTAAAACCTATCAATAATCGTTTTATAAAATCTTCATATTTTTAATGACATTAAATTTTCTTGACATAATTCGACCATATTGTTAATATTAATATATAATATAGATAACTTGTGTTTTGTTAAGCATGCTTTCATAATAAAAAGGAGATTTTTATGAAAAGAAGATGTACATTTGTTGGTATTATACTCTCGCTCGTGGCTTATGCTATACTTTGTGCTAGCACGGTTTATGCGCTCATCGTCGCAATTATGATTAGTGCGGGGACGATAGGTGAGGGTACTATCTCAGGTGTTACCACTGGCGGTATAGTGCTATTTAGTTGTGTAATTTTATTAATCGCGTACATTGCATTAATTGTAAATACTTCGCGTATGTTAAAATATTACAAAGGAAGTGCGGAAGAGTGGAAGAAAGGTAGAAACAGGACGGTTACTCTTACAGTGTTCGCTATATTACTTGGATTGATTTCCATATGGGGATTTACCTCTATTTTAGATTTCATCTTAGGCGGAATGTTAATTGCATCGGGTGTGCTATACATCGTTGATTTAAGTTTAGAGAATAAGCGAATTGCAAAACTCAACGCAAGTGAAGCAAGCACTGAGAATACAAACAGTGAAAATACAACGGCGGAAGACACCGCTCCAGTTGAAGAGAATAAACCTAGTCAAGACACGGAAGATAAGGAATAACAAACCGAGTTAAAACTTAGGGAAGAAAAAATAAGAGTTTAATGTAAAATAAAAGTACATTTAAATTAAAACAAAACTCACTTTTATTACAAGTGAGTTTTTTAAATTTTGTAGTGGCTAAATTGTTTATCCATTATTTATTATATCTTCATATTAATATTTAAACAAATAGCACTTTAGACATTTTCATTAATAATTTTAAACCGAAATGGAGGAAAATAACATTTAAAATAATAGCAATATTAAACTTAATACTATTAGATAGATTGCAAAATAATATAGTTTGTTTTTCTTGACGATTTTTAACATAATCTTAATTGATAATATGCCGAAGATAAAGGACGAAATCATGACGACGAAAATTCCCAGCCAATTAATCGTGAGTTGCAACTTAAATAATTTAATTCCTTCGTAAACCGCACTGGCAAGTATTATAGGTATGCTCATTAGGAATGAAAAGTCCAGAGCTTCATTTTTTTCAACTCCCGCGAGTAGTCCGCACACGAGTGTAGATCCGCTTCTAGAAATCCCCGGCAAAATCGCAATCCCTTGTGCAAGTCCCATGTATAGCGCGCTAGATTTTTTTATCGGCTTATTGCCTGTCCGCTTTAAATCGGCGATTATAAGAGCAATTGCGGAGAATAAAAATCCCCAAATGAGAGTTTTAGTGGAAAAATTATCTTCTATGAAACGATTGAATATTAAGACGATTAAAACAGTTGGAATAGTCGCAATTATCAAATTTAAATTTGTCTTATTAAACGGGTGGCGGACGAGCGAGAAAATCTTTTCACGGTAACAAAATATTACGGCAAACAGCGTCCCAATGTGCGCTACGACACTAATTAAAATAAGGTTGTCCAAATTAAATAGGTCTGCAAAAAGTACAATATGTCCGCTACTAGACACTGGCAAGAATTCGGTAATTCCCTGTATAAACCCTATGAAAATATACTTTAATAGTTCAATCACTTGAAAATTCCCTTGATTTGGTATAATATAAACTATGTGTTTAAAAATTTTATCGACATAAAATTTTTAGAATGCTTGCGCCTTCGCCACAATATGCTTGAATCAACACTGATTTTGCTTGAAATAGTACTCGTTAACTCGCACGCTTTAAGACAAAATCTTTCATTAATATTATATTGTCACAAAAAATAAAAAATACATATTGTCAAAATATTTATTTTGTGCTAAAATCGTGTTAGGAGGAAATAATATGTTTAATTGGGAAGAAAAAAGTTCAAATAGTTATAGACGAAAGAAAATGTTGGAAGAGCGAGAAAAAGAAAAACAAAATTTAACCCCTGAGCAGAGAGAAAAATGGGCGGAAATGCGAAAACACGCGGAAAGAGAAGGTGGATTTATGCGCGCGAGTATTATCGGCCCGCCAATAGAAAAAAGAAGATATGATTCACAAACTTCAAAAAATGACAATGAAGTGGAAGATGAAAATAACGATACATTTAATTGGTAAATTGCAAAAAATTAAAATGCAATATTAAAGCATTAAAAAACAAAATATTATTATAAGGACAAGATAGGAAACAAAAATGAAATTAGGAGTTGTAGGATTACCGAATGTGGGGAAAAGTACCCTTTTTAATGCAATAACAAAAGCGGGAGCGGAGAGTGCGAATTATCCGTTTTGTACGATTGAGCCGAATGTGGGAGTTGTTGATGTCGCGGACGAACGACTCAATAAACTCGCCGAACTTTATAAAACCAATAAAATTATCCCAGCACAAATCGAATTTGTGGACATCGCAGGCCTCGTGAAAGGCGCAAGCGAAGGTGCAGGACTTGGGAATAAATTTTTGTCGCACATTAAGGAAGTTGACGCAATAGTCCATGTTGTGAGAGTGTTCCAAAATGATAAAATTATCCATGTAGACGGAAGCGTAAATCCGCTAAGAGATATTGAAACTATAAATTTGGAGTTGATTTTAGCGGATATCGATAGTGTGACAAAACGACTTGATAAAATTAAAAAAATCGTACATGGTGGTTCAGCGGATTTAACTACTCAAAAGGAGTATGAATTATTAAATAAAATTCTCGACCTACTTAAAGATAGCAAGCCCGCAAGACTACTTAAAACGGACGCGGAAGAGAAAAAGATAGTAGATAGTTTTTTCCTTATCACAACAAAACCTGTGATTTATGTGGCGAACACGAGTGATGAATTGGACGATTTCCAAACCGAGAATATTAAAAAGATTGAAGAAATCGCGAAAACAGAAAACGCAGAAGTAATCTCACTATGCGCAAAGACGGAAGAAGAACTCATCAATATGTCGCCCGAAGATAGGGAGATGTTTAAGAAAGAACTCGGCATTGATGCGTCCGGACTTGAAAAATTGATTGTAGCGAGTTATCATTTGCTCGGGCTTATAAGTTTCATTACAGCGGGAGAAAAGGAAGTGCGTGCATGGACGATTAAGCGCGGGACTCTCGCTCCACAGGCAGCAGGTAAAATTCATACCGATTTTGAACGCGGATTTATTCGCGCAGATGTTGTGAAATACGACGATTTAATCTCACTTGGCGACTACAATCTTTGTCGCGAAAAGGGTAAAGTTATAAGCGCGGGGAAAGATTATGCTGTTCAAGACGGGGATATCATAGTCTTTAAATTTAATGTATAAAAAATTCACTGAATGAAATCACTTTAAATAGTGGTTTTTTTAATTTAGTTATTGCAAAATTTTAAATCTATGATATAATACGCGTATAAAAAGTGCATTCAGTGTGCTCGCAAAGGAGAAAATATGGTAGAAATAGCAAATGAACAAGTAAACGAGAATGAGAGAAAAGCGGTTGAATTAGACCATGTTGTAACGGACGATGGTGTAATTTTAAAACTTGATATTAAATACTATTCAAATTTAAATATTTGGAAGAAGGAGAATGTTTTAGTAGATTCTATTACATATTTTTATGATTTGTCTTTCCGCGCTTTAACTCGCCTAGGAGTAGATTTAAATGATATAGAAAATTCAATTAAAGAAAAGGCGAATACAGACATGGAATTTGGAGATGACATGCAAGATTATTCAAGAAAGGTTGATAAAATAGAATTGCATTGTAGAAATATTGCAAAAAGTCCATTTAGCGCTAGAAGTATGGTAGATACTATACATACTTTAAAAGCAATAGTGAACGAAAAAGATTATTCAATAAGATTTGACGGGTTTGACCCTTTAAAAGATAAAAAGATTGAAATGGCTTATCGTGCGCTAGTTAAAGGTGAAGATATAAAGGGGTATTTTAAAGATGATTATTATAATAAAACTTTTTTAAAATATGACTTAGCAAAAATTTTTAAATTGCATGAAGGGCTACTTTGTAGTGAATTTGAAACTATAAAATTAAATGAAGGACTAAAACCTTAATAAAAATTATCTCCTAGTTAATTAGGAGATTTTTTATTTCAAAATTTAGCAAAGTGCAAAGTAAACCCATTTATTTATATTGATTGCTAAAACTTTTATTTTGTGCTAAGATAAAGTAATGAAAACAAGTGAACTTATTGTAAACAAGTCGCGATTTATTGCTTACGCTTATGAATTGAACGATTTAGATAGTGTGGAAAAGTTAATCATAAATTTGCGTGCGGAACACAAAAAAGCGCGACATGTGTGTTACGCGTATTGCTATAATCGTGAGATAGTTAGCGAAAAATGTAGTGACGACGGAGAGCCTAAGGGTACGGCGGGATATCCAATTTTAAATGTGATTAAGAAAAAGGAGCTTAACAATATTTTGGTTGCGGTCGTTAGATATTTTGGCGGAATCAAACTGGGCGCAGGTGGGCTCACTCGCGCATACACAAAAGTTACCGCTATGGTACTAGACGAGAAATAAAAGGAGACAAAAGTGAGATTAATTATAGAAGCAGACGACTTTGGATTGAGTAAAAGTATCACGGACGGAATAATTGAAGGCATAAAGGGCGGATATATCACTTCTACCAACATAATGGCAAATATGCCGTATGCGAAATATGCTGTTGAAAAGGCAATTGAAAATAACTTGAAAAGTGTCGGTTTGCATATCAATTTAACTGTTGGAAAACCTGCGATAGAGAACGCGGCTTTAACTGATGAAAACGGAAATTTTTTGTATAATAGAAAACAGATTGAAAATCCTAATCTTACCTATGAATCTGTCTACAATGAAATTATGGCGCAGATAAAACAAGTTGAAAAATATAGTAAGTTAACGGGGGGGGTAGACTCAAACTTAATCATATAACATGCCACCATCATTTGGGCGATAATGAAATAATTAAGAAAGCCGTATATGATGTCGCAAAAAAATTTAATCTTCCAATTAGACACGAAGATTATTCCGCTGATTTTGATATAAAGAAACCAGATTTGTTTTACACCGAATTTTCAATAAAAAATGTAAATATTGAGAATTTAAAATCATTTATTGAGAAATATTCTAAAACAAATTTAATTATTGAGTTGTTATCTCACCCTGGATATATTGATGAATATACTAAAACGATTACATCTTATTTAGATAGAGATAAGGAGTTAAATATTTTAAAAGAAGCAAAAAATTTAGGATTATTCAATGACATTGAATTAATAGATTATTCAAATCTTTAAAAATAAAATTTTAATATTATTAAGTTGTTCATGTAAATAAAGTTAACTTTAAAAGTGGATACCTTGTAAGGTTCACTTTATGTCATACGAGAAATAAAAAAACCGACTTTAACTGGTCGATTTTTTTAATAGATAATTTAAATGGACATAGTAATTAATTGAAAGAAAATTGCGTGAAAAAACACGGCACATATAAATTTTACTTCTTTTGGAATTTTCCGTCTTTTTTGTGGACTATGTAGTTCATGTCATTAGTTGTGGATAATTCTTTAACGCGTGAGATTGCTTCATCTTTGGTAACGAATGAAGCGATGGTGCGTTTTGCGCCGTCCTTTTTTATTATCCAAGTGCGGTCTTCCTTGTTGTATAACACGCGATAAATAGGTTTTTTAGTCTTCTTAGAGTCTTCTTTTTTAGTTGTGGTAGTCTTCTCGTTGGAAGTTACTTTTGCAGTTTCATTATTCAAAACTTTTTCTTCTTTTGCCATAACTCATCTCCTAATTAACTTAATTATACAATGTTTTATTAAATTTTGCAATATAGTTTTAAAAATTTTTTCTTAAATAAATTGATTTAATATGAAAATTAGCCGAATTTTTATCTCAAATAAGCAATTTTGTTTTCAATTTTATTAGGATTATGTAATTTTTTAGATTTGTCAATTTTTAATATTTAAATTTTTCATATAAAGTAACCAAAAAAATTCAAATCGTTTATATTCAAATTTTATAGTTAAGAATTAGATTAAAAGACTGATTAAATATATTACGAGGATATGTGCAGGATAGAATATATAGAACAGATATTTGCTCGTCTTCTTCCCGTTTTCTCCGCGATAGAAAACGAGCAGTATGATTGATAAAAGCGAGAAGATTTGAAGGACAGAATCAAAAATAAAATTTGAAATTAAATTTATTGAGCAATATATAATCGTGATAAGTGAAAATAATATCCACATAACTAGTCGAGAATATTTAATCTTGCTATCATAGAAAAGATAGAAAATTGTGCAAATTAATACACCATAAATTCCGTAATCAAAAACTATTCCAAGCGTTTCAAAAGCGAAAATAGATAATAGAATTACGGCTATAAATATGATGTATAAAAATCGCATATCCTTATACTTTCTTGACAAGTCTATGAGATAAAAAACTAAAATAGAAACTAAGAATGTGAACAAAATATTTAAACTAAAAACACTAGTATTCAGTGCGAAGTAGTAAATCGGTTGAGTGATGATTGCAAATAATAAAATTGTTAAAACATATTTCTTTTTATTTGATGTGCGTTGCCAACCAACTGACAAGAAAAATGCGAAAATTGGGAAAGCAATTCGTCCAATTATTCTAAAAACGTAGTATAACCAAAGTAGGTTTGTTGACACAAAAAATTCGCGACCAATTATTGCGCCAATATGGTCGATAAGCATACAGATTAAAGCAATATATTTCAAACTTGTTCGCGTTAAACTATGCATATAAATATTTTAATAAAATTATGCTTTTGTATCAACTAAATTTTTATAACTTTACAGATTAATTCAAAAATGAATTAGCAATACTAATAAAAAATCGTAAAAATTTTAAAAATATAGAAAAATTAATCAAAAATTACATATTTTTTAGTATTTTTATTAAAATTTTTAATTTTTTTTGAAATTGGAATTTTATAAATTAAAATTTTTAATTTCCTTTACAAACCTATCAAGTTTTAATATAATTATAATATGAGTGAAAAAATTAAAACAAAATTAGATAAAGATAAATCAGACGCATTGATTTTATCAATATGTTTATCAGTCTCATTCGTAGCGGGCATTCCGCTTATTGTCGTAGGTGCGGTAAATGAGATATGGGTTGTTTTAGGTCTTGCCATAGCGTGCGTTGTAGTAGGATTCTATGGTACTCCTATTGCATGGATGCATTATGGGAGTATGGTTGCGATTAAACGCGTTGTGGACGCAGTTTTAATTGAAAAGATTGAAACGGTTAGCGAGATTTCTAAGCAGTTACAAATAAGTCCAAAGGTGGCGAAAGATAGAGTGACAACGGCAATAAAAAGACAATATATCATGGGCTATCGTTTTGACGGTGAAACATTAGTTGAAAACGAACCTAAGAAGAAAGAAAAATTAAAACCAGTCGAAAATCATTGCCCAAATTGTGGTGGGAAAATGGAGTCGTTCGATGGCTTCGATTTTTGCCCGTATTGTAATACTCGTTTTAAAGTTGAAAGATAGGAATTTATTTTCCTATTTTTTATTATTTCAATTTTAAAATTAAATAGAATTATAAATATGAATTATAAAAAATAAAATAGTATTTAATTGTAAAAATTCAAAGTAAAACATAAATCAAGCAACAAAAAATAATTTAAAAAATTGGTCAAAATCATGTGACAAATGCGAGCAAAAAAGTTTATAATTATAATGTCAATTTAATTATATGTAATTTAATTAAGGAAATATTAAATTATGTGTAAATTTAGGAGGGGTAATGGAAAGATATATTTTTAATGAGTGCGTATATCTCGGCAAAGATGCGCGTAACTGTTTGCCGGACGAACTCGCGAAAAGAAAATTTAAAAAAGTATTGGTTGTGACCGACCCAACGATTATTAAAACTGGTGTATTAAATAAGGTTACGAGTTTACTCGACGGAAAATTTAATTACACAATTTATAGCGACATTAAACCAAATCCTACTGTAAAAAATGTGCAGGACGGGCTGGTCGCATTAAAGAAATCTCACGCGCAGGTTATTGTTGCCGTTGGTGGTGGTAGTGTCATCGATACAGCGAAAGGTATCGCAATAATTCGCGAAAACAAGAAGCATAAAGATGTCGTGAGTCTTCAAGGTGCGGTAGATACGGAAAACAAATGTTTCCCACTAATCGCAATTCCAACGACTAGCGGAACGGCCTCTGAGACGACTATCAACTATGTGATTACGGACGAGAAAACAAAGCGTAAACTCGTATGCGTTGACCCGCATGATATTCCTATTATGTCGATAGTTGATGCTGAACTTATGCGTACTATGCCTAAGTCGCTCACCGCAAGTACTGGTATGGACGCGCTAACTCATGCGATTGAGAGTTTAATCACAAAGGGTAGCACTCAGTTTAGCGATATGTTCGCATTGGAAAGCATTCGCACTATTGCAAAATACTTACCGCTTGCATACAAAAACGGGGACGATATGGTTGCCCGTGAAAAAATGGCATATGCTCAATATATTGTCGGCATGGGATTTAGTGCAGTTGGACTGGGGATTGTGCACTCTATGGCACACGCATTGGGTGGACAATTTGATATTGCGCACGGTACAGCGAATGCTATGCTACTCCCTACTGTTATGGAGTATAACGCAGAGTCGAGCGCAAAGCCTAAATATCGCTTGATTGCTGAGAGTTTTGGTGTGGATACTTCAAAAATGACGGACGATCAGTGCGTAAAACGCGCGGTTAAGGAAGTAAAGGCGCTCGCTAAAAAGGTGGCAATTCCAACATCACTAAGTGATTTCGGTATCAAAGCAAAAGATTTGGACTCATTAAGTCATGACGCATATATCGATGTCTGCACTGGCGGTAATCCTAGGGAGACTAGCGAAAAGGACATAAAGGCGCTATATAAATCATTATTAGTCTAATATTGTTAAATTACATATCTATTTAATCGGTTATTACAATTAATTGAGATCAAGCCATATCTTATTTTAATTGTGGTAATAAATACAACTTAATAACTTAAGATTTACGCTCTACTTTAAGAAAAAATAAAAGGAGATAAAAAAGATGAAAGCACTAACAGGTTTTAGTAAGAACAAAGATGCGTACACCGCGGGACTTGAAGCCGCTAAAATGGCAGGCAGGTCAAAAGATGCAAAACTAGTATTTGCATACATGAGTTGTGACTACAAGATTAAAGATGTCATTAAGGGTATTAAGGAGGTTTATTCCTGCCCAGTTATTGGTAACACTTCGTTTACAGGTGTTATCATGCCAGAAGGGTTTGTTGGAGGTAATGAGCCATTCGTAGGCATTATGGTGCTTAGCGACCCTAACATGATTGTCGGCGTTGGGTTTGCTGATAGAAAAGCATATCAAAGTGCGCGTGATGCAGGTGAGAGCGCAACAAAGCACGCTCGCGCTATGACTAAGATGCCATATAGCGATGAGCCAGATTTAATGTATATGACCGCTAGTCCTACGGAAGAAGAATTCTTCTTAAAGGGCGCTAATAGAGTGGTTGGTCGTGTTCCACTGTTTGGTGGTTCGGCTGCTGATAACACAATTTCGGGTAATTGGAAATTGTACCTTGACGGCAAAGTTACAAACGAAGGTGTCGCCGTTGCACTAATTTATATGAAGGGCGGATTTAAGAACATATTCACTGGCGCATATCGTGAGACTAAGGATATGGGTATCATCACCAAGGTTGAAGGTACACGTAAACTCGTTTCTATTGACGGGACTCCGGCTGTTAAGAAATATGCTCAATGGCGCGGAATGAAGACAAGTCAACTTATGGGAGATAAACTACTTAGCGAAACTATCACTAGTCCGCTTGGAGTAAAGGATAGACTTGGTGATTTAATTGCAATTAGACACCCTATGTTTGCAAATGACGACTATTCTATGAATATCGGTGCAAACCTTGCGGAAGGAACAACTGTCATTCGTATGGAAGCAACGGTTGATGAATTAATTTCGTCCGTAGGAGAAACTTTAAAGAAACTTAATAAACAGTTAACCAAGCCTGCTGTGTGCTATCATTTAGTTCACTGTGGCGGTCGTCGTGCAGGAATTGACGCGCGTATCGGCGAAGTCTATAAACAAATTAAGAAGAATGTAGGAGATGTTCCGTTTATTATGGAATTTACATTCGGCGAGTATGGATATGAAGATGACGGCAGAAATACTACCGGCGGACTTATGCTTTCGTTCACTGCCTTTACGAAATAGGAGGAATTATGCAGATAATTTTAAACGGAAAATTTGTTGATTCGTCTAGTAAACAAACTATGGATATTATAAATCCATACACCGAAAAAGTTATTGACCGCGTACCGTACTGCAATGAAAAGGACGCAAAGAAAGCGGTCGAATATGCAAAGAAAGCACAAGTTAGTTGGAAGAATGTCCCTGTATATAAAAAGGCTGAGATTTTAGATAGATTCGTCGCACTTGTGGAAGAGAATAAAGACGATTTGGCAAAGACTCTATCAAAAGAAACTGGGAAACCTATCACTCAGGCCTACGGCGAAATTGCAAATATTCCAATTTCGTTTAAAGCGTTTAACGAGAAGGCAAAACACTTATATGGAAATGTTATACCAGCGGGGACGGAATCCGGTCAGGAAAAGACTTTACAATTCACCGTTCGCGAACCGTTGGGAGTCATGGTTGCTATAATTCCATTCAATTTCCCATGCGACTTGTTTGACCAAAAGGTTGCTCCAGCAATCTTGGCGGGAAACACTGTTATAGTGAAACCACCTCACCAAAACCCGCTCACATTAATCAAACTAGTTGCGCTATTAAAGGAAGCAGGGCTTCCTAATGGTGTTGTACAAGTTTTAACGGGTGATGGCGTTGTTGGAAGTGCACTTGCAAAACACCCTGATGTGCATGGAATTACATTCACGGGTTCTACCGCTGTAGGTAAATTAACATATTTGAATGGCGCAGAGCATTTAGCACATGTTGCTCTTGAGTTGGGCGGAAATGACGCGTTTATCGTGTTAGAAGACGCGGATATTGACCTTGCTGTTGAAGAAACGGTATGGGGAAGAATGTACAATACTGGGCAAGTATGTTGCGCAAGTAAACGCTTCATCGTTCATAGAAATGTACTAAAAGAATTTGAAGAGAAATTAGTTAAGAGAATTAGTGCTCTTGTAGTCGGTGACCCTATGAACAAGAAGACGGAAATCGGCGCTTTAGTTACTAAATCTGCGTGCGAAAAGGCGGTTAAGCAGATTAAACAGGTTGTCGCACAAGGCGGAAAGATTATCCTAGGTGGAAAGGCTAAGGGAGCAGTCCTTGAGCCAACAATAATCACCGATATTCCTAAGACTGCAGATGTTGCAAAAGATGAGGAAATCTTTGCTCCGGTTATTAGTATTATTCCGTGTGATAGTGTTGACGAAGCGATTGAAATCGCCAATTCATCTATTTACGGGCTTTGTGGTTGTGTGTTTACGCGAGATATGAAGACCGCATTTGATGTTTGCGCTAGACTTGAGTGTGGCGGAACGGTAATCAATGGCGCTAGTTTCCATAGAAGTTTCGAGATGCCTTTCGGCGGATATAAAATGTCTGGAATTGGGACAGAAGGGGTTATGAGCACATTCGACCAAGTCACTAAGACTAAGACTATTACACTAAAAAATATTTATGGATAATTTCTGTTACATAAAGACGAAAGTGGAATTTTACTGTATTGTAAAAGTATAGTAAAATTCCACAGCAGTTTTTGTTGTAATTAAAAAATAAAATTAGATTAAAATATTTTTAATTTTTTCATTTAGAATTATATAATTCATTCGTTTTTTGTACTGTTTTTAAAATTTGATTTATTTCATCACATAATTTTTGGAGAGCATATGGATAAAGGTATAACATTCTTTTTTGGCTGGGATATAGAACCTGAAAAGCGTGCCAAAATGATTAGCGAAGCAGGATTTACCTCAGTTATGTCAAGCGCAGACAGTAGGTTTAAATATCAAAATGGAACACTTGCCAAACAAGTGAAATTATTTAAAAAATATAATTTAAAACCTACCAGCCTGCATGCAAGATATAATTCAAGTGATTTGCACTGTTTTTGGGAAGAAGGAAAAGTAGGCGAGAGAATAAAAAAGAATTTAATTAAAGATGTAAAACTTGCCAAAAAATATGGCTTTGAAAGAGTAGTTGTTCATCTATATGGTAAATATTCTAAGATTGGAGAAAAGAGGTTACTAGAAGTTTTAAATGTGTGTGAAAAACTAGATATCCCGCTTGCTATAGAAAATATCAACGATAAAGATACCTTTGTCAATGTTTTTAATAACATTAAGCATGATAAATTAAAGTTCTGTTTTGACTCGGGACACAATAATATCTTCAACAGAGATTTTGATTATTTAAAAACTTATAGAAAGAATTTAGTTGCCCTACATTTGCACGATAATGATAGTATTTTGGACTTGCATACGGTAACAAAATATTGTGAAGATGTAGACTATAATAGAATGGTTAAAACTTTAGTAAAGCATGTAGATTGGATTGATTCAGTCGATTGGAATAGAGTTGCTGATTTTGTAGTAGAGAGAAAAGAGAAGGCGGAGAATGTTGACTGGGATAAAATCGCAAAACAACTAGCAAAAGTTGATAACATTTCACTCGATTTTGAAGTTATGAATCGAGGAAATGCAGATGTGAGCGCGGAAGAATATTTAAGAGAGGTTTTTAGTCTCGCAACTGACTTAGAAAAGGGAATTTTGAAATATAAAAATAAATCAAAAAAATAAATATCAGTATAAAAATATTAAAAAATGTTATTTTTATTAAATTTTATAATTTCTATTATATTTTTTATGTATTAAATTCTCATAAGAATTCATTAGAATAATTAAATTTTTTAAACAAAAATACTTTTAAGGGTATTTTTTTATTTTAATTAATAAATTTTACCAAAAAATAAGTATTTATCATTTAAATAGAGGATATTTATTAGTTGAATTTAAATATTTTTGATATAATAAGTTTAGGGAAGAAAATGAAAATAAAGAGTATTATAAAAAAATTAAATATAAAATCATACGAGTTATATGGCGAAGATAAGGCAAAAATTGAACCAATGGATAAAGTAAAGGGAAAACTTATTTTAGTAAGTTCTATAAATCCAACGAAATTTGGAGAAGGAAAAACCACAGTATCGATTGGACTTGCGGACAGTATGAATGAGCTCGGCAAAAACACAATTCTTGCTCTTCGCGAGCCATCTTTGGGCCCCGTATTTGGAGTTAAAGGCGGAGCAACAGGGGGCGGAAAATCTTCGCTTACTCCAAGTGATGATATTAACCTTCATTTTACTGGAGATTTTCATGCTATCACTAGTGCTAACAATCTACTATGCGCACTAATTGACAATCATATCTATCACGGAAATGAACTAAATATTGACGAAAATGAAATCTATTTTCATAGATGCATAGATATGAATGACCGCGCACTTAGAGAAGTCACTATCTCAAAAGAAAAATTGAAAGGTAATGTTGAAAGGAACGAGAGTTTTACAATAACCGCGGCAAGTGAGATAATGACTATACTGTGTCTATCCCAAAATTTAGATGATTTAAAATTAAGACTTGGAAATATCTTAGTTGCACTCTCAAAATCAGGGAACCCAATTTATGCGCATGATCTTAAAGCAGAGGGCGCAATGACGCTGTTATTGAAGGACGCAATAAAACCAAATCTAGTTAGAACTTTATCGAATTCCCCTGCGCTCGTGCACTGTGGACCGTTTGCAAACATTTCTATTGGTTGCAATTCAATTATAGCGACTAAGACTGCGCTATCCCTTAGTGATTATGTCGTTACCGAAGCGGGATTTGGAGCAGATTTAGGGGCAGAAAAATTTATTGATTTGAAATGTAGAGAATTTGATTTAAATCCGTCCGCTGTCGTGATTGTTATAACTATTAGAGCACTAAAAGAACATGACTCGAACGGCGAGTTGTCTGGCGGATTAGAAAATTTAACTAAGCATATCAATAATTTTGTCAAAGTTTATAACAAAACTCCTATAGTCGCTATTAATAAATTTGATGACGATAAAATAGATGAAATAAACTTAGTTATAGATTACTGTAAAGGACTAGGAATAAAAGCAATTCCTTGCGAGCCGTATACAAAGTCGTGCGGGTGTATGTCCTTGGCAGAAGAAGTCGTAAAAATGGCTGACAAAAGAACAACGAAATTAAAGTATGCATATGATTTGCGTGATAGTATAAGAGATAAAATAATTTCTATAGCAAAAAATATATATGGCGCGAAGAATGTAATTTTTACCGATATTGCTACCAAGAAAATGGAAAAGTTTGAAATTTTAGTAAAAAATTATCCAATAGTTATAGCAAAAACGCAGTATTCATTAAGCGATGACGAAAAACTAAAAGGTGAACCAAAAGATTTTGATTTTCATGTTAAAGATTTAGAAATCAAAACGGGCGCGGGATATGTTTTAGTAATCGCAGGGAAAATGAACCTAATGCCCGGACTTAGTAAACACCCTAACAGCGAGAACATGTAATCATAGCAATATTAATTGAAACTTGACTAGCATAATGGTAATTTATATAATAATATTATGGCAAACAAAACTATTTATTTGTTCTTAGATTGGGTAAATACATGTAATGAACTTCTTGATAATTACAAACTGAATAAGAAAAGAGTTAATGATTTTATTAGTGTTTTAAAAGAATTAGAAAAAACATTTAGGGCAAATATTAAATTAATAATAATTACTGGTTCAGCAAAAGAAACCGCTAAGTATATTCTAGAAAATTTACTTTTCGCATTTAAAGATTTTGAATGTGAAGATATGATAGCGGGGGTTGGATATGAATATGGCGGATATATTCTTAACAACGATTTTAACAGTTTAAATGCGCTAAATTTCCCTTTGTCACAAAATAATTTGATTAAATTAAAAAAGATATTAAGGAAATATAATTTCAAGTTGGACAAGCGTTATAAATTATATTCTTCAGTTAAACTAGATAAGATAAGTGAGAATGAAAAGAATTTTATAAACGAATGCTTTGAACAACTAAGTGATGTTGAGTATGAAATTTATAATGACAAATTCGGCTGTGGTATAGATATAAAAAATCCAAATCTTACTAAAAGAAACTTTGTTCAGTTTTATATGAGCAATGTCAACGATGCTAGATTAGTTATAATGAGCGGTGATAGTTTAGAAGATATGAATATGTTAAAAGTAAATTTAAATTGCGAAAAATACTTTATATCTTTATTAAATGAGAGAATTGATGAAAGCAATATTATTGATGTAGACAAAAGCAACATTCAAGGTGTTATAAAAGGGCTTAAAAATATTTTAAAATTAAAAGGAACACACTTATGAGAAAAAGTAATGTAATCATATATACTTCATGTATAGTGGTGGTTGTAGCCGTTATTTTTGCTATGTTAACCGAAACGATAGGGGCAATTATTTCGTCTTTGATAACAACAATTATTACCACATTAGGAGCAGTAGTAATTTGGATTCAATTAAAGAAAGCAAGTGTGAAAACTTCTAGCGAATTAATTTTGAATCTAAATAATGTATTTTTAAAATCTGACGGGCTCGTCTATCTTAGAGATAAATTAAAGCGGACAGATAACAAAAAAGATTTTTCTGTTGACGGAAAAATCGGGCGTAAGGACACAACTAGAGATTTAGAAAATTTTATATATGACGACTCTGTAAATATTATCGAGTATCTGGAATTTTTTGAAAATATTGGAGTAATGTATTTTTCTGGGACTATATCCTTAAGAGATTTGGACGATTGCTTTGGAGAAGAGTTTTTTGTAGCCATGAATAATAAATATATCCAAAATAGAGAAATAATCCCTTACAAAGAACATTATATAAATATAATTAAAATGTATAAAGATTGGTATAATTATAGGCTGAAATATGCGATTGAAACACCATATCCAAATTCACCCTTAGATTATAAATCACTTTTAAGGAGCCTTTATGAAGAAAAGAGAAAATAAAGATAGATTTGTATATATTTCACTAATAACCTTATGTGTTGCATTGTTGATTAGCATGTTTTTCGTTTATCTTTTCACCAATGTTTCCAATGTTTTTGCGGATATTGTAACTTTATTAGCGACAGTCATAGGTGCGTTTGCTTCAGTAGTTGAGTATAAGAAAAATAGTGCCATTGATTTATGTAACGAAATAGTCACTGCCTACGCTCAATTTATTGATGTCCCAACGAATAAATTAATTCAGTATAAGTTAGAATGTATTAAAAGAAGAAATGTAAATCTTTTCACCAAAGATGATATCACAAGTATAAGAAATTATTTGTGTTATTTTAACGGAATTGCGCTAGATTTATTAAACAATAATGTAAAGATATCTAATATTAATACCCTTCTTGGATATAGATTTTTCCTAATAATGAATTGTCCATATATCCAAGATTTAGAAATTATTCCTAATGCACAAGCGTATATTCCATGTATAAAATTGCATAACAAATGGAGGATTTGGTCATTAAAGCATGGATTTAAGAGAAGCGGTGATGCAACATCGTTAGAAAAACGATTTAAAGATTATTATAAATATGCAGAATTATAAAACTTAGTTTAAAACACAAAATCATGTCATTTTACAATATTTTGAATAAAAGAAATAAAGAGTTGACAAATTTCGCGATAATTTATATCATCTTATTATAGATTTTTAATTTTTTAAATAATAATTATAGCGGAGAAGTAATGGCGACAATATCAAGGTGGGCAAAGAATAGAAACATTGTCCATGAATTAATACACAAAAATGTTAAAACTCAATATAGGAATTCTATATTGGGTGTTATTTGGTCGGTATTAAATCCGCTTTTAAACATGGGAGTTATGTGGCTCGTGTTTAGTCAATTTTTTGGACGAAACGACCCACTATATCCTATCTATTTACTTACTGGTAACGTACTGTTCCAATTTCTTAGAAGTTCCACTTCCATGTCGCTAACATCAATTGTCAACAACCGCGGACTTATAACAAAGGTAAAGATTGACCATTATTTGTTCCCACTCTCAAGTACATTATCGTCCCTTGTGAATTTTGCGTTCTCAATGATTTCATTAATTATTATTATGATATGTATGCAAGTATTTGGCGGGCATGTACTATTTGGCTATCAAATGGTTGGAATAATTTTAATGTTACCAGCATTCTTATTATTCCAGTATGGCATTTCGCTTTTCCTTTCTGCGTTGTATGTGTTCTGTCGTGACATTAAATATTTATATGATGTATTCTTAACGCTTTGGACATATATAACCCCCGTATTCTATAAGTTAGAAAGTATAAGTCCAGATTCAATTTCGTATAAGATACTAAAACTAAATCCTATGTATTATTTCCTTAAATATTTTAGAGATTCAGTTTACGCTATGTGTAATGTCGGCGCTGGCATGCCGTCTTGGAAAATATTAGGGCTTTTATACTTATTAGGGTTGATTAGTTTAGTCATTGGACTAGCAGTTTATATGCCACTTAGAAGAAAATTTATTGATTATGTATAGGTGATTATGGAAGAAAAAGAACAAAACGACTACCTTTTAAAAATCGAAAATCTAAATATGAAGTTTAAAACTCCTGCTTTTAAATTCGATACACTTAAAGAGCGAATCGTATGTTTTTTTTCAGGGAAGATGAAAAAATCTAGACAATTTCAAGCACTAGAAAATATTAATTGTGAAATTCGTCGTGGTGAGTCGCTAGGCGTAATCGGTCATAATGGTGCGGGGAAATCTACTTTGCTTAGACTTGTAGCGGGAATTTATAAACCAACGAGCGGAAAGATTGATGTCAAAGGAAGTGTTGTACTATTAAATTTAGGCGCGGGCTTTGATATGGAAGCAAGTGCGGAAGAAAATATATATTTAAGCGGTGCGATTCTAGGATTTAGCAGAAAACAAATGAAAGAGAGATTCAAATCAATTATTGAATTTGCCGAACTCGAAGATTTCGTTAAAATGCCGTTAAAAAATTTCTCATCTGGTATGATTTCTAGACTAGGATTCGCGATTGCGATAGATGTTCAGCCCGACTTACTTTTAGTAGATGAAGTGTTGTCTGTGGGGGACGTAAATTTCCAAAAGAAGTGTATGGAAAAAATCAAAACAATGAAAGAACAGGGGGTTTCTTTCATGTTTGTTTCGCATAATATTAATCAAGTAAAGAATTTATGTGAAAAAACACTTTGGATAGAGAACTCTAAAGTTATGGGATACGGCCCAAGCGAAGAAATTTGCAAAAAGTACTTTGAATATTGTAGTGCAAAAACTAATTAAAAATTTATTTCACTATAAATCTGTTTTAGTTCATTTCGTACGACTGTGATGTCGTATTTTTTTATTTTTTCTTGATTATAATCACCATAAGTTTTTCGTTTATGCTCGTCCTTTAACAGTTCTATAATTGCAGATGATGCCCCTTTAACATCTTTAAAATGTACTAATTTTCCACCCTTATTTTCATCGATTAAATCTTTATTCCCCCGCACATTTGAAGTAACTACTGGGAGAGAGTAAAACATGCCTTCCATAATCGCCATAGTTAAGCCTTCGTGCTTGGATAAAAGTAGCATTAGATCACTAATTTGAAGTATTCGATTAATGTCTTTTCTATATCCTAAGAAGATGACTGAATTCTCGATCTTTAATTTACGAGCAAGTGCCTTTATTTTTTCTTCAAGTTTTCCACTTCCGCATATGATGTATTTTGTGTTAGGAAGAGAAGAATGAACGCGAGCAAATGCTTTTAGCATAGTTGGATAATTTTTTCGCTTTATAAATTCAGCAACAGTAACGACTACATAATCATTTTTATCAATATTTAATTCCCTTTTTAATGACGATTTATCAAAATTTGAGCGGTCGTATTTTGAAATGTCTAATCCTATTCCGTGAATTAAATATTTATATTTTATATTCCAATTTTTTATAGCATAGTAGTCTTCATTAGACATAGTAATTAGGACGTCTGTGTATCGTGCTAAAAATTTTTCTGCTGACCTAAAAATTAAATTTTTTATTGGATTATTCCCTTTAAAGAAGAAAAAACCATGCGCAGTATATATAACTGGAATTTTGAATTTATGACCTATAAGTCTACCCATCATACCGCCGACTGGTTGTTGGCAGTAAATTATATCGTAATTATTCTGCTTTTGATAATCTTTAAGTTGATTATACCCTTTTATATTTTTGAAATTAAATGGTGAGCGAGTTAGACTAACATCATATATGTTTAATTTGAATTTATCCCTTAGTTCGTCAAACCAAAATCCAGTTTTACTACAATAACAATCTACTTTTGCACCCATTGAGATTAAGTCATTAATATGTGGGATTAGAAATTGCCAAATCATATTGTCCGTTGTGCAGACTAACATAATTTTTTTGTTCGAAAAATCTATCATATATTTATAGTACAAAAATGTATAAAAAAAGTAAAATGATTAAGCGAAAAATAGTAAATCTTCAATAAAGAGCAACAATGTAATCGCGATGATAGGAATGAGAGCAAATTTATTAAATCTATAAACTTTTACGGCTCTATATGTTAAATATCCTATTATAAAGGCGAATAAAACAAACCCGATAAAACCTAATTGATAAAACAGAGTTATGAAAGTGTTATGTGCACCTAAATTAGAAATTGTACTCGCTCCAAGTCCATGTCCAAAGAAGAAATAAAGTGGACTAGAAAATATCGCACTAAGATAAGATACCCATAACGAAAATCTTCCTGTAGTGAAAGTATCTAAAAAGTCCTTTACGCTATCAATTCCGTCAGTACTAGTAAAAAATCTGTTGACTATTGTCGTAAAAAGGTTAGGAAATATGACGAAAAATATTACTACAAGGAATAAAATTGGTAGTGAAAATAAAAGTGTCTTTTTATAGTTTAATATCATTAAACGGACGAATATTGTGAGTAAAATTAAAGCGAATATTATAATAAATGTCTTTGAAAAAGTGGATAGCCCTACCAATGACACTAAAACAAATAAAACTATATCTAGGATATTTGATTTAATTAAAATTTTACAGGTTAAAAATGCTAGTGCAATTTCGCATAATACGGCGAGCATGTTCGGGTGAGTAAATAGAGCAGAATATCTTATTAAATTTTCACCTAAACTAAATGGAACGATAAAAGATTTCAAATATGGAGAGAAGAAACTAAACAAACCTAAAATTGCGGATATTAATATTGATATGGCAAACACTCTAAGAATTAAACTAAAATCTAGATTTTCACGCGCTAATATACATAGGTAAAATGAAAGAATAATTAGAATAAGTATGGATAGATTAATTAATGTAACACTATTAATTCTATTGAATTGTAGTAATACATAAAGAAAAAGAATTAAAATTAAAAATAGTAAAATTTTATCGAACTTTAATTTATTGTTTACGAACGAAACAATATACGCTTTTACTAAAAAGACAAGCGCGCAGACTAGAAATAATATAAGCCCAATTTCTTGCCCTAAAAAACAAAATGGCACATTAAAAATTAAATATAGAGAACCATACTTTATCGTATCTACTAAAATTAGAACCAGTAGAATTGAATATACAATGTATGAAGTTTGAGCAAAAAAACAGTTAAAAATGTATAAAGAAAAAAGCAAAACACAATTAATATATAATCTGTTTTTTAAATAAAATTCTTTTAGATTATAATATTTCAATTTGCTCATTTGCTTTTTCTGTATATATAGTTTTTAGATTGACAGGCATATTGTCAGCGTTTCTGCGCTTTTCTTCAAACGCTATAATCTGGTTGGCAATGTTAATGCCTTCTTTATATTCTTTTTTGCTGATTTTCCCTGTTTTCAAAAGGTAGTCTGCGTAGTAATATTCTCTGTATGAAGTAGAAGCATCGCCGCATCGTCCAGCAGGAGAGAATGCTATAAATAGCGTCCTAATAAGTATTTTTAAATCGTTTAAGAAAGTTATATTATGTACATATTCTAAATCTTTTTCAAATATTTCTTCCCAAGTAGATTTACTTCTTCCACCAGTCACCTGCGATAATCCGGATAAGCCTGGGCGGACTGAATACGCTTCCATAACCGAGTCATCATAGAACACCATGTCTTTAATAAGTCGCGGGCGTGGGCCAATAATACTCATTTCACCCTTAATTATATTTATAAGTTGTGGCAGTTCGTCTAAATTCGAACGCCTTAGAAAAGCACCAAATTTTGTTAAGCGCTTATCGTCGGGTAGGAGTTCACCGTTCTCATTTAATGTATTTTTCATGCTACGGAATTTGTATAGTTTAAAAGGTTTTCCGTCCTTACCTGGACGATATTGCGAAAAGATAATGCTTGTTTTAAGTGTACATTTAAGAACAATGGATATTATCAGCATGAGCGGCGAGAGAACAATAAGGGCAAGCAAAGAAAGACTGACATCAAGGAATCGCTTCATAAAACGCTCATAGAAAGTTTGATGTCTTAAGTTTTTAGTCTTTTTAATTCGTCCGTTTCTTGATTTCATGTGAATATAGTATACCACATATGAAATATTATATCAAGATTATTCGACAAATTTTTACATTTCATTTTATTATTTCTCGACATAAATTGAAGAGTTTTCCACTTTTTTGTGGAAAATTTTATATAATTAGTGGAAAATTTTGATTTTCACTATAAGTAATATAATCTACATTGAGAGTAAATAATACTTTTCGAATTCATTAAATGTTAGCGCGTCTATCTCGGCATGAGCACGGCGGACAAATTCTGGATAAATTTTGTTTAAAATTTCGATGGCAATGTATGGGTCTGCGGAAGGTATATTCAAGCCGATGTCTGCAGATAATTCTCGTTTAAGAAGAGCGAAAGATAAGTCCAACATTTTTAGACGAAAAAATAATTTATCGTAAGTTGCACAAAGGCTTTCATACTTTGTACGAACTTCGCTAAAAATATTCTCGTTAGGCATAGAATTTAAAAAATTAAGGATATGTTTAATCTTTGCATATTCCGCGATTAATGAATTTTTTATGTGATTAATTTTTCGCATGCATACATATTAAATCATGTAAAGTTAAAAATAATTAAAAAAATCGCACTAAAAATAGGCTAAATTGTAAAATAAGTGTGCGATTTTAAAAATTTTGTAAAATTTAGATAAAAATTCTAGAATTTGGATTTTAAAAGTTTCCTAATTTTACTACCTTTAGGGAAAAGGAAAGTGCCTATTTTATATACAAAATTATTGTGTAAAATTTTTAGTTTAATTGGATAAATTTCGCGCGGTGGAATAATTGTGGAATATTTCCTTTTACGCGAAAGAACAAATGATTTGTCTAAATATTGATTCATTTTATTTAGTCGTGCAATAAGATACGGGCGCGCTTTACAATATATTTTTTCGTCAGTGTTTAAATTATATAGATTACTTAAAAATTCCTCAACCTCGTCTATGTTTTTCGGTAGCAATTTATGTTTTGAATAAGGGCGGTCGGCATTTTTTCTTTTGCGTGGGGCAGAGTTGAATCCATATGCAGTTAAAATATGCTCGCGTAAATCATTGAAATGTGAGTGGCGGGCAACTGATAGTTGGTTAGAACAAAGGAGAGTTTTCCACTCAATTAAATTAGCACTAAAATCATCAAATCTCCCGATTTCTTTCAAATATTTTTCAAATATTGAAAAAACTTGCGATAGTGAGTCGATTTGATTAATAAACTTTTCCCGCGAGTCAACATAAACTTGCTGAGAGTCATGTAGGCGGTAGAAATAGTACCCGCAGTGAGTGTTCGCGATAGTTTTGGCAAGTGAAAAAGCAAAAAATGATGTCAAAACATCTTCTGCATAAACCATTTTCCCTAAATTCAATTTTTCTAACTCGTCTTTAACTTTCAAAAGTAACTCACGGCGGAAAATCTTATTCCACATAACATAATATGAGTGCTCCGCGCCAGAAGAAGAAAAAAACTTAGTTAATGCATCGTCATGGGTGTCAAAATTAGAATTAATCGTGGAATCGAGTGTGCATACATATTTTGAGTTGTGAGTCCAGAACGCCCAATCGTTTAATACAATATCGGCGTTTGTTGATTGCGCTTTTGTTAGCATTGCTTCAAGATAATCAAAACTGATTGAATCGTCTGCGTCCATGAAATACACATATTCCCCACTAGAAACACTCAATCCATACAATCTAGCGTGCAAAGTTCCGCTATTTTCAATTTTTAAAAAGCGGAAATTGGGGTAGGTGCGAATAATTTCGGTATAGTCAATCGTTGAACCATCGTCGACAACTATCACTTCCATATCTTTTAGTGTGGAAGCGAAAATTGAATTAAGGCATGTAGAAAAAAGTTCAATATCGGCGTTGAAAACGGGCACAATGACGGACAATTTTGGCTTATTTTTATCATTCATAATACCGCATTATATCACAAATCACCCCACAATGTCAAAGCAGAACGTCGAAAGTTCAGTAAAAATCACCCACCCTAGCAAAATCATTTGACTTTATAGGGATAATATTTTAAAATCAAATGAAAATACATTAAAGGAGTTCTAATGATGAATAATAATTTTAAAAGATATGACTATTTGATAGTAGGCGCAGGTCTCTATGGAGCTGTTTTTACACACGAGGCTATTAGAAATAAAAAGAGATGTTTGGTCATAGAGAAAAGAGAGAACATAGGTGGGAATATATATACTGAGAATATAGACGGAATAAATGTCCACAAGTATGGTGCACATATCTTCCACACTTCAGATAAAGAAATTTGGGACTATGTAAATCAATTTGCAGAGTTTAACAATTATATTAATTCACCAGTAGCAATTTATAAAGATGAACTTTATAATCTTCCGTTTAACATGAATACATTTTCAAAGATGTGGAATATAAAAAAACCAGCTGAAGCCAAAGCAATTATTGAAATGCAAAAGAAAGAACTTAATATAACTGAGCCTAAAAACCTTGAGGAACAGGCGCTTAGTTTAGTAGGCAGAGATGTATATGAAAAACTTGTCAAGGGATACACAGAGAAGCAGTGGGGTAGACCTTGTACGGAACTTCCTGCATTTATAATTAAAAGACTTCCCTTAAGATTTACTTATGACAACAACTATTTTAATGATAAATATCAAGGTATTCCCATTGGAGGATACACAAAAATCATAGAGAAAATGCTAGAAGGCGCAGAAGTAAAACTTAACACCGATTACTTTGAATTTATAAAAGAAAATCCTGATGTGGCAAAAAAGATTGTGTACACAGGCGAAGTCGACAAATTTTTTAACTACAAGTTTGGAGCACTGGAATGGAGAGCTGTGAGATTTGAAACTGAAGTGCTCGACACAGATAACTACCAAGGTAATGCAGTTATTAATTATACTTCGACAGACGAACCATTTACAAGAATTATTGAACATAAACATTTTGAAAAGACAGAAAGTCCAAAAACAATAATAAGTCGAGAATATAGTAGAGAGTGGAAATTGGGAGATGACCCCTATTATCCAATTAATGATAATAAAAACAATGAACTTTACAAAAAATATGAAGAGTTGGCAAAAAATCAAAAGGACGTGATTTTTGGCGGCAGACTTGGAACATACAAGTATTATGATATGGACAAGGTTATTCGTGTCGCACTAGACGACGCAAAAAAAGAATTAAATTAATTAATAAGTAGAGGTTTAATTTGGCAAATACTATAAACGAGAAAAATGAATTGACTTATCAAAAATCAAATGTGGGAATTATAGGATATTGGTTTGCAAGTAATTATGGGGGTGTTGCAAGCTATTATTCATTATATCGAACAATTGAGAAAATGGGATACACACCATTTTTTATTGATAACCCATATTTTGAAACTGACAAGGAAGGTTATAATGTCTTTTCAAGGGACTTTTTCATAAATCAAAATATACTTGTTGCGCCTGCATTTGATAATGATAATCTTTTTAAATTAAATGAGTTTACTGATGTCTTTTTATTGGGGTCTGACCAGGTATTAACAACAAGTTCAATAAAGGGATTTGGAAAACTTTTTCTTATGGATTTTGCGTCGAACAATAAACGACGAATTGCATATTCTGCTTCTTGTGGCGGAGACAATTTAAACTCTGATAATGTACTTTTGAATTTTGCAAAAAATAATTTAAGAAAGTTTGATAATATTTCAGTTAGGGAATATTCAGCTGTTGACATACTAAAAAATAAATTTGGAATTGAAACTCAAGTTCTAATTGACCCGATTTTTTTCACGAAAGCACAAGAATATATAGAATTGTCAAAACAATCAAAATTAAATGAAGAAAATGATTATTTATTTGCTTACATCTTAGATCCAACTGAAGATAAAAAGAAAGTTATTGAAAAAATAGCAGATGAATTGTCATTGGAAGTTAAGGTTGCTTTAGATGGAAGAAAATTTACTCACAATAGTAATTTCGAAAAAATGGACATGAAAGAAAATACTCTTCCCGAATTAAATGAATTCGAGTGGTTGTATTATCTTTGCAATTCTTCATATATTGTTACAGATAGTTTTCATGGCGCGGTCATGGCTATTATATTAAATAAACCATTTATAATGATTGCAAATCGGGATAGGGGACTTCCAAGATTTTTAACACTCGCAAAAATGTTTAACCTTGGTGAAAGACTTGTTGAAAATTCTAATGAGATCAACAGTAAATTAATAAATAAAAAAATCAATTTCAAAAATATCAATAGATTGATAAAGCAAGAAGTAAAGAAATCTATTACATGGTTAAAAGAGAATTTATCAAATAAAAATACGAATACCAAAATGCTGATAGAAGAAATGCCACTAGAGGTTCAAAAACTTTATCAAAATTTTGATTTTATTAAAATTAGAATATTGGTTACACTTTTGCGTGATTATAAAGTTAAGCATATTGTGTTATCCCCAGGAGGAAGAGATGTACCAATAATAAGGATGTTTGAAAATAATGAAAGTCAGTTTGTTTTACACCGTGTTACAGATGAAAGAAGTGCGGGATATTTCGGTTTAGGATTGGCAACCCAATTAAAGCAACCAGTAGCATGTGTATGCACTAGTGGAACAGCAGTTAGTAACTTTTTACCTGCCGTAACTGAAGCTTATTATACAGGTATACCACTTATTATGATAACAGCGGATAGATATGGTGTTTATCTAAACCATGGGGAAGATCAGACTATTCCACAAAAACATATATTTGATGGTGTTGTAAAAATGGAAATTTCACTTCCTGAAACAGGCGGATTCTTATCAACATACCAGGCAAGAAGAGATATTTCAAATTGTATATTGGAAACTACACATGATGGGTTCGGACCAGTTCATATTAATGTTCCAATTGAAAATATTTCTATAGGAGCAAATGTCTCAAAAGAATATTGGAATTTATTACCATTTATTTATCCACATATCTTGAGAGTTGGATTTAATGATGGTGAAAATGAATTGATTAAATGGGTAAAAGATCTAAGGAAATCTCCTAGAGTTTTAGTTGTGTATGGTCAAAATTGTCCTTTATCAAAGGAAGAAAAATTAGATGTCGAAAGATTTGCATCAAAATACAATTGTGTCATTTTAACTGATACTATCTCAAATTTTAATTCGGAATATTCTGTGAATGCATACAATATGTTGCTTTCTATGAGCCAAGACGAATTCAATAAAGAGTTTGCTCCTGAAATTTTGATTTCCGTTGGGGGGAAACGGCTAATGAACGATCCGTTAACATATAAAGTTCGAGGTGCAAGGAATATTAGGCATTGGCATGTGTCACCTGACGGGAAAGTTAAAGATTTTTATTTCACACTTTCATCAGTGATTCAATTAAATCAAAAGCAATTTTTCAAATGGTTTGCAGATAAAGCTGGAGACATAGGTAATAATAGAGAATATTTAAACAAATGGAAGACTAGAGCGAAAAATTCCATACCAAGAAAAATGGAGGGTTTTAACGCCCTAACAATTCAAGAAAAGTTTATTCCGTTAATACCCGCGAATTCAATGTTGCATCTAGGTGTTGGACAAAGTTTTTTTGAAGTGAGAAGATACAAAATAGATCCGGCTGTTGATGTATATTGCAATATGGGAACTAATGGAATAGATGGATGTACATCTACCTTTATGGGACAATGTTCGGTTGTTCAGGATAGATTATGTTTCTTATTGGTTGGAGATTTATCGTTTTTCTATGATATGAATTCTATTTGGAATAAGAATATAAATAAAAATGTGAGGATATTACTTATAAATAATAATGGTTCTGGATTATTAAAAGGGCATAACTTAAGGGCTGTAACTTCAATTCATAATACTACGGCAGAGAACTGGGTTCGCTCGACAGGATTTGAGTACATGCAGGCAAAAACCATGCAAGAATTTGAAGAGAAGTTAAAATACTTTTTAAGTAACGAATCACAAAAAGCACTATTTTTTGAAGTTTTGTGCGATAGGTAGAGTCTATGGAAAATATTAAATTAAGACCATCTAATATTCTAGTTATTGGTGGAGGAAGCGGATTAGGAAAGGCAATCACCCAAAAACTATTAGATAATGGGGCATCAAATATAATTATTGCTTCAAGAAATATTGAAAAATTAAATAAGGTAAAAGACGAGTTTAAGAAGAAAGATTATCAAAATGTATACACATTGTATTTAGATATAACAAAAACGCAGAAGCTAAGAAATGATATAATTAACGCACAAAATCTATTGGGCAGTAAAAATGTGTTAGATGGTTTAGTTATTTCAAGTGGAGTAAATTTTGATGGTTCGAACTGGAAAGGTTTCAATATTTCGGATGAAGATTGGGATAGAGTCATGAATACAAATTTAAAAGGTCCTTTCTTTTTGTTAAGAGAGTTTTCAAATTTTTTATATGAAAACAAAATTAAAGGAAATATTTGTGTTTTATCTTCAATATCGGCGCATAGAGATTTACTTTGTCCTTATCAAATTAGCAAATTAAGCTTGTCTAGGATTGTTAAAACTTATGGGAAATATTTATGTGAGCGCGGAGTTGTATTAAATTGTGTTGAACCAGGACCGATTTATACAGATATGATGAAACATTTAGTAAAATATACTGATGGTATTAGACCTGGAGAACCTTGGAACGATTCATCAATAAGAAGACTTGTTAGACCAGATGAAGTTGCTGATATAGTCTGCTTTTTAATGTCTAATTTGGGTGAGGTTATGTCGGGGTCATGTATAATTGCGGCAGGTGGTGCGAAATCAATATTTTCGTGTTAATTAAAAAGGAGAAAAAATGGCAAAAGTTAGTATTGTAGTTCCAATTTATAATGTATCAAAATTCTTACCAGAATGTCTTGATAGCATAAAAAGACAAAAGTTAAAAGATATAGAAGTTATAATGGTTGATGATGGTTCAACTGACAATTCTTTGGACATAGTTAAAAGTTATGCAAATAGGGATAAAAGATTCAAGTATATAACTAAGAAAAATAGTGGTTACGGAAACTCTATGAATCGTGGCATGGCGATGGCAACAGGTGAGTATATTGGCATTGTTGAGTCTGATGACTATGTCGACAAAAATATGTTCTATGACTTGTATAAAGCTGCAAAAAAATATGACGCTGATGTGATTAAGTCTGATTACTATGAATTTTCAACTCAAAATGGCAAAAATAAACAGAAATATATTAACACCGTATTCAAACCAGAATTTTACAATAAGCCTATTTATAAGTTTGAAAATGATTTAATATTTCACTTTCAAATGAATACATGGACTGGAATCTATAGAACTGATTTTATAAGAGAAAATAATATAAGGCATAATGAAACTCCTGGAGCATCATATCAAGATAATGGGTTTTTCTTTCAGACAATATCAATGGCAAATCCTGTTGTATTTGTTAATAAGGCATATTATCATTATAGGCAAGATAATCCCAATTCCAGTATAAACAGCAAAGGTAAAGTATTTTGCATGTGTGATGAATATAAATATATTCGAGAATTTATTGATAGAAATCCAGATATTAAAAATCATTATTTAAAGGTATATTTAGTAAAAAAATATTTTAATTATATGTATACATACAAACGTATTGCAGATGAATTTAAAATTTCGTTCTTAGAAAGATTTGCAAAAGAGTTTAATGAGTCATACAACAATAGGGAATTTGATGATTCATTAATGGATTGGTCTGAAATGTCAAAATTAAAAAGAATTATGGAAGACCCTAAACAATTTTATTACGATGATGAGATTTGGTGCTTAAATCAAAAAATTTTAGAGCTTGTTAATTATAAAAATTATTTGAAAACGGAGATGGATAAAGTAAATGGAAAGTAAACCAATGATATCTGTTATAATTCCAGTATATAACACTGAAAAATATTTAAGAACATGTTTAGATAGCTTATTAATTCAAGATTTCAAGAATATTGAGTATATTTTAGTTGACGATGGGTCAACTGATTCTTCACTTGAAATCTGTAACGAATATAAAAACAAAGATGATAGATTTTTAGTTTATCACAAGGATAATGGTGGACCATCAAGTGCACGAAATTTTGCACTTTCAGTTGCAAAAGGTGAATATATTACATTTGTTGATTCTGATGATTATGTTGAACCAGGTGCATATTCAAGGCTAAATGAATTAATAATTGATAACGAGCAGCCAGATGTGATTGTTTTTGGCGCGAACCCATTTCCCAGAACTGCGCCAAAGTGGGTTTGGGAATTGGTTTCACCAAGAGATGTTGTCTATAATAAATTTGAGCCCAAAATACTTTTTGAAGAAATAGGTACGAGACCATTTTTGTGGCTTCAAATGGTTAAAAAGAATATAATTACGAAAAATAAATTGAAATTTGATGAATCTATGGATTTAGGAGAAGATCAATTATTCCAAATATCATATTTCATGAAATCATCAAAAGTGGTGTTTATCTCTGACAGATTATATCATTACAGAGTGTTTAGAGAAGAATCTTTAATGAGCAAATATTCTTTGAATTTGGGAAATAAAGTTTTAAAACATATCAAATTGATTGAAAAAGTTTTTAAAATTGTTTTTAGCGAGACAAATGATATAGATATAAAAATAAAACTATTTAATTGGTCAATATTTTTCTTATGGCCTGATATGATCAAACTATTAACAATTGAACAAACAAAATGTTCACAAGAAGTTATGCAGGTATGGAAAAATTTTAAATGTGATAAATTATTACCCAAATTAGATATTTGGGGACAATCAAGATTTAAGCAGATATCTTTGATGTCTAGTGGCGGAAATGATTTCGATTTAAAAATACAGAATTATAAAATTATACAAAAAGAATTAGAAGATGAAATAAGTATACTAGAATCAAGCCCACGCTATAAAAAAATAAAAAAGAATAAAAAAAATCATGATAATAAATTGAAAAAATTATTTCGAGAAATAAAAAATAATGGCTTAAAAGTTACAATTCACAAAATAAAAAACAAATTAAAAACACGATAATTTTAATAAATGCATAATCGAAGTTTGTTTGCTATTATTAATGCAAAAAAAGTAAACCTCACTGGTTTACTTTTTTATATTGATTGATAAGTTTTCGTAGCAAAATACCCTATTTTAAAAATGTTTTTATTTCGTTTTAATTAATAAGTAGTTCTTTTTGCCCTTTTTGAAAAGAATGCCGTTTGTTAGGGCGGATTTGGTTAGGATTAGAGCGCTGTCCTTAATGATTTCGCCGTCCATGGATAAGCCATTTTGTTCAATCAATCGACGCGCTTCGCCCTTAGATTGCACAAACTTTGCGTTTACAAGTAGGTTGAGTAATCCTATACTTTCATTCGTCATATTGATTTCAAAAGTTGGTGCATTAGACTTATCTACGCCCGCACTTTTAAAAAGGTTATTTGACATATTCTCGGCAAGAATTGCATCTTCTTCACCACGCACAAATTTAGTAATCTCAAAAGATAGGCGTTTCTTTGCTTTAACAATATTTTCTTTAATCATCGCGCGCACCTTATCCATAGGCTCGTCTGTGAACAATGCGAACATCATCTCTACGCACGCGTCAGGTGTTTGATAGATGCCTTGATAGAAGTCGTATGCCGAAATTTTGTCTTTTTCTATCCAAATTGCGCCCTTTTCCGTCTTGCCCATCTTTTTCCCTTCCGGCGTGAGCAAAAGTGGGTTAGTAACGCCAATCATAGTGCGATTTTTTCCGTCTAAGAAGTTCATCTTTCTTCCAAGTTCAGCACCTGCGACAATGTTGCCCCACTGGTCAGCACCGCCCCATTGCACATTACAGCCGTAAGTTTTATTTAGATACAAGAAATCGTATGCCTGCATGAGCATATAACCCATCTCGAAGAATGTGAGCCCGCCTTCTTCCATACGCTTTGAATAAATCTCGTTAGCAATCATTTTATTTACATTAAAATGAACACCTACATCACGCATGAAATCGACATAACTATAATTTTTGAACCAATCAGCATTATTCACGATAATTGCGGGATTTTCGCCGTCAAAGTCAAGGAAACGACTAAAAGCACGCTTAATTCCTTCTATGTTATGTTCAAGTTGTTCGCGAGTGAGCATTGGTCGCATATCCGTCTTTCCAGAAGGGTCACCGATAGCAGCGGTAGCCCCGCCGACAAGGATTATAACTTTATGCCCAGCCTGTTGGAAGCGTCTTAGTATCGTACAAGGAACACAATGCCCTATATGAAGACTATCTGCTGTTGGGTCGGTTCCAGTATAGACAGTTACTTTTTCATGCTCGAGAAGGTATTTTAATTTCTCTTCGTCGGTAGATTGATATAATAAATTTCTTTCTTTCAGTGTTTCAAATAAGCCCATAAATTCCCCTTAATTACCTGTTATTCCATAAGTCACTTATCCAAGTTTGGATTAGATTTCCTTCTACCACATAAGTTCCAATATATTCGTCTGTCTTATTATAAACGAACTTCTCAATTGTGGTATTATCCTGAATGATAGGAGTGATAAAACTATTTACTGGTGGAATGAGAGAGAGTGCAACTAGAATGATGTTTACAATAACCACAATACATGCGCCTTTTAGAGCACCTAAAACTAGCCCGAGCACTTTATTAAGTCCGCCGAAAATTTTAACCTTGGTAATTCTATCAATTAACTTAGAGAGTAGTGCGATGACAATTTTTAATACGATGAATACTAAAATTCCCGCGATTAATACCATGCACATGTGTCCGCAACTCATACCAATAATGTTGCCGACAGTTGCTTCGCTTGTAGGGTCAAACGCTGTATTATTAAATACCATAGTTATGAATTGAAGCAAGACTCCGTTCATTCCCTCTACAGATTGAATATCTGCTAAAATCGCTGTTCTAACTGATTCAGCGGCGGCATCAGCAGAATTGTAACTAGCGATAGTGTTTGTAAACACATCACCCATATTATTTAATGCACCTTCAATTTTTGAACCAATTAGCGAACTGAAATCGTAAATTCCATTAATCCAGTTTGCAACATACTTAGCGAGTACAATCGCAATGATTAAGCATACTACCCAACTAAAAAGCGATAGTATTGACTTAAAAAAGCCCTTTTTAAAGCCTATTATCGCAAAAATAGCGACTATCAAGCACAAAACGATATCTATAATTATTCCTACCGTTGCCATAAATTTCTCCTTTATTATTTATTTCATTTTAGCACAAGTTGTTATTTTTGTAAACTTATTTATGACATTTTTAGCATTAACAAACTTAAAATTAAATTAGATAATCAAAAGATTTGACAAATTTTCAAAAATATGTAAAGTAATACTAGTAGTGAATTCATAAAAACAATCTAATAGGAAAATATAACCTTAAATTAGTCATTTTATTTGTTAATATTTTTTTATTATGATATAATATAAATTAGTGATGTTAAAATTTTGCTTGCGTAAAATTTTATGTTTGCAGACGCGAACAGCACGAAAATTCGTGAACGCGCATTTGAATTAGCATCGGTTTTGCTTATAAACACTAATCGTGCTTCTAGACAAAACTTTTCGATAATATAGAATACTGAGGTGAATATGGAAAAAAAGAAAAATAGTAGTTGGAAAACCGCCCTATTTTATATAATTACGCTAGTTTTAGTAGTCGTGCTTATATATTGGGTAGTTTCAAGGAATAATAAAGGGCGTGAAGTTAGTTACACCGAATTTCAAAATATGGTGGAAACTAACCAGGTCGCAGAAATTGATGTGTATGGATATACCGTTCGTATAAGACTAGTCAACGGTGTAGAAGCAGACTCTTTCCCTAGACAGGTGGACGCTTATTGTACATTTATGAGCGTGAACGAACTCACAGCCTTCATTGACGAACACAATGCGCCGATCAGTGAAGATGAAACGAAATATACAATAGATGAAAATGGGAACAAAATTTATAATGCAGATTCGGGATATATCCACGCGAGTTACTCTTACGAAAGGCAGTCGTGGTTAAGTAGTGCGCTTCCTTATGTTAGTGTAATCGTGATTGTAATAATAGGAATATTCCTATTTAAAACCATGTCTGGTAATAATAAAGGTTTCGGTTTTGGAAAGTCTAAAGCGAGATTAGTTATTTCTTCTAATGTGAAGTTTAGCGATGTAGCAGGCGCAGACGAAGAAAAGCAAGAATTAAAAGAAATAGTTGAATTTTTAAAGAACCCTACTAGATTTACCGAATTAGGTGCGCGTATACCTAAGGGAGTGCTACTTGTTGGACCGCCAGGAACGGGTAAAACACTATTAGCAAAAGCAGTGGCGGGCGAGAGTAAAGTGCCATTCTTTAGCATATCTGGTAGTGATTTCGTTGAATTATATGTCGGCGTAGGCGCCAGCCGTGTGCGTGACTTGTTTGACAATGCAAAGGCAAACTCTCCTTGTATCGTATTTATAGACGAAATTGACGCAGTCGGTCGTCAGCGTGGCGCCGGTCTTGGTGGCGGAAATGACGAGAGAGAGCAAACCCTAAATCAGTTGCTTGTTGAGATGGACGGATTTGAGCAAAATAGTGGAATAATTGTACTTGCAGCGACTAACCGTGCAGATGTACTTGACCCTGCGCTAACTCGTCCAGGGCGTTTTGATAGACAAGTTTATGTCCATCTTCCAGATGTAAAAGGAAGAGAAGAGATTATTAAAGTACACGCAAAAAATAAGCCAATGAGTGAAGATGTAGACTTTAAGCGCGTGGCACGACTAACTAGCGGACTTGCTGGTGCGGATATTGAAAATATCCTTAACGAAGCAGCGCTATTGACCGCAAGAGATGGTAGATATAAAATAACAATGGTAGATATTCAAGAAGGTATAAATAAAGTCCTTATGGGACCGAAGAAGCTTTCAAGAGTTATTACCGAGCAGGATAAACGAATTACCGCAATTCACGAAGCGGGTCATGCGATTGTCGCTGAGAGTTTACCAAATTGTGATAATGTTCAAGAGATTTCGGTCATTCCGCGCGGTATGGCAGGCGGATATACACTGACCTTTGACGAGAACGACCGTTCACATATGCCAAAGCAAAAATTACTTGATAGTATCGCTATGATGTTAGGCGGACGAACGGCTGAAGAATTAATGCTAGACGATATTACAACCGGAGCATCTAACGATATTGAGCGTGCTACTAAGGTGGCACGAAAAATGGTCGCTGAATGGGGTATGTCGGATAATTTGGGTCTTATCAGTTTTGGAGAAGGTGACCAAATTTTCGTGGGACGTGACTATCAGCGTCAAGTGCCATATGGTCAAGAGTTGGCGTCTAAAATAGATGAAGAGGTTAAGGCTATAATCGACCAGGCGCACGAACAGGCAAGAAAGATTTTAACTGAAAAGAAAGATGTAATAGAAAAAGTCGCAAAGATCTTACTTGATAAAGAAACTATTTACAAAGAAGAGTTTGAAATGCTATTCAACGGTGCAAGCGTGGAAGAAGTTGAAAGTGCTATTGAAAAGAAAGAGCAAGAAAAGAGAGAGTATCAAGAGCGTGCTAAAAAAGAAGCACAAGTTGAACACTTTAATCGGGATATAAAATCTAGACTCGCTACTGCGGAAGCATTAGCAAAGGCGGGTGTTATAACAAAAGCAGACTTAGAGAAGATTAAAGCGGAAGCGGAAACTGAACTTGCTAAACACAATTCAACGAACGACGCAAATTTAGACTCTCAAGTGAAAGAGAATGATCAAGCAGAGAATGACGAAAACGCTAAACCTGAAGATAAAGATACGGACGACAGCGAGAAAAAATAGTAAAAATGCTTGATTAAAATTAAAAATTTGTGTATGCTAAACAATATAGGAGAATTTTATGGGAAAAAGAATAGGCGCGATAGTTAGTGTGACCATAATCGGTATTCTAATAATCGCTACAATTATCATGGCTAACATAAATGTGGATTATAGAATTAGATGTGCAACACCGGACGCAATCTATGTTCAGTACGGTTCAAATACTGAGCATGTGACTACGGAAGAGCAAGAATCAAGAATCATAGATTTAATTAATAATGCGAGTAAAGGGAATGCCTTAGAAACGCTTTTCTCGGGCAACCTTTTCGGTAAGGCAGAGATTACAACGGTAAGGAGCACTATTAATAATTCCACTTCGTCTACGACACCTACCACTTCGGGTAATTTCTATATCACTTATCATTACAATACTCCGCAAGTTTTAAAGTATGGTAATGATGATTATATTGACAGCCATGGCACAGTATATTATTATAAGGAACTAGTGTTCGAAGTAAGTAATCAGGACGGAGAGAGCGATTTTAGTGTTTATATTCGTCCATATTATACTGAGACCACTAGTACATCAAACACTGGAACAGCATATACAGGTACAGGGTATGCAAAACGATACACCTTATCTGCAAACTTTACTGATTTATATAACTACTTAAACGATACGTCTAATGGTTTTAACCAGTAAATAATAGATTAAAACAAAAAAAACGGACTAATAAAATATCCGTTTTTTTTATATCGATTTTAAATTGTAAAATAGATTATTTTTTTAAGTTATTAATATAATCTACGATATTACCGACTGTCTTCAATTTAGAGACATCTTCATCAGGTAAACTAATTCCAAATTCATCTTCAAAAGTCATGATAAGTTCAACGATATCTAAACTATCCGCTTCTAAATCTTCGATTAGACGACTTTCGCGTGTAATAGAACTTGCTTTCTTACCCAACTTTTCGGCGATTAAATTAATGATTTTCTCTTCCATGTTGCCTCCTAGTTTTATTTTATCTAAAAGGCGGGGAAAAGTAAAGCATTTTCTACACTTACGACAAGATATTTCATTCGTTCGATATAATTTTCTATTTTTCGTTTTAGCAGGTTTAAAAATATGTGCTAAAATAAGAGCATGAATATAATTTATGATAATTTTTATGAAGAGTTAACATGTGCTGTTGAATCGTACGCAATATACCAAAAAGTAATGTTATTATATGACGAAAATGTTGCGAATACAGAACTTTTTAAAATAGAACAAGCAATTAAAGGAAAATGTATATTTAATAAATCGAACATAAAATCGTTAGATAAAAATATGCTAAATGACGGATATAAGATGCTAATTTTTTTATGCAATGTGGATAGTTTTCTTCAATCAAAAATTGATACGCGAGATTTTATAAATTTTTTCTTTTGTATAGATGGGAACTATTTGCCATACATTGTTTTAGCGCGTAGTAATGAAAACTATATATGTTTAGAGCACGGGCGCGTTGATATGAACGCTATTACGAGCATTTATTTTAATAGATTTTATAACTACCTTAATGAAATTGTTTATAATGGGAAAACTGAAGTAGAATTTGATTTTTCTTCCTCTGCAGTGACTCAAACAAATACATTAAATTTGTTAAATGAATTAGGGAACTCATTTGAATTCATTGATTTAAAAATATTGATTGAAGAAAACATTGAATATAAGTATCTTCCTATTTTAGATTATCTTTTAATTACAGCCTTTGTACTTACAATTTCAGCATGCAAATCTCATACGCTTTCATTAGTAGATATATATAAATCATCACGTGAAGATTATGACGCGATAGACAAATTTTATGCCATGACAAAAAATAATGTTTTGCCGAATTTGATTGAACTTAATTTTAATATGTTAAACTTAACTTGCACTAAAACTCGCGAAAAAATCAAAGAATATTTATTGGTCAATATTGAAAAAAATATTTTAGATGAAATGATTTTTAAATTAAAACATTATTGTAAGAATACAGACGGAATACTGGGGTATTTCTATTTATACAATCTTTTTTCATTTTAATTTATTTAAGAAATAAATATTTAAATAAAAATATAATTAATTTGATTTTTTATATTTTTGCATTAATTATTATAATTTTATTTAATTTAAAATTTTACAAAATCGTATATTTATTTTATCCTTGTCGTGATTAGAAAGAATTTTATATGGAAAATATTAGTACATGAAGAAACTTTTAATAATTGCGACACTTTTTATTATCTTAGTCGCTGGCGAAAAGAAAGAGAATAATTTTAGTTTAAGAGACTATTTTTCTGGAGAATATTACGCCTATGTAGACAAGAATGTAGATAATAGTGTATTTTTAGGTTTTTGCTACATGACTGCTGATAATATTGAAACAAATGAAATAATAGGTGAAAGTATGAAGATATACGATTTTGAAGTATCCAGCGCTATCGATGATTTAGATGCGTACATTATTAAAAGCGAGTGGGTGGAAGATGCCGTAGTAATTTATGCCTACACTAACAAAATTGAAACTAGTGTTAATGCATTTGATGCGACCGTCAATCTACAAATCGCATGCTATGATGAATATTGTATAATTGGTTGGCCATTAATTTTAGGTAGTTTTTAAATATGTTAATTTTAAATAAAAAATATTATTAAATAAATAAAAATAAAAAAATAAATTAAAAATGATAAAATTAATTAAAATTCTACAAAAAATACTAAAATTTTCTACTATTTTTAAAAATTTTAACCAAATTCAAAAATAAAGAAATGTTTAAAAGTTCGTTTAATGGATATTATCATTGCAAGGAGGAAATATGAACAACGCAAACTCTCAGCAAAAGAAAAAAACGATATTGACCTATGTCTATGCTACAATTATTGGATTACTTATAGTTGCGTGTGCGGTAGTTATCGCAGTAACGACTAGAAATAGTAGTACAGGTATGAACAACGGCTCGGTTAATGTATCGACGAACTCTTACATCGTACCTATGCGCGACTACACAATTCAAAAGGACTATTCAGGAAGTGAATTGCAGTATAACGACACTTTAAAACAGTGGGAAATTCATAAAGCGATTGATTTTTCCGCGGGTGAGAATAGTGACGTTATGGCAGTAGCGGACGGAACAGTCTCCAATGTGTACACCAACTATCTCGAAGGGACAGTGGTGGAGATAACGCATGCAAACGGAGTAATATCTATCTACAAATCGTTAGCCGAAGATAGCGTCGCAGTTTCAACTGGCGACAGCGTGAGTGCGGGTACTGTAATTGGTCAGGCTAGTGATAGTATGGCGCAAGAACTCAACAACGGCGCACACTTACATTTTGAAATGACCGTAAACGGCGTGAAAGTTGACCCTAACGACTACCTATCTCTTGGAGATAAATAGCAAAAATCCACCAGTAAACATGGTGGATTTTTCTTTTTAAGTTGCTGGAGAGTAGGCCTCTAACCAATCTTCTGGAGCAGTAGTCCAAACTGCGTTCGCTGCATTGTTTGCTTTTTGTATAGTTTCGACGACAACTTGAATATTAAAGGTCTTATTGGCGTCTTCGTTTGTTAAAGTAGTTGGAATTGTTACCGCTGTTACGAAGTCAACATTGTCGTTTGCATTAATGCTACCTTTATAATAATAGTATTGGTCGCTTCCTAATTGCCAATTAGAAGTGGCGGTTGCTTCGACATTTTCAGTTGCTCCGTCAGCGTTTGATATTGTAAGTTTTGCGCGTGCTAAGGCTTCAGTCATTTCCGCTGGTGCGCTAATACCTATTGGCTGGTCATATACATCACCAGGCAGTGCGTCACCAGAGAAGGTGAGAGTAGAAACACTCGCTCCACCTTGTGTGATAGAGATAGTGACTGGGTCACCTAGGGTGATATCACCCGCAACTGTTGCACTTGATGTGAAGTAAGCAAGTGTAACTCCTATGCCAATACTCGCAATGAGTAAAATAGATAATATAACGATAGCAATAGTAGAATAAGATACTCGTCTTCTTGCGCTAGATGTGTTTCGCATAAAACTCTCCTTTAAATACAAGGCTAGTTTGTGTGAAAAAGTTCTTTTTATTCAAAATTATTTAGAAAAATTTATATTTTTATATAAATAATTTATCAGGTTAAGTTTTTTATTCAATATGTAGTGTGCAAATATATATTATAGAGAGTTGAAATTAAAAAACTATAAAATAATATTGAATATTTTAAAGTTAAGTATAACTTTCTCACTCTAAAAAAATACTGAAATTTAAGCAGAAATATAAACTTAACATTCAGTATTTTTTTATTTGAATATTTTAATTACTAATAATTTTTATAAACTAGCAGTTGTTGAATTAATTCTAGTAGTATATTTAGTGACTTTTATATTTGACTTAGCGTCTTCCACAAGTATCTCTTCGTAGTCGCTGTAACCCGTATTAGAAGTGAACACACTATCGCTATCTGCTGGATATACTAGGTCAAACAAAGCATCAAAATAAGTTTCATTAGTTAGTGGATTGCGAGTGGTTTTATAATTGCGAGTGGTTTTATATAGGTTTGTCCCTTCCGCTTTATCTATCGCAGAGATATATACATTATCAATAGTAGGAACAACTCCAATTTCACTTACATCACCAATATAGTAGATTAAATGTATTCCGTATGTGGATATACAATATCCGTTTGTATTAGGGTCACTCATAGGAACGGTCAAACTTCCGTCCTTAATTTCGTCCATAAGTGAGAGTGCTTCGTCATTAAATTCATCAACCATTTCACTATAGCCGTTGTTACCAACTACATACGGCATACCAGAAGATAGAGTCGCCGTATCGCCAGTATATTTAAACATGAATTGAATGAACTCATATAATCTATCCGTTGCGTCCGTAATTTTATAAATATCGTAATACTCTCTCATTACTTCGCTGAGAGTAGCAGTATCGTCTATTAATCCCGTTTTACTATTACGCACATTTATGATAGTTTGCTCTGCAATCTGTTGAACAAGGTTATTATAAGTATCTTCATCAATAATTCCATTTGCGAGCATCTCATCGTATTTAGCGATGTCATCAGTTTGATTTTCTTCACCGTCTTCTTCGTCTGTGAAGTTAAATAGAACGTGAATGAAATATCCAAATTCAGTTCCGTCAGTTAGAGTAGGGTGGTAATAAATTTCATCTGCATCAGTGCCTATACCTTGCATGTCATCTTTATAGACATCTGTGTGATTTAAGTATTTATCTCTATCCGCTCTAACCAATGAAGAATAAGCGGTAGTAAGTGCTTCAATCGATAATGTTTCAGTCTTTAAGTAATTAGTGCGTATGTTGGTTAAATATTGTGACTTAACCTGTGAAGTAAAATTCCTTTCAAAATATCTATAAAGAAGGTCGTCCGTTACAGTATTATAAGGCTTATTGTTCGCGTCGCGTAGGTAATATTCATAACTTATTAAGTCGTCCGCGAGCAAATCTATTACCTTATCATAGATTTCACTTGCGCGCTCTTCTTCAACTAAATCGTTCTCAAAGTGAGAAAGATATGCATCTTTTATTGTTTCAATAGTAGTTTCAAGAGTGCTGTTTTCAACCTTTCCGTCCTTAGCATCTTCAACATATGCGCTTATTACTTCGCTATCAATAACATAACTGTCTATTGTTTCGTTTTCGATTTGATATTCAATTCTACTGTTGTCAACATAGAAATCGGTAGGTGTATTAGATATGGTCGTCAATGTTCCGTCAGTGTAGTAAACTCGCTCGGTCACAACCTTTGCGCGCGGAGTGTAGACATAGTCGCTATATAGATAAGCGGTATCGTTTTCTTCATCTTCGCTATCCGGAATAGCAATATTTAATATGCCTTTCGCTTCTACAATATAATCCGCCACCTGTTCGTCAATCGAATCAAATAGGTCACTGATTAAGGTATTCAACTGGTAGTTAGTTAATGCATATTCGTCTTTCCCTAGGGCGTATTGATATAGGGCTTCCCTGTCTATTAATATATCTAGTGCATCTTCCATGCTAATGCTACCAGTATAGGAAGAATTATTATAATTAGTATACGCATTTAAAAGTTCAAAACGAGTGATATTTGTGTCGCCAACTTTGGCAACAACTTCATTATAATATTTTACTCTATCCACAGAAAAACCAGCACACCCGGTCAAACTGAATGTGATAATCATTAAACAACAAATAAGTAGTGTAGTAAATTTCTTCATTTAAGTATTCCTTAGTTGAGTATATTTTGTTGGTATTGATTAAGAGCCTGTTAACAAATATAGGCTAATAATCAAGATGCAAGACGCTTTAAAAATAAGCCTAAACCGCCTAACAAATTATTTACAATTATAATATATATTATAACAAAAAGCAACTAATTTAAGGTTGGGGCAAAAAGATTTTAGCAAATCAATTATTAGAGAAAAATTCCAGCACATATTTCATAGCGGTAATAGGACTAAATTCGTTTACTTGAAGTGTGATTGTAGGCAATGCACCATTTTCGAACTTAAAATGCCTATATTTACGCACCATATCTATGAGTTCACTCACATTTGCGTCTTGATAATATGTTATAGACATGCGAGTCTTGGTCAAAGTTACAGTTTTGACTTTCTTTTCTTGCGCAAGGGATTTTAGTAAGGTAATGTTTGCTAGATTATATATTTCGTTAGGAAGTTTTCCATATTGAGAGACAAGTTCACCGATAATAGTTCGCACGCTTTCACGCGTCGTAATATTTGAGATTTTTGCGATAATTTTAAGGCGTTCGCTCTCATCGTCGACGAACGAGTAAGGGATTTTAGATGGAATGGCAATGTCCAGTTTAATCTCCCTATCTACTTCCACTTTTTCACCATTTAGACGGCGGAGAGTATCGTTTAATAGTTTCATGTACATATCATAACCGATTTTTATCATATGTCCATGCTGAACTTTGCCGAGTAATTCTCCAGCACCACGAATTGTTAGGTCGCGCATAGCAATTTTAAATCCACTACCTAGTTCGGTATTCTCAGCAATCGCCTGTAATCTATTTGTAGAATCTTCGCTAAGAACTTTATTTTTATCGTAAGTAAAATATGCGTATGCTTGTTCACTGTTTCGGCCAACACGACCGCGTAATTGATACATTTGACTAAGACCTAGTCGGTCGGCATCTAGCACGATTAGGGTATTTGCCCGCGGTAAGTCTACGCCATTTTCAATAAGAGTTGTGGAAATAAAGACATTTGTTTCGCCGTCATATAGCCTTTTAATTGCGTTCTCTAGTGCAATTTCGTTCATTTGGCCGTGCGCGACATCAAAATGTGCGTTTGGATTGTTTAATTTTGCTTCAAGCGAATTTGCATATTTATAGAGTTGTTCAATGTTATTATATACGATTAAAACTTGCCCACCGCGTTTTATTTCATCGTTTATTGCTGGAATTATAATGTCATCTTGGTAGGTTGTGACATAGGTTTTGATAGGTAACCTATCCACTGGCGGAGTATTAATGATGCTTATATCTCGTATCGACATGAGGGACATGCTTAGTGTACGCGGGATAGGGGTGGCGGAAAGAGTCAATACATCTACATTATGTTTTAATTCTTTCAACTTTTCCTTTGCCTTGACGCCGAAACGCTGTTCTTCGTCTAGGATAAGTAAACCCAAGTCTTTAAATTTCACGTCCGCACTCAGCAACCTATGAGTTCCACAAATGACATCTAATTCGCCAGATTCTAATTTTTTTAGTATTTCGGTCTGCTCTTTTTTCGTGCGGAAGCGATTGAGCATTTCAACTCTCACACCGAAATCTTTTGTGCGTTCACTAGCCGTCATGAAGTGTTGCATGCTAAGTACTGTAGTAGGAGCAAGGAAAGCAACCTGCTTCCCGTTTTCGACCGCTTTAAATAGCGCGCGCATAGCGACTTCTGTCTTTCCAAATCCAACATCACCACAGATTAGTCTATCCATGACCTTGCCCGAAATCATGTCTCGCTTAACATCGGCTATCGCTTGGAGTTGGTCAGCAGTTTCCTTAAATTCAAACGCATTTTCAAATTCGGTGTACAGATAATCATCTTCGCTATACTTAAATCCCTTGCTTGCTTTTCGTTTTGCGTATAGTTCGAGTAGTTCACGGCTCATGTCTTCAATGGACTTAATAGCCTTTAATTTTTGATTGTAGAATTCCTTTCCGCCGAGTTTGTTTAGCGTTACATTATCTCCGTCCGCCATGTATAGAGAAAGACAATCTGCCTGCTCACATGGGACATATAACGTATCTCCACCGCGGTATGTAAGTTTGAAAAACTCTTTATCCACGCCAGAGATATTCATGCTGACGATACCTTCACATTTTCCTATTCCATGAGTGGAGTGTACAACATATTCGCCCGCCTTAGGTAGATATTTTACTTGTGTGCGATGCTTTAATGTTACATTCTTTTTATGTGCAAAATTGGTTGACCCGATGTAGAATTTTTCTTCGTCTAGAAAACAAATATTATACGGTATTGAAAGCGTAGTTAAAATAATCCCGTGCGCATTTTTGTTTTCACTAAAAGGAACACTTAGTTCACTAAAAATTTTTTTAATAGAATTAAGGGTATCAACTGAATTTAAGCATAGATAAATCTGCTTGTTTAGGTAAGGATTTAAAACATCTTTAATTGACTTTAAATCGCGAAGGAACGATGGAAAATTTTTAGTTTTAAAATCTAATTCGACAATATTTTTTGAGGGCAATTTATTTTTTAAATTTATCGAATTTATATCGAAATTTTCAAAAAATATTAATAATTTTGCATATTTTTCATAAAATTCGCTTAAATTTAAATATTTTTTTGAATTTTTATATAATTTTTTTATTTCTTCATCAATAAAAGTAGACTCAATTTTATCATTGAATTCAGTATATATTTTTTCATATTGATTTTCAACTTGGATTGAACTAGAAATTACAATAGGAATATTTAATTCGGCTAAACTTGTTGTAGGATAAAAATGGGATAAAAATTCGATAGGAACATTTTCTCCCCGCTCAATTTGAGAAATTATATCAAAGAATTTTTCTTCCCTGACTGCATATTTATTTAGTTTATCTATGAGTGCTTTTCTCTCATCATCTTCTAGAATCAAAAGTGAATTTGGGCTAACTCTAACTGTTGAAAGTTGCTCTAATTTTTCAAAAGTCAATGGGTCGAACGAATAAATATTTTCTAAATTAGTATCGAAAAAATCTAGTCGAATTGGGTGCGAATAAGTTGGAATAAAAATGTCTAAAATATCACCGCGGAGAGAAAATTCTCCAACAGTTTGCACATTCTCGCTCTTAGTGTATCCTATTGAAATTAATGTCCTAACGATAACATTTAATTCATAATCTTTTCCTTTAACAAGTTCAACAAAATTTGACTTAAATTTTTCCAAATTTGGAAGTAAGGTAAATAATGCACGAGCGGTGGTAATAACGATAGAATTGTTGAATAAAAAATTATCTAGCACATTGATTTGGTCAATTATATTTTCCCTACTTGCAAATTTAAAAGTCGTGAACGGCTTATCAAAATCGTCCATTAAAATTGCGTTTTTATTAAGTGCGTCTAGTTGCGCTTTCATGTCTACAGCACTTTCCCTATCTGGAGCAACAAAAATAGCACTATCCATACGGGATAGTATTGCTCCTTGCTCACCGAAGCCTAGATTAGAGCAAAGTATAGTTCGAGTGGAAAGAGCGGACTTTAAATCGTCAAATCTTGACATAACTCACCATCAATAAATTTTTGAATTAATTCACATGCGGTTGCATAAGACGAAGATAAAATCTGTTTACTATTCTCATCGATATGAGAGAGCACGTAATCGGCTAAATTCATATTTTTATCTCTGTCTATACCTATTCTAAGGCGCGGAGTCTCACCGACTTTTGAAACAATATCTCTAAGTCCGTTGTGCGTACCTGCGCTTCCACTTAAACGAAAACGGACGCGACCTTTTGGCATGTCAATATCGTCTAAAACTATCAAAATATCGTCTAAGGATAACTTAAAATATTTTTTTATTTCAGCGACACAATCCCCACTTGAATTCATGTAAGTTTGCGGTTTTACTAAAATGTAATCTTCCCCGCGAGCGATAAGTCCGCGACATTTTTTCGTTTTAAATTTTAGATTGTTTTGTTTTGCAAAAAGATCTACCACATTAAAACCCACATTGTGGTAAGTTGTCGTGTATTTTCCGTCTGGATTTCCTAGGCCTATAATTGCTTTCATATCTATATTATATCAAATTTTTAAATAAGTGCAAGGTTAATACTAAATTTTTTTAAAATTCGCATTTCACTATTGACAAGCGTCCTCTTGCGTGGTAGAATGGGTAAAAGTGAGGTAGAGAGTATGTCCAGCCTAGTTACAAAATCTAAAAATCGTCGCGCACAAAAGAAAGTTGATTTAAATAAATTAATTGAAGAGAGTGTTAGACTTGCTGAATTGGACGAAGATGTTGAGTTTAAGGAAGAACTCGTTAAGGGCAGGAAGGGCAATACCTGGTTGGATAGAATAAACCGAAATTTAAGGAATGGTAAGGTTGTAAAACCTTGCGGGCATGAATGTAGAGAATGGGGTAAAATGGTGATCACAAGTAGTGACCATAAATCCATGTTTTATGCTGAAATTTTAAATGATGATGAGGAGTTTTTGCTAAAAATGGCGCGAATTGCACCAAGTCCGCTTGAATGTAAAAATTTCTTCTATTATTATATAAATGAATATTTGAAGAAGAATAAAGAATTTAGATTGAAATTTTTAAAGGCACTATATTTAAATGAAAATCTATATACTAAGGAAGATATTGAGTTCTTCGTTGAAACTTATGGATTTCAAAGTGAAAACGAACTAATTACCGCGGACGAAAGTTTTTATGAAGAAGTAAAAGAAAATTTTGCGGTTTTCTATCCGCTTCCAGAGAAAAATTGGAATAATATAGAAGAAAAGAAAGCAATAAGACAATATACAAAAATGACGGCTAAAATGAACGATGAATTTGAGTTAAGGCTACTTAGTTTACTCAGTCTATTTAAAAAATTCCATAAGACGAACGAAAATTCAAATAAAAACGAGAAAATAGGAGAAAAATCGATCGAAGAAATTATTATACCAGATTTTGCCGAACATAACGAAATTGAAGAAGATGACGACGATTTAAAAGATTTCTATATTCCAGATGACGGCAGTTGGAAGTTTTAAAAAATTGGAGATTTTAGTATGAAAGAGCACAAAAAGAATTTATTCCCGCAGAAGAATGGTAGATACTCATTAAATGATTATTACAATGCCTTGAAGTTTAGAAATTTAGACAAGGAAAATACTGAGTTGGCGGAAAGTATTATTAACACAATTAAAGATTACAAAAAGAGTAGATGTTCAGCCGGTCAATTAGGACTATTGAAAAGTGTGTTAGCAGAATGTCTAGAAGTATCTGCGTCATGGAACGAAGGGAAGTTGGAATTAACTGTGAGAGCAATAAATGTACCCGAAGATATTAAAAGTGTGTTTGTTATAGAGAACCATTTAAAGATATAAGTTTGTTGAAATAATTGAATATTTGTGCAAAGTGTTAAAGCCTGCATCAAATTAAATTACTGATAAAAAACGAGCGAATTCAATGCTCATTTTTTTATTTCAATAATGTTTTAAAACTAATAAATTAGAAAAAGTTTAAAAAATTTTAATAAAAATCAGTAAAATTAATAAAAATCATTAAAATATTAAAATTATTTATTAATTTTTTTAAATTTATGATATAATTATTCTAATTTAACATTGGAGCATATATATGATAGAAGATTTAGAAAAAGTAGTAAATAAATACATTAATGAAGAATTATTAAATCTTGACAACTTAGACAAATCGCTAAATGGGAAAATGATTGATAGATTGTTTGCTAAAAAATTTAGGAAATATTCTATAGACTCGCAAGTAAGAGTCGATGTTGAAGCGAAATTAAATAATATAATTGAAAAGAAATTACCACTAAATTTCGTCCCGTCTTTTGGTGGATACAAGCATTGGTGGACGCCTTCATACCCAACTATAGACTGGGCGGAAATATTTAATATGAAATTTATGTTAGAGTATTTAACCCCGATCTGCGCAAACTATAAGGGGGGGGGTGCTCAATAGAGTATGAAAGTGAAGAAATTATATTAAGCGAACTTAATAATGTTCCGCAATCTGGACTTGACGAATATACTAAGACATTTAGGCAAGCGCTAAAATATTTTAATAGTAAACAAAAATACATTGAGATGAAACTTAGTCTCGCAAGAGAGCAGTATAAAAATTATAACTTTGACAAACAAAAACTACTCGCAAGAATTGAAGAAATGATGCCTGAATATACCGAGCGATTTAATAACTATGCACCAGATGACCAAGTAAGAAGAATACAAAAAGCAAAAACTAACTTTAAACTAAACGGAGTGGTCGATTATTCGAATTTGACTGATAGCGAGAAAGAAGAATTATATAAAAAATCACGAATATTTAACGAAGCCTTCTTAGACGCGGATTATGAAGTGAGGGGGAACGATTTCTTTGAGAAAGAAAATAATATTCCGCTTTTATTTTCATTTGGGCTAGGACCCGGTGGTGAAAATTGGTTACATATAGGCTCTAGTAAATCTTCAATGACTGACTTTTGGGCAGGAACTGGTATTTTGGAAATTCGAGAAAATGGTCAAATAGTTGAACGAATTTTAAGTAGAAATCAATTTGAAAGTGTACAAGATAAACTTATAAAAATAAATGTAAATAGCGAAATTTCAAATATTTGCAAACCTTTATCTTATATTTATGTATATGAAGGGACATTGAATTTTTAGAAAATAAATTAAAAAAATGAGCAAATTGTTTGCTTATTTTTTATACTTAAAATTTTGAAATCATATGAAAATTTTTATTATTTTTTACATTTTTTAGTGGAATGTAATATTTTTTCATTAAATTGCAACAGTAAAAATTTTTATTTTCTAAAATTTTCTACTCTTTCTTTTAATAGTTCAAATCTCTCTTTGGTTTGTGATTGAGATAAGTTTGGTTGTTTTTGTCTACTATTAGAATAGTCTAATTCATAATCAAATTGCTCTTTGGTAAGGTCAACAACTTTTCCATCGATAACATTAAAATAGTGGGATTCCACATTATGCTTGAATATTTCGCCACCAAAATAATATTGTACTAACAATGCGGTTGGAACACATTGCCCATAAGTTGGATTATTTTTATTCCACTTTGCTCTCCATTTTCTATGAGCAGTATCTTTACTATAAACATTATCTAAAATATACTTTAACTCTTCTATTGACATAGTTTATTCCTTTATTGTTTATCTGTAATAACAATCCAGTCAGCACCATTGCTTCGTTTTACTCTTATAGGTTGTATTCGTTTAACATCTTATGCATTTTGATTTTTACTATACATCTTTTTACCATAATATAAGGTTCGCAATTTATCAACGCCTAAGTCTGTTTCTTTAAAATTAAAACCGTAACTATTCAATTCTTTAAGTAATTCCTTGCGTTGGTCATCTAATGGAAGGTGATAGAATTTTTCATTTTCCCAATAAACTAATAGACCAACATCTTTAATATCTTGTAGTTGAATATAGTTATACCAATCAGGCTTTTTATACTGAAAATCAAATTTTATAGTATCAAAGACTTTCCTATATCCAAGGCTAATAAGTTTAATTTCTTTTGCTTTAATTTCTTCATCTTTTACTTGTTTATCTTTATTAACACCAATAATTCCATCTAATTTTCTAAGTCTAATACAAGCGTTTTTCATTTGATTTTCTGTTAGCCCGTCGAGATTTTCTTTTGTGTAGTACAAATCATGTGTTACGCACGCAAAAGATAAATCTAATCCATGAGATATAAGCATATCATGATAATATATTAAATGTTTATCAAGTTCCATTCCAACTTCAACAACGAGTTTTTCCATAAACTGCTCCACATTATATTCATTTGTAAATTAATTAAATTTTATCTAGTTCGGCAGAAATTTCTTTTTTATCAATGTGCTGACCGATAAACACTAATTTAATCATGCGGTCGCCGTATTTTTCGTCCCAGTCCTTTCTAAATTTTTCGTCGTTTAAAAGCATCTGTTCGATTTGATATCTAGGATAGGTTGCAAGCCATGGGCCATTGTTTGTAAGCACTTTTTGTCTGCCTGCTTGTTCATATAAATATGCGTTACGATTGTCGTCTGTAAAGTAAACTAGTCCTTTAGTACGAATAATTTTCTTTCCATAATCTCGGTTAGCCCAGTCTTCAAACTTAAGTCTATCGAATGGTTCACGCCTGAAGTAGACGAATGTACCAATTCCGTATTCTTCTGTCTCACCGCCGTCATGGTGATGATGGTGGTGATGACCGTGATCATGTTCATCGTCGTGTTCATGGTGGTGTTCGTGCTCTTCTTCGTCGTCATGGTGGTGCTCATGGTGTTCATGTTCATCATCTTCTTCGTCATCATGCTCGTCGTCCAGTTTGTCCAAATCTTTATCTAATTCTTGGAACCAGCCAGCAGATGTTAGCACATTTTCCATATCAAAAAGATTTGTGTCTAGAATTTCTTTTAAATCAACTTTCGAATAATCCGCTTCAATAATCTTTGCCTTTGGTTGAAGATTTTTAATAATTTTTTTAACGCGAGATAGTTCTTCTTTTGATACTTCGCTAACCTTGTTTAATATCAAAATGTCACAGAATTCTATCTGCTGAATAACTAAATTTTCAATATCTTCTTCGCCGATGTTGTCTTTTATGAGTTCGTCCCCACAACCGAATTCCTGCACCATTCTGTAGGCATCAACCACGGAAACAATAGCGTCAAGTTTGCAAAAAATCGGCATACCTTTTGCTTTAAAACTCTCAGTTAAAAAGTTTATTGTCTGCGCGATAGGTATAGGCTCACAGATTCCACTTGCTTCGATTATGATGTGATCAAATTTTCTTTGTTTAATTATATCATGTAGTTGCTCAATTAAATCTTGTCTAAGAGTACAGCAGATACACCCGTTTTGAAGAGCAACTAGACTTTCTTCTTTTTTGTTGACGACACCGCCCTTTTCAATTAAGTCTGCGTCAATGTTCACTTCGCCTATGTCGTTTACAATTACCGCAATTTTGTATCCCTTAGTATTAGATAAAATATAGTTAAGTAGGGTAGTTTTTCCGCTACCTAAATAGCCTGTTACAAGTGTAATAGGAATAGTTTTAAATTCTTTCATAATCGTCCTTTTAATTCCAATTTTTGTTTACATTTTTGTGCGTAAAAAATAAATGCACACTTTTAATTTTAGTATTTTAAAATTTAATGTCAACTATTTAATTATTGCCGATATACTAAATAATCAATCAATTTTATATTGGAGATGTAGAAATAAGACAATATCAGTTAAAAATATAAAATAATTCACAAAATATGTTTATAAAAACATTTAATATGTATAGCAATTATAATTTGATTTCATCTTGTTTATTCGATTCATTTTTGCAATCGTCAGCGCATTTAATTCTCAATTCCACTGGAACATTTGCGTACAGGCAATCTGAAACTTTCTTCATATCTATGGAGTCTTGTTCGTTTGCATTTTCCATAGATTTAATTTCGTAAGTTTCTCCATTTGGAGTTCTTCTATACTTAATATTGTACTTTTTTGCAAGTTTTTCAAAAATTTCTCCGTCCTTAATTTCTATCATATTTACTCCTATATTTATTCTACCAAATTTTAGAGATTTTGTCAAGTTAAATGAAATGAAAGCAGAGTAAAGTGTTCGTCTAAAGTATAGTAAAAATTTTTAGTTGCTTATATTGAAATTTTATTCATTTTATGGTATAATTTAATTATGAGATTAAAAGTCCTTTCGCCCGCGGGTGATGAAGATAGTCTAAAAATGGCGGTCTATAATGGCGCAGATGAAGTCTATTTAGGAGTAAAAGATTTCAACGCACGCAATATAGAAGGTTTTTCTCTGGATAAATTAAAATCTGCGGTAGAGTTTGCACATATTTTTGATGTTAAAGTTCATTTAACGGTTAATATTTTATTTAATGATAGCGAAATTCAATCCGCACTTGATTTAATTGTCGATGCGTACAATCTTGGCGTGGACGCGTTTATAATTCAAGATATAGGGCTAATTAGTTTAGTACATAAATTCTATCCTGAAATAGAGATCCATGCTAGTACGCAGTTGGGAGTCCACAATTTAGAAGGGGTTAGAGTTCTTGAAAAATTAGGAGTAAAACGGGTTGTCCTATCTCGTGAAACTCCGCTTAGTGAGATAAGAAGAATACGAGACAATTCGAATATTGAAATCGAATATTTTGTGCAGGGCGCTTTGTGTGTCAGTTTTTCGGGCAACTGCTATTTAAGTGAGTACACTACGGGGAATAGCGGAAATCGAGGAAAATGCAAGCAGTTATGTAGACTTCCGTATATATTGTCCTATGATGGCAAGAAGTTGACGAGCGGGTATTTGCTAAGTGCGAAAGATTTTAATATGCTGGATAGTTTAGACGACTTGAAAGAAGCGGGAGTTACAGCAATAAAAATTGAAGGACGAGCAAGGCGACCGTTCTATGTTGGCGAGTCAACGCGAGTATACGCAAATGCTGTTCGTGGAATAACAAAGGAAAACAACTTGCCACTTGCTTTTAATCGTGGTTACACGCGCGGATATTTTGACGGAAACGGGGATATAATTTCGAAATACCAAAGTCACATAGGTGTGCATATCGGGGAAATTGTACGCGTAAAAAATGGGAAAAATTTTAATGAAATTTTTATTTCGTCTAACAGAGAGTTGACACCAAAATCTGTATTTAAGGTGTTTAAAAATGGCAAAGAAATTTCAACATTTACGGGTTACGATTTAACTAAACAGGGTGAACTTTATAGAATCACAACCACTCAAAAATTTCATGTAGGCGATAGTATAAATCTAATCTTAGATAGTGCGTTAGAAAACGAGATGTTGAATACAAAATTAAGGAAAAATATAAAAATTTCCATAATTGCACGAAAAAATGAGAAAATTTTAGCAGAATTTAGTGCAAATAACGAAAATCTTGAAATTTTTGGTGATATTTGTGAGAGTGCAAAGAATAGCCCGTTAACTAAAAAAGACTTAGAAGAAAATTTTAATAAGAGTGAATATTTTAATGCAGAACTAGAAATCACATTAGATAATGTATTTATGTCTAAATCAAAATTGAACGAATTTAGACGCAATGTCTTTGACTCTATATATGACGCTTACACAAAACTAGATAGAGAAAAATTATCACATGTTAAGATTGAAATAGAAAAGAAAAATTTAAAGTTTAATGATTTCAAATATGTGGAAAATGTGGATAACATTCCTAATGTTAAAAACTTAATCTATTCGCCCGAAATGTACGAGTTAGAAGATATAAAGCGGTTTAAAATTTTGTGTGAAAGTAAAAATATAAAACCATATTTAGAACTACCAAATTTTGCTTTAAGTGAAGATATAGAATTTATAAAATCGATAGTGGAAAAATTAAAAATTCCAGTTGTCGTGAATAACTTGTGGGCGTTAAATTTAGACACGGAAAAGATAGCGGGTTGGGGATTAAATGTGTATAACTCTTTTAGTGCGAATTACTTTGATTTGCTATACATGAGCGCAGAAGGAGAGAATAAAAATATGAACGCACCTTACATGACCTTGCGCCACTGCCCAATGAAAGCACATCTAAAAGCGGATTGTAAAAACTGCCCGTACAAGCAAGGTTTTATATACACTACTCAGTCGGGGAGAGTACTAAAATTAAAGCGTAAGAAACTCTCAACCTGCACATTTTATTTGACTGATTAAACAAAACGAGGGAAAGAACGATTTACACTTAGTTTTTAAATTTTTCTGCTAAAATTCTTAAAATTTTACTTTGAAATGCACAATTTCCCCACTTTTTTTGGTAAAACTCTTGACAAAATGTGCATAATATGGTAAATATAGACATGTACTGATTGTACATCTCTAAATAAATTAGATGTGAAAACATCTATATCGCGGGATGGAGCAGCACGGCAGCTCGTCGGGCTCATAACCCGAAGGTCGTTGGTTCAAATCCAACTCCCGCAACCATGTCGCAACTAGGCATTATTGTCTAGTTGTTTTTTTGCTTAAAAAGCAACATCGACCTTTAGCCTGTTGCTCCTTAACCCCACTGCGACATGCGTCTTGCGGGGACCCCATTTTTATCATTATCCGTAGAAAGTCAAAATAAATTTGAATGATAAGTTTGTGAATAATGAGTATACGAATAAATTAAGAAAAAGCGATTGGTGACAAATTTTTGCATGTTGGATTTGCAACTTAGAACGACCGAGGGCTTATATGTTAAGCAACGGGAAACAATAACCCAAAGTATTTTAGATACCAAGTTTTATTAGTTGCTTTTTATTTTAAACTGTTTTTATTTGACTTAAACTTTAGTATATGATACATTTTTAATAGGTACGAAATGAGAGTTAAAATTAAAGTTGGGGACAAAATATTAGATAAAATCGCGTTTTTAAAGGTCGATAATAAATACGATAGTTATATCATAGCGCTTGACGAAAATAATGAAAAATTAAGAAAATTTAACATTGTAAGTTTAGAAAATGCTAAAATAGAGAGCAATGTCTTTTTCTTTGAAAGTCCAGCGAAAAATTGGATTGGATATGTTAAAAGTAAGAAAATTTCGGGATATGATTGGTTCATTGCAGACAAAAATGCACGGGAATGTATAAATGATAAAATAGACCCAAAGATTTTAAATAAATGTAAACAAATGCAGTCGAAAATTAAAATAAATGACAATTGCGAAATCAAAACGCAAAAGGACATAAATGATTTATTATATTTAACAAGTTTTCATGACTCATATGTAAAAGATATTTCAAAAATTGGTGATGAAATAAAAATTGTTTTGGATACCACATGGGGAATTGTTGTTACATTCTACTTAAAAGGAAATCCCAAAACTAACCTAGAAATAGGATTCGGGAACAGGGGAGAAATTTTCGACTCAAATATGTTTTTTGAAAATGGGAAAATTTATTGGGTAAACGATTTTGATGTTAAAACTGCTGACAATATAGATACAGAGCTTAAATATTTTTGTGCTGAAAATGTCAGTTACACGATAAAAATCGTCTAATAATCTATATTATAAAATATTTACTGTGATAATCGCATTTTCTTACATGATTTTAAATAAAGTCTTTCAAACTCAAAAATTCTTTAAAATGTTTATCAAATCGTTTTGAAGAATTTTTTTAATGTGGTAAAATCAAATTCCCGCGCGCTTAATGTATGTCGAAAATTTGGAGATTTTGCGAATAAGTACATAGATTTAAATCCGCGCATATTATGGTAATGTTGACTTTTTAGTTTTATTAAAATTTATGAGTAAAATGTGCATAAATTAGGTTTAATTTTAATATAATGCAATTAATCGTAGCGGTAAAAAATATAAAATTAAAAACATAAAACTAAATAAAAGTCAATTTTTAAAGAGCTTTTTAAAAGGAGAGTAACATGATTAAAAGAAGATTTAAATCAATTTATGCCGAAATGAACGGCGAAAAAATAGACAGACTCGTATCCCTAAAAAATTGTGATGAGTACACCGAAATTCTTCCGCAAGCGTACGAGTTCTACCACTTGTTAAATTTAGACAAACCTATTCGTTTGGAAGTGGACGACATATCAATCTATATGACGAAAACAATGACGATAAATGATTTAGTCCGCACATTTGAGCATGAATATTTCTTAACTACTGGAATTATGGTAGAGTAATAAAAATAGCACATTTTAAAATCAGTGCTATTTTTTATTTTATGCGATATTAGAATAAATCGTCGTCATCGTCGTCGTCATCTTTGCTAGCGAGAATTTTATTGCGCTGACGGGCATCGTAAAACACCGCGCTTTCATCAAACATTCTACGCGGGCGATACATTTCGCCCTTTTGAGAGATGTTGTAAACTTTCGATGTATAGCAAGACTCAATCTTAGTCTTTAAGCATGCATTAGGCGAGAAAGTCTTAATGATAATCTCCCCACTATCTCTAAATGTCATTAACTGCTCAGGATAAACGAGCGGAATTGATTTGGTAGTTGAACTATAAGATTTTGTTTCCTTATCGTCCGCACCAACTGATTTATTTTCGGTTTCTTCACGGATCGTCTTTTTGCCGAGAAGTTCACTAAACTCTTTGTTTGTCGTCATATCTTCGGTGGCAATATATACTTGAATAGGGCAGTTATCTTTAATAATTTTACCTTCATCTTGACCATAAACTTGATACAACTGGCTGTATGACTGAACGGCAAGTTCGAAGAATATACCACGCGACCTACCGACCGTCATGATAGAACCAAATTGCGGGAATTTCGGCATATTACCGAACTCGTCTAGCATGAAGTAGACATTACGCTTTAATCTCGCGCCAGGTAGAGACTGCGCTTTCTCAACGAGTCGTTTATACAACTGAGTAACGAATAGGATAGCAAGTGGGTAACGAACACGGATTTCATCTGGAATGATAAGGAATATAGCAGTCGGTTTTTCGTCCATATTTACGAAGTCAATTTCGGTCTTTTCGGTCAAGAAACTTATACCAGCATCACTAAATAGTGCAGTTTTGCTTGAAACGAAGCCCATGTAGTTTTTACTAGTACCTTCCGCATTGTTTAACGCTGTTGACGCTAGGTCATGAACTTGCGAGAATTTATCACGGTAATCGAAAAGGTATTTTTTTAAAGATGCGTACGTGTCGCGTCCGCTATCAGTCATATTACATATTTTCTGTACATTATAAAGGTTATATTTTTCTCTTGTCATGCCAAGTTCTGGTATACGGCTATCTTCAAGCATCGCAAGCATAACAGCATGGATAAGTCGTTGTGCAGTACGCTCCCACGAAGGGTCACGCTCACTCTCAATTGGTGCAAGAGTGGTACAAATATCGTTAAGCGCATTGAATGTATCATCTTTTAATTTACGCGAGAATACGCGCATATCGTTTTCAAGTGAAGATTTGTCAGCATACGCTTTTCCATCGAACTCAAACCATGTAGTGGTGGTGTAGTCGAACTGGCGTTGCAAGATTAAATTGTAGTTTGAAGGACTATCTCCTGGCGGGTGCACGCGTACTTCGTTTTCGAGATGAAAACTTCTGTCATAAATATCATAAGGATAGGTAAGTGGGTTCCATTGGGTCGAGGAGAACGGGTCACGCAGGTCTAGAACCTTCACATCATATCCCTGCTCGGTGAAATGCACCGCGTCCTTGTCATATAATTCGCCCTTAGGGTCAGTGATTACGAATGAAGGCTTACTTGCGGTCATACTCATGAGTTGGAGGGACGGAACAACGAAACGAGATGTTTTACCCGATGATGTGGTACCTACAATTAAGGTATGAATCGGCTCAACGAAATTTATTTCCATTTTGCCATGGTTTTCTTCCGCGCGGACTAAAATACCATCTTTCTTGCTACTCTTTAAAGTGGAAAGCGTGTTGTAATTAAATTTTTTATTAGTTTTTAATTCGTCCTTAGTTACAAAATCACGGTTGAAGAACTGGCTAGTCTCGTTACCGCTTGCATCTGTAACTTTGTCGATTGCCTTTTCTTTTTTGCTTTTCTTTCCCTTTCCGTCGAGCGTACGAAGTAAATCATAGATAAGCATGGCGGCTAAACCGAAGAATACGAAAATAAACGCTTGACCATTAAGTGCGTATCTAGGGTTAAAACTTATAGAACCGTCATTCATATATGTCATAACAATAACTGCTACGACAAAGATTACGACTGCTAAGATGATGTATTTTAAAACTTTCTTAAAAAAATCCTTCATACTTTATCCTTTAAAATTCATTTTGATTAATTTACTGTAAATAAATAATTTAGTGGCGACTACAATCCAGTCTCAATATAGTAAAGTATACATTTTAGTTTAGCAGTAAATTAATATTAACTTATACTAATAATATATAAATATTATCCTTTTGTCAAACATTTTTCGTATCCGCTTTTTATTAGTTATTTGTAGTAAAATTGTTAAAGAAAGTAAGATTTAATTAATTGTATTTTATGGAACCCGAGTATTTAGGAAAATGCATTTTATAAATACATAAGTTAAGTGCGTTAAAATTTAATTTAAATTCAAAATATTAAATTAATACTCAAATGAATAATTTTAATTTAAATTAAGATAATAGTATTATTCATGTGAAATGCAGTTACATTAAAAATTAATATAGCAAAATATTTTAAATCATTAAAATTTCAATTTAATTAAGAAAAATATATTTTTAATTAATAAAATCTCCATTTAATTAAGAAATTAAATTAAAAAGTTTCAAAAAAAGAAAGCCAATTTAAGAAATTGTCTTGAAAAATTTAAAAAATTTTTAAAAAATATGTTGAAATTAGTTGATTTTAAATTTAGAAGTTGTTAATATAATTGCATAAATGAGCGCAAAATAAATTAATTGCGCTAATTAAGGGGGAAATTTTATGAGTACTTTAATGAACATGATGATGTCATTTTCAGCGCTTATGAGCGGGAATAGTGAGACTCCAGGTTGGGTTATCACATTAGCAAATGCTATGCAAAATGTCATTAACCCTATCCTTATATTAGCCGCTACTGCTGGTATTATTTACGCTATCGTAGTAGGTGTAAAGTTTGTTAAGGCAGAAGATAAGGGTGAAAGAGATGAAGCAAAGGCTAAACTCATTTCAGTTATAGTGGGTATCGTAGTAACTGGTGTGTTAATCGCGTTATTCTACTGGCTATCATGGGCTATTCAAAATAATCAATTAGACTTTAGTGACTGGTGGGGAGTTAACTAACAGTCATCTATAAAATTATCTAGATTAGACGAGCAAAATAAATTATTTTACAAATTTTAGTTTGCTCGTTTTTTGCTACGTAATATATTAATAATTGTTTTCATTGTAAAGATAAATCTTAAATATTTATAAACATTTAGTCGATATACATTAAGAATTTATGATATAAACAATTTTATTACATAAGTTTAGCGATGTTTTATAGCTATATTACCCATTTATATTTTCAAATGTAATATTAAATATAATATTATTTACATCACAAAATAATTTAATATATTTGTAATTAATCTAATTTTTTGGTATAATAAACTAAGGAGAGAATATGGCTGACGACGACTTTAACGAAAATGAACAGCCTGATGAGGAAGAGTTTGAAACTGGCGATTGGTTGGACGACCAGGCGGAAGAAGCGGACAGACAAGCGGAAGAAGATGCTCAGGCAACAAGATCAAAATTAGTCGAAGCACAGCGTAGAGCGGAAGCCAACGAACTTAGGAAGTTAAGGACCAGTGTTGCTACGCGTTTTTTGCCATTCCTTTCGTTTAGAGAAAAAGCGCTTTTGAGAAGGGGTCGCAAGCGCAACTCAGCGTTAGTTAGAACCGTTGAAACCGCACTTGAGATTAATAAGAAAGCATTTGCGGCTAAACTAAAGATTTTGGGCATAATCGTCTTAATAGTTCTCGGCGTGGCACTTTTGATTTTCGCAGCAGTTGGTATAGCGGCCGCTATAGATAGTCTGTTCAGTTGGTTAAATGGTGGGACAGGCTCAGGCGGTGGTGCTACGAGTCAAAGTCCTATCATGAGTGGGGATAATTATTACGGAGTGCGAACTGTATATCGCGACGACGAAAAAGCAAGAAATAAACTCATTGAAGATTATAGTTCACTGGTCGAAGATGCAATACTCTCGGCAGAAGAGAGTTTGACGGATTATTCACTTGATATAACTATCGAATTCCCAAGTGTTGATTACGATTACTCTACTTTCGACGAAACGACATTTGCTAGTGATTATACTGACCTATCCGCTATTTTAGGACTAACAGGCAGTGAAGGAATTATTGATATAGTGTACTCGTACGATGAAGTGGACGGAACGGCTAGTACGACGAACGAGCGACTCGACGCAATTAAATATTTTGGTTTGTCTGCGGACATGAACGAGGAAGTTGGTAGACTGATTATAAATTATATAAACGCTAATGACCTTTATACTACGGGCGGAGATGAAAGCGGGTCTGATAGTAGCAGTCAGGTAGAAAGTGAAATTGAAAATCGTATAACCGAATATTTCTCATCGGCAAGCGCAGTGAGAGTAGAAAAGGTGTTTATTCGAGATTATATATTTGAAGCGGACGGCGGGATAACAAACCTAGTGGAAGAAGAATATATCTGCGCTATATATATGCCTAAGTCTAGTGTGAGTGTAAATAGATTTGAAATGGTTGTAGGTGGAGAAATTTCGCTAGACGATATGACCGTCACAATAACCGACGGAACTAATAGCGCTGACTTAGTAGGAGAAATTATTGACCAAGATTTAGATGCTTATATGTTCTCTGTTAACAATATAAATCTTACAGCAGACGCATTCACTGGAATTGACGCAAATAATATAAACTACCTGTCAAACGGAAAATCGATTTACGAGATTTTGTTAGATGAAACAGTGGATAACTCGCTCTATATTGAAAACAAGGTTGGCGATGACGGTGAAGAATATTATTCATTTAAAGCGGACGGCGGAATTCGCCTAGACTTTGGCGGTGGGTATACCTTCGCCTTTGCGGATAATGACTTAACATCACAATATTAAAAATATGAAATTTTAAGTGACTCGTATATGGGTCACTTTTTCATTTGAAACTCGCTTTTATCTAGGACTTCCAAATATTTGACGGTGAAAAATTTTATAATTTATTTAGATAAAAATAATTAAAAATTAAAAAATTAATAAAAAATGCATAAAAAACACTGAAAAAATAAATAAAAAACAATATTTTTTAATTTTTTTAATAATTTTTTATTTAAAAACGAATTATTTATTTTGAATTTATTTTAGTTGTTTTATTGAATCTTATATAACTATGATTTGTTTGTTTGAAGATTTATTTCTGTGTATTTCAATAAAAATCAAATAAAAGATTATTTCTATATAAGTCCATAAAAACAGCCAATTAAAACAAAATAAAATCTACTAAAATGTAAACAAATTTGAGAAATTATTTTGTTTAAAACAAATAAAAATTTTATCACAAGAAAATAATTTGTTGGAAATTAGTTCGATTAATATAAAATAAAATTTTTTTAATTTGAAAATTTTATGTCGATTGATTGATTAATTTGTCACAATAGTATATAATATAATTAAATTTATTTATTAGTTTGTTCGCTAAATAAATTTGAATTCTAAGGTAAGGAGAATGTATGTCTATATCTATAGTCGACACTATTTTAAACGCGATAGGAACAGTTATTTACCCTATGTTTACTATTATTTTTACTCTTATAGATGTAGTGGAAGGGTTATTTACGACTTTCGCGGGAACGGGAAGTGTAGTTATTAATGGTACAACCATTGGTGCGGGAAACTCTGGTTTAGAAAATGACACCGGTTTGGTGTACTATTTATTAAATACATCTATCGTTAGAAACATTTTAATTTCCATTTCAACACTCGCTCTTTTCTTAGTTATCATATTTACTGCAATGGCGTTTATCAAAAACATTTATTCTTCTCAACCTAAAAATTGGAAAGAGATTGTAGGAAATGCGATTAAAGGTCTTGCTAACTTTATCTTCTTGCCAGCCTGCTGTTTATTAGGAGTTTGGCTAGGGAATATCCTTCTAAACGCTATCGACGGCGCGACTAGTACTGCTGATTCAATCAGTATGAGCAGGCAACTGTTTACCACATCGGCGTATAACGCGAATAGAATACGAAATGGTACTTTTGGCGACGGCAATTTTATTATCAACGAAAGCGAATATAATCAAATCGCTGCGAAATGTAGCGCGAATGGAATTACAATCAGGGCGTATAGCGGTGACGCGAACGGCGATGGAGATTATGAGTACTATGCCGAGATGATTGATAAGGCATATTCTCAACCAAGTCAAAATTTGACTTGGTATTGGGAAGTAGACCCATTTTATGAGTTGATGAGCATAAACTATATTCTCCTTGCGGGCGGTGGAATATTTATACTTTATTGTATGTTCTGGCTCACTTTTGGAATGATTAAGCGTCTGTTTATGCTGGTATTCCTTTACGTAGTGAGTCCGGTACTTTGTGCGATGTATCCGCTTGATGGTGGAACGGCTGTTGGTGGCTGGAAAAAGCAATTTATTTCAAACACAATCAGCGCTTATGGTGCAGTTGCAGGAATGAATTTGTTTTTCAGTATTGCTCCGCTGATTCAAAACATAGAATTATCGTCTGCGACAATGCCTGGGACAAGCGCAAATTTTGTTAATTCATTAGGTATTATTTCGCTATTGCTCACTATTGCAGGACTTTATGTTGTTAAAGATTTTGTGTCACTAATTAATGGCTACATAGGTGCAAATGATGCTATGAACGACGGTAAAGGACTATGGAGCAGTGTTAAAGATAGAGTTAAAGGTGTGAGAGATAAGGCAGGGGCAAAAGTTAGCGGTGCATTTGCTTGGACGAAGAGACAATATGGCAGACAAAAGTTCTTTGATGAGCAAGTTAAGAGTGGAGCAATGACACAGGAAGAAGCGAGAAAGGAACTTAGAAGACAGGAGTTAAAAGACCTAGCCGATTTTGGTAAAAAGAACGCTAATAAAGGACTAAAATTCTTAACAGGTATTGATAAAGACAAATATAAAGATTCTACAGACGAAGGTTATAACAAAGCAGATAGCGAATTTAGAAAAAGAGCAGCAAAGGAAGAAATAAATAACACATTTAAGGAATTAACAGCGCTAATGCCAAGAAGAGAAGAACTCATGTCGAAAGATTACCTTAGACCGGGTGAACAAAGTGAATTAGAAGGACTCAACAAAAATTTTGACAAATTAATAGATAAAATCGAAAAATTGGGAGTCCAGGACAAGGTTTTAAAAGTCACAGGCTTAGATGCAGATAAATACAAAAGTTATAAAGACACTAAGAAAGAATTTGATAGTGAAAACAAAACTTATCAGCGTGAGGTTGAAGAACTAAACAGAATAAAGAAGACTTATAGTGGTGATACAGATTTTGAAAATATGATAAATAATGGTACTAGATATTCTGCAGCAGACATGAAAGGAAAGACTGACACAGAAATTGCAAGAATGCAAGAGTATAACAATACTGCTGATAGATATGTGCAATTAATGCAAAGTACTAAGGATAGAAGTGATGCTTTAATAAAACAAACAAAGAAACTCGATGGTATTGCGAATGAAATGAATGGAGGAAAAGGCTCAGGGCTAAATGTTACACAGATAGTTAAATCAATTAGTGACCTACAAAGTTCACTATCTGGTAATGATACTACTGCTATCACGGATAATATTAATAAAGCGAATGTACAAATTGAAACATTAAAAACAGTTACTAAGAACGCGAATGAGAGCATGGCAAAAACTATAAGAGACAAATTAGATGATATTCAAAAAGAAATTAAGCGTAGTGAAAAAGGTGATAAGAAATAATCTTAAAACAAGTAAATATTAAATCTAGATTGATGCTCACTATAATTAATTAATGAATATTACGGTAAAAAGTGAAAATATAGACAAAAGATAAATTGATAGTAAAACACTACGAACAATCGAAATTGAACAAAAAGGGGTAAAATGATTAGATATATTCCGGGAAAGACTCGGGTAAAAACTGAATTCTTTAAAAACATTACATTTGGAGATATCATACTTGCGATTATCTGCTTAATCTTTGCTATCGTAATTATCGCGAGTAACTTATTTAGAATTAATGGCGTTGACTATCGCTGGTATGCGTTAATCGGTTGGCTGGCGATAGTGGTTGCAATGTATCTTCCTATTGACGAAGGTTTGAGATTATATGGCTCGATAGGACTTATACTTCGTTTCTCTGCCTTCCCTAAGAAGTACATTAAAATCGCACCGAACTCTAAGCGCGGGAGATCGAAATCTATTGAAAAACTTACTCCGTTCTTCAACATTGAAGTAGGTAAATATATCAACTTTGGTGATTATGCGGGTATGGTGATTGAAATACACCCCGTTGCGCTCGACCTTATGCAAGAGCCCGCGCAAGACTCACTAATCTTGACATTCAGTAGGGCATTGAAGCGTATATCACAATATCAGCGCGCGAGTCTAATAAAAAATGTTAAGCCGATGAGATTTGATATATTCCTTAAAAATGACGATAAGAAATTTGAATTGTTAAATGAACTTTATGAGCAAGGTCAATATACAGACGCGGAAATGGACGCCCGCTCAATAATATTTAGGGAGCGAGTGGAAAGATTAAATAACGCTATTCGTGCTGAACCGATTTTGCAGGACCATTACTATTTAGTAATCTATGGCGAAGATAAAGTCAACTTGGAAGAGACTTGTATAGGTATATGTAACGATTTGGCTACCGGTCAGTACACAATCTCGGCTGAGATTTTGACCGAAGATGATTTAATCAGTTTCCTTAAATCTAACTATCAGTCGGTATATAGCGAGCAAGAAATTAGCGGGCTTGCCCCTAACCAAATTGCAAATTGGGTTATGCCTAATAGAGTGAACTTTAAAGTTGCCCGCGTTGAGATAGATAAACGCGAATATAAGCAAATGGTTATCTCAAACTATCCGCTTGAGGTGGGCAATGGTTGGGCATATCCGTTATTTGGACAGGAAGGTACGCGTACTATTATGAATATAATGCCCGTGGATAAGGAAAAGGGCGAAAAAATGATTGATAGAGCGGTTATGGAAAAAGAGTCTAAACTCGATAGAACCTTCCGTTCAAGTGAGATTATTGAGAGAGAAGCGGATATTGAATCATTGCAAACCCTTCTCCGTGACTTAAAGACGAACAACGAGCAGTTATACGATATTTCTATTCATCTGCGAGTTGAAAATGATAAACGAAAAGAAGTTCGTAATGTTTTGAAGCAGTACGGCTTTAAATATTCGGACTTGTTCGGTAGACAGGTGGACGCGTTCATTTCGTCGAGCGTGAATAGGCTAGACACCTTAAAACCTTTCTATCGTAGTATGCCGTCTACCACTATTGCGGCATCTTTCCCTATGGTGGACTCTATTATGCAAGACCCTGCGGGGTTTACAATTGGGCGTTCTACTGCGAGTGGATACCCAGTCTTTATTGATTTCTTTACGCGTGATGCGAAAAAAGGTCGTATTAACTCTAACATGATGGTTATTGGTAAATCTGGTTCGGGTAAATCTTACGCGACAAAAATGATTTTGACTAACCTTGCAGCAGACAGAACTAAGATGTTTATTCTCGACCCAGAGCAAGAATATGATGTCATGACGAGAAATCTCGGCGGAAAGGTTATCGATGTGGGTACTAATAAATCAGGAATATTAAATCCGTTCCACATAATGGCGTCGCTTGAGGACTTGGATTCGGTGAATACTGATGATAATATTGATGATGTGGCTGTTGACGATATAGTTCAGCAAACGGGGAATAAGACCTTCTTTACACACTTGCAATTCTTAGAGCAGTTCTTCCGTGCGATTCTAGAAGGTATCAGTTCGGACGCATTTGAAACATTGAATACAATTATCGTTGAACTTTATAACAAAAAAGGTATTAATGAAAAGACAAATATCGGTAAATTGAAGGCGGAAGATTACCCTATTTTCGATGATTTGTTCGCATTAATTAAGGAAAAATTAAAGAAAGAAAAAGATGCGTTCTATCGTAACAACCTATTAATTCTTGAAACATATATCCAGAAATTTGCGACAGGTGGTCGAAATTCGGATTTGTGGAATGGTCCAACTTCGATTTTAACGGACGAAAACTTAATTACATTTAACTTCCAGACACTATTCGCTAGTAAGAATAATAAACTTGCAAATGCGCAAATGTTACTGGTCTTTAAATACCTTAACAACGAAATTATCAACAATAAGCGATTTAACGAGCAGTACTATCAGCGTACCGGTAATGATATTAAGCGTCAAATCGTAATTGCGGTCGACGAGGCGCACATGTTCATTGACCCAGACAGCCCAGTTGCACTTAACTTCATGGCTGAAATGGCTAAGCGTATTCGTAAATATCAGGGTATGCAGATAGTTATTACGCAGAACATTAAGGACTTCTTAGGAACACCTGAAATCCAGCGTAGGTCGGCGGCAATTATTAACGCATGTCAGTACAGTATGATTCTGCAACTTGCCCCTAACGATATGGCGGACTTGCTCGAACTATATAAGTCTGCGGGCGGAATTAACGCGCGAGAACAGGAAGGTATCGTTACCGCGCCGCGTGGTAGAGTGTTCTTCATAACAGGTCCTATGGATAGGTCGTTTGTCGACATTATCGCTTACCCGAATGTTCAATACATTATGGGTGAAGGCCCGCGAAGATAAAAGATGGGAGTGGACAATTTGTCCGCTTCTTTTTTATAGATTATAGATATTGTAAATCAAATTCGTTTAAGTTTTATTATTTAACATTTTTATTTACAAATTTTTATTGATAAGTATTCCATATGATGAAGTTCAGGGTATTTCAAATACGAGTTTTAAGATTAAAAAATAGTAAAAATCATAAAAATATTAAAAAAAAGAAAATACTAAAAATAGTATTTTCTCTAATTTTTAATTATTATTTGTAGGAGTAATCTCCACTATGTTGTTATTTTGTGCGGTCTTTTTCTTAATCGCCTTTATTCCGCCAATCAGTGGCATAAGGATAAGCAGTATCCATATGCCAATTAATAAATATAATTCTACAGATACTTCAAGAGTAAACGAAAATACTATTAATGAAATTGGCATGATTAGGCAAAGTGCAGACGCAATGAGTAAAATTATTCCGCCCGCTTTTGCGTGCCCTAAACATACGAACCCGCCAATTACCGAGACAACCGCTCCCACAAGCGAGATTATTGAACAGATGCCAATAAAATTACCTTGAAAACTACCTTCAGCAACGGCTAAGAGTGCAAGAATAATAGCAGTAAGAGCAAGCGCTCCGTATGCGGTAAAGCCTAGAACGACTCCACCAAGGATACCTAAGACACAACCAGAAACGCTTTTCGTTTTCATAAAATTATCTCCTATAAATCATATTATCATATGCATATAACTCATGTCAAATGATTTTTTATTTATGAAATTTGGTCGCTTAAATATTTACTGAACGCTTTACATACTTTTACACTACTGTCGTCAAAACATTTGTTTTCAATAGCAAGTATAATTATTGCGCCGATTGCGTCTCCATCTTTTACAATGGGTACAATAAGTTGACACGAAAAATCGATAGATATATCATTAAAAAATTTTAACATTTCGCTTCCGTCCGCCTGTTTTTTTATAATAATTTCCTTGTTATAAATTAGTTCTTGGACCTCTTCGCTTAAATTTTTGTTGATATATTTTTTCTTGTTCGACGACAAAATCTTTTCCATATCCGAAATAAGAACATCGTGCTCAATGCTGACCGAAATAGCACTCGCCACGGCATCACTGTATTCTTTAAGACTTGCCATGTCGCTATATTTTGTAAGTAAAAATTTGTTTCCGTCAACTATACCTATTTCAAGTTTACTTCCCACGCGCACATTTAACATTTTTCTCATTTCGCGCGGTAGGACTATTCGACCAAGTTCATCTACGCGTCTAACTATTCCTTTTCCTTCCATAAATTCTCCTAAAACTAGTATTCGTCTTTACATTGATTTTATGCGGAAAGATCTTGAATTTTAAAATAAAAAACTGCATTAGATTACAGCAGTTATTTTTATTTAACAATTATATTTTATATTGCTTTAATAATTTGGCATACTGTGTTTGTGCTGGTAGGCACACGTTGACTTTGAAATTATCTAATGCATCTTTTTCTAAAATTTGAATCCCTTTATTTTCGATATTTTCATCGACATAGAACGGGATAATATTATGTTTTAGGCATTCCTTTAATGCTATTAATTGCGAAACTGTTTTATTTTTTCTATCGAAAGGAGATATTTCTCTAAAATAATAAATCAAAGTTATAATTGCGGTTAAATTTTTGTATTCTAAATTATTGTAATTTGTTATCAGTTCGTTCATTCTGCCGTTTAAATCATCTTGTATAGGAGTCTTAGTTTGGTCATATAATTTATATTCGCCTATAATATTATCGCCACTGTAACTGCTTTCAAGTAGAATTTCATGAAGATGTTTAATATAATTTTCAGTTAATTCAACTTCTGCAGTATCTAGAATGTAGTCGACACATTTGAAATGATTTTTTAATTCTATTAAAGTATCTATGGTTGTAGTTATGGGTAGGGTGGCGATATTATTTGTCTCATAGATGTGTTTTATATGTTGATAATTTAAACCGTATTTTTCATTACTAAAATCAATAGAAGCGAATAGTATTTGAGTAGATTCGTAAATACCAAATTCAATACATTCTTCCTTTTCGTTGCGCAGTGTAGAAAGTAGTTTATTTTCTACTAACAATTCATCTTTACCGCAAACTAGCAAATCACATATCTTTTCGTAAATATCTTTGCTTAATGCTCCTATACTAATATTTTCTTTAAATTTAGGTGGAGTTTGACCAACGGCTCGTGCAAGATTATCTATAGTGTAATTTCGAACTCTCATAAGAGCGTATAATTTAGATTTATTAATTCGCATAATTATCTCCTAATGATAGAAATAATTATACATTATAGTAAGAAATTAGTAAAGTATTTTTATACAATATTTTATAATTTTTTACAAAACATTATTCAATTTGCCAATATGCGATATATATTTTATGTTTTGTACAAAACAAAGTGCCTATTTTACCGACTTTCAGTCTATTATTGGAAAAGTTATAGCAGTCTGTTTGCTTATTGATATAACAAAAAATTATTAATTGATAACTTTGAAAAATAGAATTTTTAGTACCATTAGTACACTTGTTATAATGATTGAATTATAAATAAAAATGAAATGAACTGAACTATCGACTACAATAAGTAGTGCTAGCTTAAACTTTTTGCCTTTTTAGTTATTATTTTTTTGTTTATTATAGGTTGGTGTTCCCAGACGGACTCGAACCGCCGACTAGCCCTTAGGAGAATTATTTTCTAATTTTATTAAGTTTTCTTCTGCTTATTATCTTGCGTTTTGTTAAGTATTTTACTGATAATACTTAAATTTTTTTATGTTAAGTTTACTATCTTTTGAATCTTTTAATAAATTTTCCAAAATCAGTATGAATGAAATATGAAGATTTATAAAAGGAGAAATTATGAAAAAATATAAAAAGATACGAGAAATATTGGAAGAATTAGCAGAAGTTAATGGTTTCGTTATTAATCCTATTTGTTTACAAGATTATATCTATCAATATTTAAAATTAAAACATCCTAAAGATAAAAATAATATAACTAAGGCACGGAATGCAAGCCAAGTATTTGCCGTCTTATGTAATGAGTTTTATTTAATGAACATAAATCAATGTACGACCAAAGAATTTTACATGTCCCAAGAGAGATGGGAAAAATATAACATTAAACAGCGCATGATAGAAACATCTACACAATTATTAAAAGAAATGAACCTGCTTTCATGGAGATATATAAAGGCTGATTACGATGCATATACTCACATAAAATTATATAATATAAATGTAAAAACTTTAGAAGAAATAAAAGATGAAATAATAGAATTTTGAGTTTGTGGAAATATTTTATTATTATTTGTTATTAGTCTTTAAGATATAGGTATAAAAAATATACTACTTATTATAGATTTAGTTTACATAGTAATATAATAAATTATATTAAACATTTCAAACAATAATAAGAAAATACTAAGTTTTATTTTTGTATGAATTTAAAAGATTAACAAGCTCAATGATTTGATTTAGTTCTTGTTTCGTTAATTTATTTAGTTGATTGATAAGTTCTTTGTATTCTATAGGAAATGAATTATCTTCATCAAAAAATTCACCTATTGTTATATTAAAATAATCACAAAAATTTAGCAAAAACTCAAGTGAAGGGTTAAGTCTGCCATTTTCAACTTGATTCACATATTCACTGCTCATGCCCAAATTAAGACTTAAACTTCGTGCTGAAATGTTTCTGCTATTTCTAATTTTTGCTATCCTAGCCTTTATAAACTCTCTATCATATAACATATATACTATCTTAAACTATGTAAAACAAAAAAATACATAGTATTTATAGCAAAATACTTGATTTAAATATTAATAATATGTATAATTTATATATAGCATATTATAGATATGTAAAAGGGTGTAATTATGGGCTTTTGGAGCAAATTAGCAGATGATTCAAGGATTGTTCGCACCACTATAGTCTCAACAGATAGTAGAAAATCAGTTTCAAGTAGCGTGGCTCGTGGGATTGTTGGTAGCATATTTGGTGGTTTAGGTGCGATTATTGGAGTTGCGAGTGCAAAGAATAAAAATACCACAACTTTCTTAATTGAATATGCTAGTGGACGCAAAACTACTAAGACAGTTAAAAATGGAAGTTTAGAATATAAAAATCTACTAATGTTTTTAGATAAATAACAATAGTAGTTAGTATTTAAATTTGTACATAAAGTGGGTATGTTGATATTATATATTAGACAATGGAGAAACGATGCTTAAACACAAAAAAACAAATAATTTAATATTAATGAAAAATGGGACTGACATTCTGTCGGTCTCATTTTTTTTTAAAAATTTTAATATTTTACTTTATGTTTTGCGATAAAACTTTATATTTTATAGTAAGCCACAAAAAATGGCGCAAATATTAACCAAAGATGATTTTATAAAATTTTATATAAATTAAAAGGAGGTATTATGTTTCAATATAGAACAATTAACAAATGCTTTGATATGATTTATCAAGATGATAATCAAACTGCAATCACAAAATTTTACATTAGAAAACTATGTGAAACAAATAAAGTTCTTTACATGAAAACAGGAAATAAGTATTTAGTTGATTATGATTCATTAATTGCTTATTTGAAAAACCCAACACATTAAAAGGAGAAAAGAAATGGCTACGATAATCGAGCATAAATTAAAAAACGGAAGAAAATCATATACTGTACAAATAAAGTATAACAATAAATTTTATAGCACAACATGGAAAAGACCTGAAAATATGAAGGAAAATGAATGCAAAAGAACATTGGAGCAAATTACTAGTGAACTTAATCTTAAGGTAATAAACAAAATTAATTTAACTAATGAAAACATTACATTTAATGAATGTGCAGACCAGTGGCTAATACAATGTAAATCGTCAAATTCACTAAGTCACTATTTACGAAGCAAAGAACAGTTAATTCTTTTAAGGGAACATTTTGGTAATAAATTGATGAAATCAATAACTCTTCGAGATGTAGAAAACTTTTGTTTTTATTTAAACGAAAAGAAAATTGAAAGAGCTAGAGCAAAATTGATTAAACCACTTGATGATGTTATTAAAAATATGAAGATATTAGATATTTGCAAGAATTGCAATTTTACTAAAACAACATTTCAGTTTGTTAGAAAAGAAAAAATAATAGAATTAAAGACTGCTTTGTCTATTTGTAAATATCTAAAATTAGATTTCAAAGAGTATTTTGAGAAGATTATAACAAGTCATCCTTATGCTTACGAAAGTAAATTGAAATTTAAAAGAACATTGAGTGCAATATTTAATTTTGCTTTAAAACACGAATATATAACTAAAAATTATGCTTCATCGATATTTATTCGCGGATTAATTAAAGGCGAAACCAATGAAAAGGACATATTGACGGAAGAAGAAACAAAAAAATTGCATACTGCTTTGCTTAATGAAGAGAATAAAAAGCGCCAATTATCCATAAGTATTTTGTTATATATGGGCTTGCGAGTTGGTGAACTTAGTGGACTAGAATGGAAAGATATAGATTTTGAAAATCACACCATGTTTATACAGCGGAGTACTAACTTTTTACCAAAATATGGAGAATGCACAAAATCTCCAAAAACAAAGAATTCAAAAAGAAAACTAGATATTCCCGACCATATTTATGATATGTTAGTAGAATATAAAAAGGAATATGATATAGAAAAAGAAAAATTGGGCAGTGCGTGGATAGATAGAGATAGAATAATTTGCAGGTGGAATGGTCTTCCTACATATACGGGAACTTATACTATTTGGTTAACTGACATATTAATAAAAAATGGTATTAGAAAAGTGACCCCACATTCACTAAGACATACATGCATAACTACATTACTGCGAAAACAGATAGCCCCGCAAATAGTATCTAAATGGGCTGGACATAGTAGTACAACTGTGACATTAGATACTTATGCACACTTTTTACCAGAAGATAAGAATATTTGTGCTAAAATGATAAACACTGCATTTTGTTAATATCTATTCGGTTAAATTAGCTTTTTTAACACATTCATCTATTTTTCTCATGATTAAACTTGCAAAATAAAGTCTTTCTACAGCTTGTTCTTTCGTCATAGATTTGTTTTCATGAGCATCGGGATTCCTTAGTGATTTCCACAACCCTTTTAGCATATATCTATATCCTTCTTGTTCGCTAATTCCACTTTTTGAGACTAAATCATTACCAGCTATTAAGACCGTTTCATTTAAGTTGTCATTAAAAATTACTTCAAAAGCATCCAGTTCTTTTAAATCCTTGTTTTTATATTTCTTAACCAACTTTTTTACTCTTGTAATTATTTCCTTGATGGCCACTTCAACAGAATCTGCATAATAACCATCTCTATACCTTTTAAATGACACATCATATATTCTTTTATTTAAAAAATTTAACTCATTAAATAGTTTTGAATGAATATATTTATATTCTTTAGAATTCTTTTTAATAATAAAGTATATTGTTAAAGCAATTATACCTACCACAATCAAGCTTGATACAATTATCAACATTATTTTCCATGAAACAAAAATAAATAGATATATTACAACTGCTAAGGATAAAAGTCCAAATATTAATGGTATACCATGCTCTTCGGTAAGCCAATCATGAAAATCAATTGGCTCAGAATAAAGGGCATGAATTATACATGCAAGAACAATAACAATTAATGAAATAATAATAAAAATAATATAACCTGGCATTTTTATCCCTAAAAATAAAATATAAATGGTGTCCCCTGCAGGAATCGAACCTGCAACTAAATCTTAGGAGGATTTTGTTATCTCCATTTAACTAAGGGAACATGATTTACTAATGAAATTACTAATAAATATGAAAATTTGTATGAAGATTTAAAGATTGTTTGATACTTAGCAAGATGAAAACTCCTATAAAATAATGAGTTTTCAAGGATAATACAAGGTAAAGACCATAATATTAGGAGGGGCTTGTAATATCCACTTTACTATGGGAACATTTATAAAAAATCTTAATGAGTATAGCACAAAAAAAAGTAAATTGCAAGAGTTTAATTATTTGATTGCAAAACAACTTTTAGCAATTTACCTAAATTGTTCTTTTATTGTACATTTGTAAAATAGTCAATTAATATAAGGTTTGACAATTTTACAAATTAATTAATTTTAAAAATACAACATTCGCAATTTCGAGATTTTTGTTTGAACTGAATATTACTGATAAGAAGGCGCTAATTCTTTTATTAAATTTTCAACTTCGGTAAGTGTACTAAATTGCATAATTTTAAGTTTTGTGTTAGTTGCGTTAGTCATAGATTTAACATACCATAGCAAGTGCTTTTTAAAATATGCTACCAATGTTTTTTCACTTTTAAAATAAGTTTTAAGTAGTTCCAAATGCTTTTTTATTGCGTCAACTTTTGAATATGGAGTCGGTATATTTTTTAGTTGTGAGAAAATTTCAGGATTACCCATACTTGCGCGCCCAATCATAACTCCAGCACAACCAATAGATTTTGCATAACTTACATCTTCAGGAGATACAATATCGCCGCTCCAAAATACAGGTATATTTACACTTTCTACTAGTTTTGTATAAGCGGATTTATCGACAACACCAGAATATCCCTGTTCACGAGTCCGTGCGTGGAGCGTAATAAAGGATACACCACATTCCTCACACATTTTGGCAAATTCAATGAAATTTAAATTTTCATCTATACCTAGGCGAAACTTTACGGATACTGGTTTGGGTGAATTTTTAACGAGAGCGGAGATTACTCGTTTTGAATTTTCAATGTCGCGCATCATGGCAGAACCATCTTTGTTTTTTACAATTTTTGGGGCAGGGCAACCACAGTTTAAATCTAAGAAATCGAAATGAGAAAATCTTTCGTCAGCAATCAATTTTGCAATATTTTCATCATGAAAAAATACCTGGCAAACACGAATAGCATTGGACTCTTCTCTAAGCATCTTTTCTGTCAACTTGCTATTATGCTCAAATGCTTTTAGACTAATCATTTCAGTAACTACCATATCTGCACCAAAGTCAGCACAAATTTTACGAAATGCAAAATCTGTAACTCCTGCCATAGGGGCGAGTGCAATGATAAATTTATCAAATCTATAATTCATGATTTAATTATAATAAAATTTTTTAGAAATGTAAAAATATTTTAAATATTAAATAAAAAATTAATTAAAAATTATTATTTTTTACTTAAAATTAATAAAAATGCTTAAATTTTAATAAATTTTGTTATTTTTTGAAAATTTTTATGAATTTTCATTATTTTTTAAATTTTTCAATATTTTTTTATTTTTTACTAAAAATATTTTTATGCGAAAAGATAACATACTTTCGGGTGCAATTATATTATCTGTTGGTGGTGTACTGGCAAAGGTTTTTAGTGCAATTTATAGAATAGGGCTAACTCGAATTTTAGGTGGAGAGGGCATAGGAATATATCAGTTGGTTTTCCCACTTTATTCATTATGTGTAATTCTGGCAACGGCGGGAATCCCTATGGCTATTTCAAAGGTCATTGCTAAGAATAGTGCAAGTAAAAAAAGCGTATTAAAAAAATGCTTAATTTTCACTACAACTATTTCGCTTGTTCTAGCACTAATTTTGATTCTTCTAAGTAAAGGAATGGCTAGTATCCAACATGTAGATGATATATCAATTTGCTATGTAATTCTTGCCCCAAGTATAATTATTGTTAGTGTTGCGAGTGTGCTTCGTGGATATTTTCAAGGTGTAGGGAATTTTACTCCTAGTGCCGTTTCAAATATAGTTGAGCAGTTCATTAAACTTGTTGTTGGATTAATTCTAAGTTTATCACTCATAAGTATGGGAATAATCCCGGCTATAATTGGGGCATTTGTCAGCATTGTAGTAAGTGAAGTAATCTCACTTGTTGTTCTCCTATTGTATTATAAAAAGCACGCAAGGCAAGAAGTGAATAATAGCACGGACATTTCCACAAAAGGATTGATTAAGGACATTTTACCTATTGTGTTTACAAACATGATTATGCCGATTGCAGTTTTTGTGGATAGCCTAATAGTAGTAAACCTTTTATCTATTAACTTTACGCACCAAATGGCAATCTTTATGTACGGATTGGAGAGCGGAGCGGTGTCTAGTTTAGTCAATATTCCAACCATATTTTCATTTGCGATAGCGAGCGTAATATTACCTAGCATAACGGTTAGGACTAGCGATTTTAACAAAAGTCACCAGTTAAGCATGGCAATAAAAGTAATTTTAATTTTTTCCGTGCCGTTTGTACTTTTATTCGTCTTAATTCCAGATAGATTAATTGAACTATTATACGCAAATAGGCTCAATGGACTTGGTGTAGAAGGTTTAAATATGGCGAGTAGACTTCTCGCAATCTCAGGATTTGGAATAGTATTTTTAGCAATTAATCAGGCGTATTCAAGTTGTCTGCAAGCGATAGAATTAAGATTTGTAACCATTCGAAATTTAAGTTTAGCAGTATGTGTGAAATTTATAATTGAGATCATATTTTTGCCTAGTATAAGTGTAAATATATACTCGCTTGCCGTTGCAAATACTGCCTGCTATTTGACGGCTATGATATTAAACAAACTGGAGTTAAAACGAGAAATCGAAATACATCTAAGTTTTAAATTTTATCTAAAATTATTTTTCTCAAATTTAATGATGACGCTGACTCTAATTACAATTCTTGCTATAAATAATTCACCAAGTAATACGCTTTTAGCACTTGCCGTTGGGTGTATAGTTTATTTTGCAACCTTATTTTATACTAAAATATTTAGTGATAAAGATAGAGCAATGTTAAAATACAAGGTGAAAAATTAAAAATTTGATAAAAATCATATAAAATTGTTTAAATTTTTGCGAATAAATTTAATTTCTTAGGTAAATATCAAAGCGGAGGGAATTATGAACAAAAATGAATTCGTAAATGAAGTTTATTCAAAAACTGGTCTTACTAAAAAAGATTGTAAACTATGTCTAGATGCGATAATTGATGTAATCAAACAAGCCTTGGTTCAGGGAGAAAGCGTTACATTATCTAATTTTGGACGATTTAAGGTGAGCGAAATAAAATCTAAACCTATGTACAATTTTAAGACCAAATCTATGCATATTGTGGACGCTAGAAAATCGCCAACCTTTAAACCGAGTGTAAACTTAAGACAGAGCGTTAGATAAAAATTTTCCACCAAGGGTAATATAAAATACAAACCAACTTGGTGGATTTTTATTTTCGTTTTGATTTAAAGAATTCTTTAATTAGTGTTTTGTTTTCATCTTCATAATCATGCATTTGTTCCGCAGTGGTAGTATGGTTAAGAGTGCTATTTAGAATATTAAAACGCGAAATCCCACCGCTAGATTCGTCCTTCACAGCATAAAAGACTCTGCGAATACGAGCGTTTATGATAGCACCTGCACACATAGGGCATGGCTCTAATGTTACATACATGTCACAATCGTCTAATCTCCATGATTTCAATTTTTTATTAGCGCGTTCAATCGCCTTGATTTCAGCATGATGAGTTGCTATCTGGTCACCTTCGCGAGTATTGTACGCACGGGAAATAATTTTTCCATCACGAACGATTATTGCGCCTATTGGTACTTCTTCTTTCAAGCGCGCTTTGTAGGCGAGCGAGGTAGTTATTTTCATGTAATCCATTTTTCTTTTCCTCACTCTTATTTTGCACAATCGGTAGAGTAAAGTCAATCTCTTTTGCATACTCGTTCGCTTTTTCTAACGCAATTAGTGGAACATCTTTATTTCGTAAATATATTTCGGGTAGGTTTTCTTCTCCTATAGGGTGTGGTAGGCTTTCATCACCGACTTCAATAGTATACGCGGGAATTTTAAGCGTATTTATGCACCAATCTTTATATCCACCTGTAGAATTTTCGGTAAATATTAGTGGATAACCGGTCACTTCACTAAGCGCTTCACCAATAGACTGGTCGCGAGCAATATTTTCTTCGCTCTCCCCTTCAAATCCGTAATATATCACATTGCCTTTACTATGATATGAGATAGTCAATAATGGGCGAGTTCGCAAAGTAAAATTTATAAGTGATTGGACTTCGCGCTCACTGTTAGGATAGAAACCCACGAAGTCTTCAGTTGCGGGACAAAAGACATTCTGTGCTCCGCCACCCCAATCAGCATCGAAATTTGTGTTTAAATCTACTAAATTGATATTTGCCTTATATTGTGAAAAATCAGTGCTTGAATTGTTAGCCATGATTAGATAATTTCGAGTTATCTCACAACCTACGCTATCTATTCCGTCTAGCACGATTTCCGCTCCGTCTGGATTTGTAAGGAAGACGAAATAAATCCCACCATTTTTCACTAAATCATTATTATGTAAATTTCGTGCCATTTCTATAAGTAAAAGAGTAGTTATGTATTCGCGCGCATGAATTCCCGCTTGCAACAAAATCTGTGTGCCGTTATAATCGCCGACATGTGTAGCGAGAATGTTTTTCCCGAGCATAGATTTTCCCGCATTAAAAAGTTCTAGTCCTTCTTCTTGTAGTTGGACTATACGATTAATCAATTCTTGATATGTCATAATCACCTCTATTTGTGATATGAAATATTTTTAATAATTGTGAATGCGCGATAGAGTTGTTCTAAAAATATTACTCGCATTAGTTGATGTGGGAAAGTCATTTTAGAAAAACTTATTCGTTCGTTACATTTTTCTTTTATACTTTGATGAATTCCGTTCGATGCGCCTATTATAAATGTGATTTCATTAGTTTTTAGCGATAAATTATCGATCTTTTTTGAAAAATCAATGCTTGTCAGCATAATACCTTCAATATCTAGTGTAATGATATAACCTTTTAGATATTTTTCTATTTCAACTGCATCTTTTTTTAATGCAATTTCAATATCTTTTTGGGAATTAGAACTTGCGATATGTTCACGCAACTCAGTTATTTTAACATCAGCAAAACGACTAAGACGCTTTAAATATTCGTGTACTGCGTCTTTAAGGTATTTTTCTTTAATATCACCGACTGCGATTAAATTAATTTTTATCATTTGTCTCCTAAATCATACCATATATGAAACTAGCGATGGTTAGTAGTGTGCCTAAAAAGAGAGATGAGTACAAAAACACTTTTTCGCTAAAATATGTTTTGCGTCCGCCAAAGATATAAAATCCAAATTGTCTTTTCTTATATTGTGCTATTATGGAATTTGATTTCTCTATTAATTCAGCAGACTCTTCGCTAGAGATGTCCATGTCTTTTAATCGATTTACGATTTCTCTAACTTCGCGTTTTGACCGTTCTATTGATAACTTTTTCGTTAGATATATATAGAGAATGACCATTAACGCAATGAAAGCGCTTATTACCAATGCGTACAATAACACATTTTCTATTAGGAAATTTTGAATATCGTAATATAATGTCGCAAGTGGCCAGTCGAGATAACTGCCATAATAAGTATAGATACTTATAGCGTTATTCATAAAGTGAATAATCATGCTAGGGAAGATGCTTCCGCTACAAATAGATACATATCCCATTAAAAACCCTAGGACACTAGCATAGAAGAATTGGTTAATGTTCAAATGAATGAGCCCGAAAAGTAGGGAAGATACGAATAAGCAAATTCGTGGATTTGAGTGCTTGCTACCAGCATTGAGCATAAGTCCACGATGAAGAATTTCTTCGCAAAAGCCAGGAAGTATCGCCGTCATTAAAAATTCTTTTAAGACATAGGCGTAATCTAATTCTATAGACACGGTTTGTACAATCTTTTCATAACCAAACAAGGTGATAATTGACTGAGATGCGGTTGCAACAAAATTATTAATAAAGTATAAAATCACACCAAGAGCAAAAGAGATAACAACGGATAAAAAACTTATCTTTTTAAATCCAAAATCTTGAAAGGTTTTCTTAGCACTCTTTGAGATGAAAATTGAATACATTAATAGTGGGAAAGCGCACATAACAACTATTTGAATTAAAAAAGTTGTAACATATTCATTAACTAATACACCAAGATATCCAAGCGCAAAAATGACCGCTATGCCAATCATAGCGATAAAGTATATTAAATTTATCTTAAAAAATGCTGATTTTTTCATTTTTTTATTAATTTTTATAAAATTTTATAAATTTTTAGAAATTCGCAATGTTAAAAACAATATATAAAATTAACATAATAACTAGCGATACAATAAGGTAAGTTTGCTCGGTCTTTTCAAGTTTAATATATGTATTTTTATTCTTACGTATTACAAAATATAATAGAACTCCTAGATATATTGCAAACAAAATTACCGCTAGAAGAATGTAAGTCCAGTGATTGAAAACTAGATTGATGTTTAGATAGGACAAGGTTAAAGATAAGAAATTGTTAATAGCATGGATTAGAATAGTATAAATTACATTGTCCTCTCTATACATGATTAGCCCTAAGAATGTGCCCATGACAAGCGGATAAACGAGTTGTCCTAGCGACATGTGGAAGAGAGCGAACATAATGGCGGATATTATTATAGAAAATACCTTTCCGTTGTTTTTAAGTCCTTTTAAAATTAGACCGCGGAACAATAATTCTTCAACCGCAGCAGGCAGGATAACTAGTGAGACAATTGAGACAAGATATGACTCTAAATTTAATTCATACGATATTGAATTTAGTGGAAAACCAATATTTACTAAAAGCGTATCAATACATGTAATAATTGGGTATAACATGAAGAACGAAAGGATAGCAAGAGCGGAATAAATTAGGATTTTTTTTCCACTAACTTTAGATACAATTTTATTTTCCTTATGTACATTAAAAATCGCAAATACAACGAATAGGCATAAATCAAATATTATTGTGTTGAGTAAATATCCATACGGGTTCTCAAGGAATGCGGAGAATACCGAAATATCAATGTTTAGAGAAACGCAAATTATTGACCCAATAAACGAGAAGATAAAAACTCCTAACTGACAAGCAAAAAATGCGATAAGAAAACTTAGCGATGAGTGTATAGGATTTAGTCTTTGCTTTTCCATTCTCTTATTATAATGAATGGAAATAAATTTTGCAATTTATTTAACAATTAAAAGCATACATTAACATAAATTTAGTAAAAGTAAAATATATTTAACCATGTGCGAATTATTTGACATTAATACGATGGATAAATCGAGTAGAATCGCTAAAAATATTGTAATAGGAAAAGATGTAAATATAGGGAAACATGTGTTGGTTGGAATGAATGTGATAATTTCTGGCGACAGCGAGATTATGGACGACTGCGTGATTGAATCAAACTCACATATTGAAAATGCCAAGATTTCGTCAAATGTTAAGATTTGCGCAAGTTTTATCAAAGATTCTAGCATAGACGAAAATTCTACCGTTGGACCATTTGCAAATATCAGGAACAATTCGATTATTGGGAAAAATTGTAGGATAGGTAATTTCGTTGAGATAAAAAACTCAAAAATAGGTGATTATTCAAAATGTGCACATTTAACTTATGTGGGAGATGCTTTGATTGGGGAAAATTGCAATATTGGTTGCGGGGTAGTGTTTTGTAACTACGACGGCGAAAAAAAGAGTAGAGCGATAGTTGGAGATGATGTTTTTATAGGTTCAAATTCAAACATTATAGCACCGATACAAATTGCAGATAAAGCATATATAGCGGCAGGTAGTACAATAAATAAAGATATTAAAGAAGAAGAATTTGCAATCGCACGCGCAAGACAAGAAAATAAGTCGGGATTTAACAATCCATACACAAAAAGAAAATAAAAATAAGAAATAAAAAAGAAAACAGTAAAAAATAAAATAATTAAAAATTATAAAAAATACGCAATTTTCATTAAATTTTTGCGTATTTTTATTTATTATTTAAAATTTTTTAGATATTCTTGATATATTCTTTCTGCAAGTTCTTCAGGGGATATGTTTTCGCTAGATATGACTAAATCATAATTTTTGGGGTTGTTTGATTCTACATTATAAATCTTTTTATATCTATCAATTTCTAAGCGCTCACGATTAAGCAAAGATTTTAACGCGGACTCTTTGTCTTTAAAATCGTATTTATCTTTTCTGTTCGAATTCATGAGTCGATTTGCCATTTCTTCGTCACTCAAGTCTATATATACTTTAAACGATTTCGGCACGAAATGCCACGCCATACGACTATCAAACAATAGTTTTTCGTCCGCGCGCTCACGCGCTATTTGAGCGGTTTTGTTATCAACTAATTTGTCAAAGGTGGGGTCATTTAAACACATCTTATTAAATTCTTCTATTGTGACACCATGCTTTCTAGCTTCGTCTTTAAATATTTCGCCTACGCTGATTCGTGTAAAACCGTATTTGTCTTCTAATATCTTTGCCACTGTAGATTTCCCACTACATGGTTTCCCTGTTAAAGTTATCATTCACTTGCTCCTTCATCTATTTCAACCTTATTATCTAGAGATGTGTCGTTGTTGCCTTCATTCACATTTTCCCAATACTTAATTTCATCTTCCAATCGGGCGATTTCTTCGCGCTGTTGATTTATTATATTTCGCTTGTTATTTAAACTAAATATTTGAACGGCGGAACATATCAGCAAAAAAACTACTAGACATATAGCCAGTATGAGTAATAATTTAACTTTGCCCGCACTTTTTTGCTTGTCACGCTTGTTTGCGTTTTCTTCGTTTGACACTTCTTTCTCGCTTTATTTGTTTTAGTTTTTTCCTTTCTAACTTATAGTTGTCCAGTTTATTCTTAAGATAAGTATACCACTTTAAAGATAGAAAATCAACTAAATTGAAAATGACTATTCTAACTAGATAAAACCCTAATACGCAGGCTATTAAAAGTACAAATGAAAATTTTCCAAAATTAAATAAATTTAAAAAAATTATAAAAAATATAGCAAAAATTGAGTAAAAAATGGTATCAAAAATGATTTTTTTAGAAATTTTTAAATATTTTCTAAAAAATAATATTGAAAACGCATCAAAAAATAATTCAAAAATTATACCTAAAAATAAAAATGAAATTATGCAATAGATATGATTGACGGTCGAAAATATCATTTAAAAATTTTCCTAAAAAATGGCTCCTTACTTTTACTTTGAACGAATCGTATACTATCTACATTGCCTTTAATATCTGCTCGCTTTAAATTGTCGTCTAGTTTAGTTAATTCTAAATTAGTTCCGCCTATTGCTATTCCGCCATAGTTTGTGTCTAACTGTATTAAATCTGGTTTTAAACTAATTATTTTTTCGGTTCCTGTTACGCTTAATTCAGTCTTATTCTTTAAAGTAAAAATTTGCTCAACTTTATTTTCTATTTCCATAAAATAATATATTAAAAAATTCTTGCAAATATTCAATTTAATTAATTTTAAATTAGTTGGAAATTTATTTGACAAAATATTATAAATATTTTTATAATTATCTTAGTTATTTTATTTTAATTTATTTTTATTAAAATAATTTGTTGCGAATTACGCAAATTAATTTAGGGGATAAAATGAAAAAAATCAGGGGTGCAGTATTATTTGTTGTGGCAATTTTGTCTTGCCTAGTCTTTTCTGCGTGTAAAACCGATTATTCGGGTTTGAGTATATCGTTTTATTCCACTGATGGAGAAGCGATCTCGGGTGTAAATTTGATTTTAGATGAACTAGAAACCACTTCATTAGCGGTTAGATTTGACGGGATTGACGAACAAGATATCGGGGAGATTAGTGTACGTACCGAACCTATGGGAATAGCAGATGTCACGATAGACAGAAGGGAAGGTAATACATATTTTCTAACTGTCAATGCAAATATAGTCAGTGAAACTAGCGCTAGCATAGTTGTCATGCACGATAGTTCAAAAAAATCTGCGAGTCTACCACTATTCGTTTATAAGCGCTCGACTGAAAATGCAATTACACTGAAAACCGACCGCTACTACATTCCTATTAACGATACTCGTACGAATACAACTATTGACGCTAGTGAAATCTTATCTATTGATGGCACCGAAAAAATATATTTTACTTTGACTGGCGATAATGACTTAAACGGAATAAATGCGATTAGAGAAGAAATCAATGATGAAAGTTTAATAACTGGGTTTGGCGTCAACAATAGTGTGGAGACTGGGCGTACCATAACTTTAAATCCCGTTTTGGTGATAGAAGGGGCGGAAAATAGAGAACTAACGAATCACACTTTTACTGTCGAGTTTGTGCGACAATTCACAGACGATGAAATAGTACTAACTACGGACGATTACCATGAACAATACATAAACAACGAACCGATTGTTTTAGTAGTTGGCGATTATACAGATGTGACGACAACCGTGGGCGCAAAGTATAACTATAATAATGTCCAACTTGAACTTAGACTTGTAGGCGAAGAAGATGAAGGAAATTTATCTCTTGTAAATGTAGACGGAATAAATTTCTATGATTACTATGAAATTATCGAAAATTATAATCAAAACTTACCTATTAGAATTGACCATAGCGGGAATAAAGTAATAATAACCGCCACCGATTACATCGCTCAGGAGACGGAAATAGAAATCATACTATCTCCTAAAGGAGAAGGTGGGTTAAATAGCGTTACCAAGACGATTAGCATAATGAGCGTAATTAAACCGAGCAATATAGATATGACCATGCTTGGTGAGGCTATTACTAGTGATGAAGTGTATAATCTTTACGATTATTACCCTAATTCACTGGGCGCAAGGTTCAATTTTTCCACAGTAGAAGAAAGTTATGTCGACTTTTCTAACATGAGAATACAAGTTATTCCGCAACTACTAAACATAGATGTTGAATATGGTGGCTCAATTGAACGCGTAATATATACGGACGATACATTTATAGATAGGGACATTAGAGATAGCGTCGAACACGAAGATGGGACTACAACTCAGTTTAGTAATAATGTCGATCTTTTAGAGTTCTATATAGGTTCTGCTCCTTTGAAATTCTATTACGACGAAACTCTAGACCGCTTTATATCACAAACTATAACTTCTGCCGACAGCGTTTATGTGAAATATGTAAGAAACGATATGACAGAAGGAGTTGAAGATAATTATACTTACCTATCGTATGATATATTCGTCTATTATTCGGGCGATTTAAGATATTTGGAAGGGATTTCACTTCCGTCGTCTACATTAAGATTTAATGGGAAAGACGGAGTAAGCGATATAACTATCAATGCGGGATATATTGATGTTGAAAGTCCTTATGATCGTCATTTGTATCAGGAAAATAATGTTTCGATAGAAGTTGATAGTCTATACCTAGATAGGACGCAGGGTATAGATAGCACGGGAACTACATATTTTATAAGTATGGGTCAAGTTCTAGGTGAACAGGGAAATGACCTAGAAAGTGCTGAGTTTAGAGTTGAAGTCTCAGGTGGAGATGCGAGCCCGCTTGAAATTAAACAGTATGAAGCGGGAGATGGCAATGGTAAAGGTGTAACAGGCGAACTCAGTATCAATTTTGAATATAATAGACAACAATCTATATATAATAATATTCTTTTAATATTTGACAGCGATACTGACATAGATGACTATGTTATAACTATTTATTTCCCTAACTATGACGGGGGAGAAAATGGATATGTTGAGATAAATTGTAAGGTTTATCAAAAATTGACAAATGAAAATGTAAGTTACGACTTGGAAGAAAATAGTACAGCGTTTAAGAATTTTGTGGGATATGACACAATCACAGGTGAAGCACAGTACCTATTTGCAGATTATAAAGCAGATTATATCGTTGCTAGCGGACAATCGCTTGACTTGGAAATAAAATTAGACGAAGTCTATGAACTCGTATCTTATTCTTATATCTTAACTTACGATGGTGGTGATAATTACAACGCAACTGACTTTGTGACAGTTAGATATAATGGGGAATTGGATAGTAATCCAAGTCTATCGTTCCATAGGGGAACTTTTGTAGACGAAATAAGGTATATTACATTAAATATAGAGATAGAAGTAGAAAATTATCCTAATATTTATACTGTGGACGGCACTGTAAAAGAAAGTATTACTATTGTATTCTTTGTCTATGAAGAACTACAACTCAACGATATATCTGCAAGTATAACATATGACGGACAGACTGTCAGCGGAACTAGAGTGACTAGATATATGTACGATAGTCTTGGGGTCTATGATAAAAATCTCGCAAGTGCGACTTTAAATATAAATCTAATTAACCCTTCGCTTTGGAACTATATCCAGTCAGGTGAGCAAACGGGTGCGATAGGCGTAGTTGGCAATAGTTCTGGCACACAAACAGGCGAAGGTGAAGAAGGTGCGGGAGACGGAACAGAAAATTCAGTTAATAACTATTTTAAAGTTGTGTGGAGAACGGATAGCGCCAATGCACCACTGATATACACGGAAACGCAAGGGAACAATTCTGTTAGCCTTAGATTTAATACGGTAGGTACAATTAGCAGTTATACTTGTATAATATATGCTACATTCACTCAGTTCAATAGCGATCCATTTAATATAATGTTTACAATAACTGTAGAACGACCTGTCTTAACAGAGAGTATACAAATTACTAGCGAGTTAAATACTCTTACAGAAAATGGTACGGAGTATTATCTAAATTTAAAGGCGGGGGAAGACCCTTATACCATAACGTACAAGAGTTTTTCTAGCGAAGGAGATGTCACTTCGTCTGGAATTTATATGGTTGTTGTAGATAGATATGGAAATAAGAATAATAGCGTAAGTATAAGCGGGAATAGCCTTTCCGTTAGGTCTAATTTAGTATCTGGCAATAATTTACGATTAATTGTGTTTGCTCGAGATGTACTAAATGTAGAATTAGGTGACCTTACATCTGGATATAATTACCCTACCGACTTTATTTTGAATGGTCCAACTAGTGACCCGACAAAATATTATGATGCATATATAGAGATACAGTTAATACTATCTAATGGCACAGAGAGTAATCCATACGCTATATTTAATGCGGAAGATTTCTGGGAAATAAATGATAGCGAACTTATGAAATCCGCGCATTATATGCTAATGACAAATATTAATATTAGCAACACTAACTATATTGGAAGTAAAGTTATTGACGGGTTTACAGGTTCGATAACGACTTTCTCACAAGACGATAATACTCAATATGTATTTACAATATCTGGTGTAGTATTAAATAACACAAACAGGAATTTATTTACAAACTTTAACGGCAGTATAACTAACATAAACTTTAATGTAACTTATGAGTATGAAATTAATTCAAATTCAGCATTAAATTTAGGTGTTATTGATGTTAATAATGGTTCGTTATTAAATACCACGCTTACTACAAACGGCAGTTCGTCTAGTGTAAGATTGAATGGAGAAAATAGTACAATCTACTTTGGCGGACTTGTTGGCGTTAACGAAGGGGAAATTGAATATACTTCAAACTCAATTGTAGGTGTAACATTTAGCGGTACGCTGAACATAACGGGTGACGCTATCGTCTATTTTGGTGGACTGGTTGGAAACAACGATGGCAGTATCAAGGGATTTGATGATGCTAGTGGAACTACAACTTTAGACGCCAATGCTAGCGAAATGGTCGGCTATTCTCAAATTAGTAATATCATTTTTGGAATTTACTTAGGAAATGACGGCGCACTTGCAGATATTAACATAAATTCTAATTTAACCAATAATAGAAGTGCTGTTGGTGGAATAATAGGTATAAATTCTACTAATGCAACGCTTGAAAATGCTTATGTTTTAGGTAACATAATATCCAGTCATAGTAATGTAGGCGGAGTTATAGGTTATAATGAAGGAATTTCAATCGATGGAGTAACCCCTAAGGTCGTAGTGACTACAGATAGTGGCTCAACCATTACAAATGTCAGTGTGGATAGTTCAAATTATAACTTTTACAATATTACATCGCTTGTAAAAATGTCTTCAACGGGAGATAATGTTGGTGGCGTTACAGGCTTGGACGAATATGGCATTTATAGAGATGTCCATTATCAAATTCAAGCGAGCACTACCACTAGTTCAATAGTGGGAGTCCATTATGTCGGTGGAATTATAGGAAATGCAACCAATTCGTATTTAGAATCTTGCTCGGTATATAGTTATCGCTTTGATTATTCTAATTGTACTGAAATAACAGGGAATGCGGATATAGTTGGGCAAAACTATGTAGCAGGACTAATCGGTGGAGCAAATGCTGGCATAATGGGCGGTGTTGGAGCAGGCTCGTTCGACACGACAGCGATAGTAAAGTCTAGCGCTAACGCGTACATTAAGGTAATAAATAGTGGAATAGAGAGCGCAGGACTTGTCAATTCTATTCGTTATCCGGACAACTCAGTTGGCTCATCAATACTGTTTAATGTGGCGTTTATCGGTAAGTTAGACGGTAGACAGACAAATGAATTAGTCGTATCCAATATAACAAATCAAATTGGATATAGAATGTTCTCAGTGAATGGAAATTCGTTAGGAACTGAACCTATCATTGCGACAGACCCGATAAATTGGAATATAAGTAAGGCTCAAGACGGTAGTGATAGTTTCGATGCAGATGGCAACATTTGGGGTTACGACGCTTCAACTAATGGTGGGTATATCTACATAAAAGGAAGTGACGATAACCCAATATTTGAGCGAATTCCTAATTCGGTCACCGTGTCTAGCAAAGAATATGACGGGGCAGTTATTTTAGATGGTAATTCTATATATTTAGAATACTATAATTACTACTCATATGTAGAAGATGAAAATAACAACAATTCGCTAACTCGCAGTAATAGACATTCATTATATGAATTGCTTAATTTTGAAGTTGACCCAGAAGATTTAGAAAATGTTAGATTAAGTGTCACTAGTTCTAATTCAAATGTAGTTATGATTTCAAATAGTTATATCCTTCTTCGCGGAACGGGATATGCTGAAATTAGATTTACATCTCCGCTTAATAATTCGATTAGTCAAACGGTTAGAATTTATGTTGGCTATCCTATTGGTGATAGGTTCGTAATAAGTAAGTCTAGCGTGGACGAGAGTTTAAGTATTAATGGAGAAGATGTAAATATTGCCAAAGGTTACGCTGAGCAATTCTATACAATTTCTAGCGGGGAGAGATACGGATATGAATATCAAACTAATTCAACCGTAAATCTTCATATCGAAGTAGATACCGCTCTCGTAGGTGTGATAGACAATTTGAGTGATTATCTCAATATCAGTGGAATAACTTTTACTAAGAAAGTGACAAATGTCGACGGAACTGATGTGATCAGTGACAACATTTGGGTAGCAGATTTGGATTATGACATTCCGTTTAGTATCACTGTTTTAGAAAGTGTAGATAATGACGCATACTTTGAATTTACACTTACTCCATATATTGTGGTGGCGGGACATAGAATTGAGTTTGAAAATCAAATTCAGTTTAACCTATACACATACCGCGGTGCATCAAACATTTCTGTCGATTACAATTCACTTATCTTATACCCTAATGATAAGACTAGCGTAACTGCAAATATCACGACAGATAAGGCACTAGAAACAGAAGACGAATTCTTAGAATTAGTCAACATTTATCTAGATGACAATATTCAAACAGACTTAACCAGTTACATAACTAATATTAACTTAGGTGAGTTAGTGAGTGAAACTGGAATCCAAAAGGTGACTTTTGATGTAGTGTTCCCTACAACAATTGATACAACAACAAGACATGACTTAGACTTAAATTTCACCATAGACGGAGTCGAGAGAGCAAATATAGGGTTTACTCTTCTTCCACAAAGAATTAATAGCATAGAGATTAAGAACTATATACGAGAAAATAATAGTTGGATTGAGAGCGATATAATTAAGTCAGGGACAGAGACTGACCCTGATGTCTATGGACTTATGGTTATAAATATCGCGCCTGTAAATGGTTATTATGATTATTTGGAAATTAGCGATATAACAGGACAAGAACTTATTGTATTTGCTCAAGTTGATAAAGACGGCAATCGTTTAGGAGTAGACTTGCCATCTAGCGACGGATTAGGAATTATTTTAAACAATACTAGTGATACGAATACGATTTATGTTCGCACGCGTATTAGTAGAGAGTATTCTTCGATTGAACATACAATCCAAGTTCGTGCGTATGTTAGGACGGAAGGAGTGGGAGATGTTTTAGTATCGCCGCCTAGGAATATAATCATAACGGCACGCATGATGCCGAGCATTGTGATGAATTATATTCGTCCAGACGGAACGGTGGAAAGCACACAAACAACTAGATACCTGGCTATCGGGACGATAAACGACTTCTTAATTTACGCTACAAATGCTGATAACACAGTGCCAACATTCAGTTATACATTGGTAGATAATAGTAATAATGAACTCAATTTTGAAGATTATTTCTATACGCTATCCTCTAGCACCAATTTCTATGAATTGACTCCGCGCGAAGGCGTGAATATGGAAACTCTTTTAGGGGGCACGCTGACTATCACGGCAAACGCAGTTTTGACTAATGAAAATGGTGACTATGATACAGCGACTAAATCAATTAGTTTTAAATTCACTAATTTTGTTATTCACGATGTGAGCATATCACATTCGGTTAACAACGGACATACACTATATGGTAACAATAACTCTAACACTAATTTCTACTTTTATTTTGACTCAAATGATGTGAGTTTTGCCGGCGCAAGCGGTGATGATATAGAATATAATCCAGATATTAGTGAAGGTAGTGGAATAATATATTATCTAAATCAAATCTTGGCCGAGTTAAATAGCAATATAGGAATACTTGAATTACTAGAATTTTCAGGATTTGATAACGATAACATAACAATAACTGAGAATGTATTGACATTGTTGGACGAAGATGATAGCAATGTTTTAACTATCACCCAAAATGATAATTTTACTTATACTATACGCCCATCTGGATTGGTAGACATTGATGAAATGACCTTAAAATTCTATCTAAACCTAGTAGATAATTATTGGGAATTTAGTACAGAAGAAAACCCAACTAATCAAGCTAATTATTCGCAAATTTCATACAATATCGACTATGAATTGAATTTTACAGATGCATTAACAGACCATGAAACAAATCTAGTAACTACTGCCCTAGAATTCTTAAATATGGAGTCGGGCACGGGATACACATTAGGAAATGATATCGTATTAGAAAACTATACTCCGCTCGATGTGGATTTAACCTATTTTGACGGAAATGGGCACACTATTACAATTAGAAATTTCTCAGTATTTACTGATGCGGATATCCAGGCTGGATTATTTAGTCAAGTTTATGAAGATATGCTAGTTATGAACCTAACAGTCGAGTATAGTAGAAGTAGAGATACATATAATTTTGGTTCGTATTCAAGAACAAGTTCAAGTTTTGATGTAACTTATTATAATATTGCACAAAGCGCAGAAGTCGATTATGAATCGGTTACATTCGGTGGTATTACACCTTCAAATTCAGGGATTATTACTAATTGTAAGGTAAAAGGACTTGTTGCACTTACTGCACCGACGGTTGAAGCAAAAGTGGAAGATTTAGACGTATCCTTCTATATAGGTGGACTGGTAGGAAATAATAATTCTACGGGGTATATCACAAATTCCACTAGCGAACTTCAAATTTTTGCGAAAGCAAATATTGGTGGACTAGCATATTCAAATGCGGGGAAGATTTCTTCAAGCGCGTTTAATGCGAATACTTCAAGCACGACGAATCCAAATGGTTATGGCTTAATTTATGCGTATAATAGGACAAATAGTTATAATAGCGTAATAGAAGTCGCTGGATTTGTAGTTAACAATACGGGTGAAATCTCGATGAGTTATGTAGAATCTGGCGTAAATTACTGCTTGATTAATGGTATGAACTATTATCCTATCGGTAACATATCGGCTAAAGATATATCCGCTGGTTTCGTATATAATAATGCAGGAACTATTTATGATTCGTATGTAGTTATGGAGCAAGTGGGTGACAATAGTAACAACATTTTCTCAGGATTTGTGAGCGTCAATTCGTCCACTATTGAAAAATGTTACACCATGATTAACAATGGTAATAAGTCAAGTTCTATTGTTAACATGTTCGCACCTTCTGGTACAACAGGGATAGAAAACTCGTATGAAATTAAGTCATATGTTAGTGGTTATCAAGATGGCATAGACGGCTTGGAGCAGATTGAGTATAATAATAGACTTGACCGTACTAGATATGCTGGATTTACTTTTGGAGATAACGAAAATGCAGTATGGACAATGGGTGGAAGTCTAACTCCAAAACTAGTTTCTACTCTTGAAACAGTAGAATATACAAGAAACGAAGCGCCAAGCGGGTCGATAGTCACCATAGAAGGCGTACAATATAGTCAATACTACTACGGACTTAGGACGATTAGAAGAGAAGACGAACCTATCTTAGACAACAATAATAACATTATCGGTTACACATATAGGTGGATTGTAAGTGATAACGGGTATGGCGAAAAAGAGAATCCAATTTTAATCTACGACCTAGACAGTTATCAAAGATATTTCATCGAAGATAATATGACTAAATATTTTAGGTTTATAGCGGACATAGACTTTTCTAGCCTTTACGCTAGCCCGACCACGAGTTCAATGACATTCTCTGGAAATATTCAGGGTAACAATGTGGATATTGACGGACTTATGATATATTCGCAAGAAGACTTGTCATCTATAGGTTTGTTTAGGAATATTACTGTACAAGATAGTTCAGTCGCCAATGCGGTTAGGAATCTAGATATTAATGCGAGTTCACTACTTGCTTCTAGAACGAGTGCGGTTGGTATATTGGCTGGAATTATCGAAGATTATAAACTATACAATATAGATTTATCTGCCGATGATGTTGTGGTTGGTTCTAATGCGGTTGGCGGACTCGCTGGAATAGTGCGGGGGAGATTTGATATCGAAACTATTTCAAGTACGGTCAGTGTAAATAGCGTTAGAGCGTCTACACAATATCAATACGCAGTCTATAAATCTAAAAATAACGGTGCGGAAGTATCTTCTAATATCGAAGAAGTTTACTATGCAGGTAGTATCGCTGGTATTTTGGACGGATATGATAGTAGAAATTACAGTGCTTCTAGTACGAGAACGCTTGTCGATAGTAACTATTTCATAGCGGAAGATATCTCTGTTAGTGGAAACCTAACAGTGATAGGAGATACAATCGGTTCAGCGTTTGGTATGATAGGCGAGCGAGTTAAGGTGAATAACGCTACGGTTGAGTTGACTGGTGGAATACTTTATGGTTACCAGTACAGTGCTGGACTAGTCGGTGAAAATCGTGGTTGGATAACTTCGGCTAACGTCGTGAGTACAAATGCGGATATATTTAACAATTCTAACAATGTAAACGCAGGCTTAGTTGGTTTTAATATGGGTGGAGTTATAATGGATTCACAGGTTGAACTCAGCATATTAAAGACTAACACTACATCTACGGCTGGTGGAATTGTGGGTAGAAACCTTTATGGATATATTCATTCGGTGGACTTTAATGGTGAACTATTAAGTTTCTACACTGGTGGAATAATCGGCGCAGATTATACTTTTGACACATTTAACAATCGTACTACAGGTGTAGGTTCAATCGATAATAACAGTAAATCAGTTCTGCCAACGAGGAAAGAAGATATATCTTATAATTATCAAGGAAGGACTTTGTCTCAGTACAACGATTTAAAATTATCATTAGATACGATTCAATATTTAGTTGATAATATGAGTGACTACTATTCTTATTCGCTTGGAGCGGAAGATTTCAGTTCATCAATTAATTATGGTAGAGTTCTTGGACTATTTGTAGGTATCGCAGATAATCAAATTAGTTATGCTGATACTACATATGCCGTAATTGGTAACAATTTCGTAATAAACTATGATACTTCTAGTAGTTCTATAATTAATTCGCAAGTTGGATTAATTAACGATGCGAACTTATACACTGGCGCGACTTACGATTTGCCATATTCAAATATCTTTAAAGTTGGTGCAGGTTCGGCAAGCAACAATATAGTTTCGGGTATCAATGTAGATTATACTTATGTGACCTACTTTGTGGGAGTGTCAGTTGGTTCGTTTGACTCATGGTCAAGAAGGGGATATTCTGCCGAAATTATTGTGTTTACTCCTAGTTCAACTGAAATAATCGAACCAATTTTAAGGATAGATTTAGAAAGTATTGGTACGGACATAAATAGCGATAATATATATGAATTTGATACATATACAGCAACGAATCTTTATGTCAGCGGAGGTAGAAATTCGATAACCTTACGCGGAGATACATCTAATTTAGCATTTGACCCTAACGCGATAAATAGATATTACGGTTTAGAAGAAAATGAAACTATGCTAATATTTAAGACTGCAGGAATAACAGATGAGGGCACTCAAATTGGAGAAAATAGTAGGGTTAAATTAACAGACAATGAAGGATTATTCGTAGAAGAACAACTCATATTTAGACTCGAAATCACATCTATAATTGAAGAAAGTTCTGTTGAAAGGGAAGAAAATATCACCATTACATTTACAAAACTTTCTTGACAAATTGCATCAATTTGTTAAAATATTATCATGAAAATAGATTACAACAAGATTATGCATGAAGAAATAAGCAGTTTTGGAGAAAAACCAAAACTGCTTTTGCATGTATGTTGTGCACCATGCTCAAGTGCAGTGATTGAGAAGATTTCTAAATTTTTTGATATAACGTATTTATATTTTAATCCAAATATTTATCCCGAAAACGAGTATTTTAAGCGAAAGGAAGAATTTTCAAAATTAAATATAAAAGTAGTCGATTTAGGTTATAATCATAACGAATATCTAAATTTGGTCAAGGGGCATGAAAGCGACATTGAAGGCGGAGATAGGTGTAGGATATGTATCGCTTATCGCATGAACAAGGCATTTTCATATGCGGTTGAAAATAATTTTGATATTGTGACAACTACGCTATCCATTAGTCCGCATAAAGATTGTGAATTTATTAATTCACTTGGCGAGAGTTTAGAGAAAAAGTATGGTATAAAGTATCTTCACGCAGATTTTAAAAAGGAGAATGGGTATCTTAGAAGCACCCAGATTTGTAAAGAGAAAGGAATTTATCGTCAAGACTATTGTGGGTGCGAATTTGCCATGTCACACTTGAAGAAAAATGAGAATAAATAAACGGGTAAAAATTTGCCCGTTTTTTATTTTTTAATAAATTTTAACAAAATATACATTTTTTCATACATAAAATTATGTTTAATAGTTTTTTAGTTAGTAGTGAAAATTTAATTAAAAATATTAAATATATTAGACTCAAAAATCCAAACTCAAAAATTTGCGTTATGGTAAAAGCGAACGCGTATGGAGTTGGAGTAAAATTTGTTGTAAAAACTATTGATAGATATGTCGATTTTTATGGCGTATCAAACGAGCAAGAAGCAAGGCAGGTTGCCAAATTTAGCAAAAAGAAAATTTTAATTGTAGGTGCGCTTCCATACAGGATTGACGGGCGTTTTTCATACACTTGTCACTCGATTGATGACATAATTAGACTAGTTAAAAAGGATAAAGAATATAATATTCATTTAAAAATAAATAGCGGAATGAATAGGTTTGGGTTTAAAAGTGCTCGTGAATTTAGTCGTGCACTTAAATTAATTAAAAATTCAAAACTTAAAATAGAAGGTATTTTTACTCACTTTGCAACCGCAGACGAGTATATGCATGTGCAATTTTCGCAGTTTTTAAAGTTCGTAAAAATGGTAAAAAAGAAAGACTTTAATCCTATTATTCACGCCGATAATAGCATTGTAAGTGAAATAGAAAATCACGGACTGGATATGGTTAGAGTTGGATTTTCTCTATATAATAAGTCTAGCAAAAATTTTTCGCCAGTTGTAAAGATAAAAACTAAAATAGTGCAAGTGAATATGGTAAGGGCGGGAGAGTTAGTCGGCTATAACTATATTTTTGTTGCCAAGAAAAATATGAGGGTTGGAATAATACCTATCGGTTACGCGGACGGGTTTGACTTGTCTTACATCGGTTTAAAATTAAACCTTAATGGAAATTTATGTAAAGTTTTAAATATCTGCATGGATTGTTTCATGGTTGATTTAACGGACACTAAATTAAAAAAAGGGGATAGTATCTACATATTGGACGATACTACCCCACTAAAGACTTATGCTGATTATTCTAACTCGAGCGAATACGAAGTTATGACTAAATTTTCGCAAATTAGAGCGAATAGAAGGTTACTTTAATTATTTATCTCCGCCACGCATCATGAATATAAACATGACTAAACGAACGAGCGATAGAATTGAAGTAACTAGTGCCGCAACATAAGTCCATGCTGCTGCGGATAGCACTTTTTTAACACCCTCTGCTTCTTCTAAATCCATTTCACCTGTCGCAGTTAGCATTTTATAAGCACGCTTACTTGCATTAAGTTCAATAGGCAAGGTAATTAAGCAAAAGACGATGTTTAATGAATAAATTGCAATGCCAGCAATAAGTAGCCAGTCGACGGCAGTGGCATAATAGGTCATCTCTAAAATTAGTCCAATTATAATTAACGGCCAAACAAAATAACCGAGAATATTCATAACTGGTACAAGCGCATTTCTTAGTTTTATTGGTGCGTAACCATTTTTATGTTGGAATACGTGCCCTATTTCATGTGCGGTGACCCCAACCGCTGAAATGGTTGCTTGATTATACACGCTTTCGCTTAAAGATACGGTGTTAGTTTTTGGATTAAAATTGTCCGTCAATTCACCACGAATATGTTCCACCTTTGTATCTACACAACCCGCGCTATCTAACATGAAGCGAGCGACATCTTTAGCAGTTTTCCCATGCTTTGTTTCAATTTTATTATAATGATTGAAAGTGGAATAAACTTTTGTTTGAGCCCAAATGCCAAGTATTAACCCAGGTATCATTACTATTCCCAAAATGTAATATATCATGTACATTGACCACATAATGTTCTCCTAAAATATTATACATTTAAAATTATAAAATAATAATTAAAATATGTCAAATGAAAAAATTAATTAAAAATTACATTAAAAATAGGTTAAAAATGCAAAAAAATAATTAAAATTCATAAAAAATTAAATTAATTAATTAAAAAAATATAAAAAATATTATATTAAAACATAATAGGATTTATAAAAAAATATTTAAAAATTTTTAAAAAATATTTAAAAATTATTAGTAATTAATTATTAATTGTGTTATAATAACTATGTAAATATTTGTCGACTAGGATAGATAAAAGGGGAATTATTATGAACGTATTTAATGAAATTGATAGATTTTTTAGTTCATTATACGGATACTTAACACTCAACGAATCGTTTTTAATTTTCGTTGGTATATTTTTGTTTGTAATTATAGTTACGATTATTTCGACTTCAAATGCGTATGAAGTGAAACTAATTAAGGCTGTGGATATGTTTAACAATTATTTTATTAATAATCCACAAATCACGGAAGAAAATCTAGTTCCATTTAATAATAAAATGAAGAGTAGAAAGGTTCCTAAACAACTTAGGAAGCAGTGGCAACAATTCGTACTTTATCGTGAGCACCCTGCTAGCCACTACATGTCGTTTGAAATTTGCGTTTCTTCCCCACTTAAAAATAGTACCTTTAAACGCGATATAACGACAATGAACATCATCTCATACATATTAGCGATCCTTAGTTTCTTATTTAACCTTTATTCTATTATGGTTGTGGATCTAGTTTCAGTTTTACAGCAAACATTACTTTGTCCTATATTTATTTTGGTGTTAAATTATATAGTTACAATCTTCCTAGATTTAAGGCACAACGCGGTAGTTAGTGACCTGCATCAAAATTATCAATATTTTGAAGTGAATATGGATAAGGCGACACAAACTCTACCTGACTATGTTGACTATGAAGTATTGTTCGATAAAAACGAGATTAGAAAAGGTATTCCTATTCTTTATTCGTATTTGCAACGCAGAGCGGAAGAAGAGAAGAAAGAATTAGAGCGTGCTCGACTTCGCAATGTAGAGCATGAAAAATTCAACTTTGACGAAGCGGGAGTTGAAAGTTCACTCGTACTAGAACGCGCCATGCAGGAGGCGGAAAGTTATATCGCCGAGCGTAAAAAGTATATGCAAGATATGGAACAAATTAATAATGACATATCGCAAGAAGAACTCTCGTTCCGTGAAACGACCAAGGAATATCAGCGTCAAATGCAGGTTAGTAAAGAGTCGTTTGAAAACTTTAAAGCACAATTAGATGAAGCGTCCAGCGCGATTGAAGCGAACTATTTAAAGAAACAGCAACAACAAGAGTTGGACAGACAGCGTAACTTAGAGCGAGATTACGATACTGCAACGGACAGGCATAAAAAGATTTTAGAGAACTATCAAGAAGAACTCACTGCTATTGAAAATGAAATCAAGGAAGTTAGAACCAAACTTGAAAAAGGCATGATGAGCGAGTTCAATACATATAGTGATAAGGTGTTTGATGCTGCGATTAAACAAGCAGAAGCCTCTCATAATAAGAAAGTTAAGACGCTTGAAGATAGAGTTTCTCAATTAGAGAATGCGCTTCAAAATAACGGCATAACTCCACCACAGCCTGAACCAACAGAAGAAGAGTTGGAAGCATTAAACAAGGAAAACGAGGAAGATAGCATTACTCGTGAAATGAGTGAGCGTTATGATAAGGTTGTGAATCAAACGGCCAACACTAACAACGAGCAGAATGTACCAAATGTTTCTAACAAGAATTTTAGCAATCAGCCGGTATATAACAATTACCCTGCTGAGCCTGCCATGACTCAACCTAGTGAAGATGCTTCTATAGCCAATGCGCCTATCGAACCAGTTACACAGGCGGGGAATGCGGTAGAGCAAGGATTTACATTTAATTATTTAGACGACGAGCCGACCGAAACTACAAATCAAGTTGAATCATATAATGAACCTATCGAAGAAGGGGAAAATTCGGTAGGACAAGAACCATTCGTCACCGTCCAAAATGAAAGCACAACTCCAAAGAAAAGACCGGGTAGACCGAGAAAGGAAAAGGTGGTAAAACCTTCTCGCCCAGTGGGAAGACCTAAAAAAGTTAAGACGGAAGAAACCACTACTGAACCAAGACGTCCGGGTAGACCTAGAAAGACCGAGAGCGCACAAGTTAGCACACCAAAGAAAAAGCCGGGTAGACCTAGGAAAATAGTTGAAGATAAGGCTGACACAACAGGTAGTGTTGCCGAGACTCCAAAGCGTAAACCTGGTAGACCAAGAAAAGTTGTGGGACCTGCCACTCAAACTAATGATACCCCTACCGAGACTAAACCTAAAAAGAAAGCAGGCAGACCGAAAAAGAACGCAGAAGAAAAGGTTATTCCTACTAGTGAATCTAAACGAAGAGGTAGACCTAAGAAAATTAGTGGAAACACTGAGACCGAAGCTTCAAATAAGACAATAAATGCAACTCCAAACAGTGTAGCAAACGATGCAACAGTCACTGCTCCAACTGCTAATACGGAAGAAGATTTAGAGAATTTCTTAAAAGAACTAGACGCGCAAATAGCAGAAGAAAACGCTAAAATTGCGGAAACGACTAAGGAGTTAGAGAAGAAATCTCGTATCTCGCGTAGAACCCCTAAGGAATAAAAAATTTTAGAAGTGAACTTTAAGTTCGCTTCTTTTATATTAAAAATTTTATTTCAATACTGACCTTAGAATTAAGATATAAGGGTCCATAAATTCATGTGGGGAAAAATTAATTATGATAAATTATTAATAAAAAATAATTAATATTACATATTTTTAATTAAAATAAGATATAAATTCTTTTTAAATAAATTAACTTAGAATAATTATATAAAAAAGCACTATTTATTTAGTGCTTTTAAAAGTTCGTTTACATCTACTTGGTGGACATAACACGCTTCTTCTATCGTCTCTCCTTGAGCGGCGGGACAATATATACAATGGAAACCAAATTCGGTCAATATTTTTTCAGCATCTTTGTGATTTTGAAGTACAAAACTAATTAAATCGTCTGCTTTAAATTTCATAATAACTCCTTTTTTGCAAATAATAATTTTACATGCCCCTTATTATATAATTGTTTTTGATTTTAGTCAACTATTTGGCGAGTATTCAAGAAATCTTGACAATAAAATTTCAGGGTGATATAATGAAATTATGCTAAAAATAGTAGCAAATAAATTCCTATTATTTTTCTATTTTATAGTCAGCGCGCTTATTCTAGAAGCGGTTACTTTTTATCTCCTAGATTTAGGCGGAATGCCAGACTATTTTTTCTATAATCTAGCGATAATGATATTTATAGGGATTTTAATCTATGCTATTCCTAACTATACCGCGCAATTTGTGCTTTACTGTATTGTGCTAGGTATTCAAGTGATTTTAATTTACACAAATTATTCGCTTATAACTATATATGGCGACTTATTTACTTTCGATATGTTGAATCTAATTGGCGAAGCAACGAATGCGGTAACCACAAATTTCATCTATTTGTCAATAATTTTATCATTAATAACCTTGTATGCGATAATTGTAATCCTTGGTAGTTTAATTTTGCACTATATTAAGAAAAATAAAATCGATGCTAAGCAACATTATTCCGCGCTCATGGTAATTTTGTTAGTAGTTATTCAAGTTTTTTCGCTCTCAATCATTAGTTATAATAGGCATACTGTAAACGCGACATCAACTATTGGTTCGGCAGATTATTATACTAGCGATGCTTTTTTAATGAATTCCACACTATTAAAAAAGAGTAGTTATGCAAAATTTGGTACTTATGGTTATATGACCAATTTAATTTTAAGTCTTATGACTGGCAAGGACCAAACGATTGCGAATGCGACAATAAATTATTTCAATGGTGGTAACATTTATGATGGTACATATGTCGACGGTAGTGGAGAAACAGTCTCAAATGGAGTATTTGGAATAGACGAAGGGAATAATGTTGTAGTTATAATGATGGAATCTCTTGAATGGTTCGCATTCTGTGATGGGAACTATGATAGTGAGATAAAAAACTTGTCTAGCGAACTTACACCTAATATTTATTCGTTGATTTATGATGGCGGACTTATTAATACTAACTTCTTTGCAAAGTCAAAAACAAATATTTCGGAAAGTTATGCAATTACTGGAATGTATCCTATAGGTGAATCGCTAACAAATTTAGTTGGTGGGAATTACGACGAGAGCAGGAATACGCTAGGTTATTCTATCCCTAAAATTTTAAGCGAAAGCGGATACACTACGAGTTATGTTCATTCTAACGAAATTTCATTTTATAGTCGCAGTGAAACTCATGGAAATTTAGGCTTTGATAATGTTATAGGGAAAGATAATCTAACTGACGAAAATGGGGATAAAATCTATACCGGCGATGACTTAAAATGGAATAATTGGGCGGAAGAAGCGGAGTTTGTTAATTACGCCATGCGCTATATTGTTCCAGAAACATACGAAGAACAACCTTTCTATTCGTTTTATCTAAATGTGTCTTCGCATGGTGCTTATACGGCAGGTGATAATGAGAACGACAAAGATGCACTTAAATATTATGATTATGTGATGTATGGTGAAGACGATTGCGTATTAAATGACGATGGGTATTATGTTCTTGATGATGAAAGTAAGAGAAATGACGCCAATTATTATACAGAATGGTATACAAATATTCTAAATAACTATTTAGAGAGCGATCCTGAATTAGTTAATGAACTAGTATATTATGAATGTGGAGCGGTAGGATTGGATAGAGCAATAGGAGCGATTGTCGAGAAACTGAAAAATACATATTATTCAACTGGCGAGAACTTATACGACAATACCACAATAGTCTTATTCTCAGACCACTATTCGTATTATGACAATTTATCTAACAGATTTAAGCGCGGAATAAATGAGAGCGGGTTAGAAGATATTGAAGTTAATACTATTCCGTTAATTATATCTAGCCCGGGATTAAGGGATAGTTATGGAGAAAATACTTATGTTGTAAATGATAGATTTTCTTCTGCCTACGATATTATTCCAACTCTATTTGATTTGTTAGGTATAAAGTTTAACGAAAATCTATACGTCGGTCATTCGCTGTTTAGACCTGCGGACTATGTTTATTATGATGGGACAGAAATGCGAGATATGGTAGTATATTATTCGCATACGGGCGGAATATTTAGTAAGGATATTTACTCGTACGATTTGAGTGAGTTCAGTTATGTTCAAGACGATATTAGTGAGGAAAATAAAACACTTTTGACTGAAACATTTAGAACGGAAGCATATAATGTCCTTCAAAAGATGAACTATTTAAATTTCTTAAACAAATATAGTTTGTATAACCAGTTGACAAATAGGTAAAAATGAGTGCAGGCATTTCATTAATCATGGGCCATATGCACTCTTTTTGTTTGTCATAAGATAAAATAATGAACTGACACTTCTAATTAAAATATCAACTAGTAAAATCCTAGCGATAGTAGTACAATTTGATATATTAGAAGAATAATAGGATTATATAACTATTTCTAAACTTAGCAATTATTTAATAATTAATAGTTCTTTAAATTTTTACAAGTAAAATCTAATAATTTCTTATAAATGTAAATTTTAATAAAAATTTATATAAAAACACTTGACAATCCTCAAAGCATAAGTTAAAATATATTTCGTTTAGATGCCTCGATAGCTCAATGGTGGAGCACTCGGCTGTTAACCGATAGGTTGTAGGTTCGAGCCCTACTCGGGGCGCCATAAACACAAGATATAGTAGTGTTACTTATTATCTGGCACTACTGCTTTTTATTTTTTTATGAAAATTTAGTGTCAAATTTAGTGTCAAACTTAGGAGTAAAAATGCTCACTCACATTGGCGAAAAATAGATTGATATTGTGAGCGTAATGTTTATGGAAGATTAATCAAAATATTTTAAATTTTTTTTGCATTTTGTTTGACATGGACTAATAAAATATACTAAAATAAAACTAGCAAAAGGGAGGATTTATGGCGAAAAAATCTAAGAAATTAAATCTAATGAGTCTCATTATGGTTGTGGCTACTGTCCTTATGGCTGTCATGACATTCGTATCAATGACTTTCACTTTCATTAAGTCAACGGGTAATACTCTTGGTACGGAAGTGGAATATGGCATGCAAGACTGGTTTGATATAATCAGTGAAACTTCTATCGATGCATACGGAACATGGAGAGTTGCGAAAGTATTCATGATTATTTTGCTAGTTTTAATCGCATTACTTGCCGTAGTTACTCTATTAAAATTATTCATTAGAGGTAATAAGATCATAGATTTGTGCGGTATGGTGTTGGCTGTGTTGACGCTCGTTGTTGCTATTGTATTCATCATCTTGATGTATGTTGGCGTTAACAAGGTCAATGATGACACAATACTAGGCTTGGCTACTACTAGATCAGTAGATGCTGGACCAATCTGTATGACGATATTCGGCATAGTTGGTTCTGTTACTGGTTTCTTAGCAGTAAGAAAGTAGAGAACTAAAAAATTCGTGTCCAATTAGGGCACGATTTTTTATATAATTAACAAATAAAATTTTATCATTATTATAATGCCAATTTATAATGCATATTATTAATGGTTTTATATCCTTTATCTAAAATCTTATTTTTATACATATCATTTCATTGTAGTTTTTAATTATTAAGATATATCCAACTTATAGTTTGTGTTTTTAACTTTGTTATCCTTTCGGCAAAAATTGATATTTTATCCACATTTTTTAAAAAAAGTATTTACAAATCATAAAAAATGTGATAGGATATCGTTGCGAGGACAATATGCAATTAATTTTCGATTTAATAAGATATCAAGGAAATATTCCTATTCCGTCCGCAATGTACGGATTTATATATTATTTTACTCAAATAATGAATTTGATTTTCTGCTTGATGTATTTTCATCAAACGATTTATATAATTATCGGGCTTTTTAAACACTTTAAATTCAAAGGCACGAATTATAATAAACATAAATATGGTATTGTAATTTCTGCTAGAAACGAAAGTAAAGTTATAGCAAATTTAATAAATAGTATTAAGGCTAGCGATTATCCGCAAGAGTTGTTAAAAATATTTGTAATTGCAGATAATTGTACGGATAATACCGCGCAAATTTGTCGCGATTTAGGATGTATTGTATTCGAGCGTTTTAATAAAGAGCAAGTGGGAAAGGGTTATGCATTAAACTATCTATTCACAAAACTTCACACCGAACCTGAATTCGCTAGCCTAGTTCCCGAAGCATACATCGTTCTAGATGCGGATAATGTAATAAAACCTAATTTTATAACCGAGATGAATAAGGCGTACGATTCTGGCTATGAAATGGCTACTTCATATCGCAATTCTAAAAATATTGGCAAGAATTGGATAAGCGCAGGCTATGGTTATTGGTTCATGCATGAAGCAAGACATTTAAATAATTCGCGTATGATTTTAAATTCATCTTGTGCAATCTCAGGAACGGGATTTTTAATTAGTGCAAATGTTGTTAAAGAATATGGAAACTGGAATTTCTTCATGCTTACCGAGGATATCCAATGTTCTACCGAATATGCCTTGACCGGTAGAAAGGTAGCCTATGTTAGTACTGCCGAGTTATATGACGAACAACCTGAAACTTTCAAACAAGCATGGCGTCAGCGTGAGCGCTGGGCGAAGGGCTTTTATCAAGTGTTCGGTAAAAATGGCAGAAAGTTACTTAAAGGTTCGTTTAAGAATTTCGCTTGTTGGGATATTTTGACCACAATTTTCCCTGCATTGATTATAACCATGGTTACATTAATGGTTTTGCCTATCTGTTCAATTATTGCACTATGTATCGGTGAATTTGGTACAGCATGGTACGCGATTGAGTCACTGCTGTTGTCATTTGGATTGTTGGGTATTCTAATGCTCGTGATTGGGCTAACAGTTGTAATAACTGAATGGAAGAAAATTAAAACTTCAAATTGGAAGAAAATTCTGTATATATTTACATTACCTATATTTATGTTCACATATATTCCAATCGCCGTTTCAGCACTATTTAAAAAGGTGGAGTGGAAACCTATCACGCACTCAGCAAATGTGACGCTTGAAGAAATAGAAAAGAAAAAATAATAATTGACAATTATAAAATAAAATGGTAAAATTATGCAGTCAATACGATTGCATAAGCAGAGATGTCAGAGCGGTCGAATGAGCACGATTGGAAATCGTGTGACGTGAAAGCGTCCGCAGGTTCAAATCCTGTTCTCTGCGCCAGAAAAAATGACACGCCCTTTTCTTACCGCAGTTTTAGGTATAAAACTGCATTAGTAAGATTTACGGGCGGTCATTTTTTTATCCCTACTTCGCCATTCGGCTCGCAGGGAACCCTTTAATTATAATCGGTCACTCCTTTTTTTAGCCCTACTGTGACTAACGTCTTGTAGGGAACCCATTTCCCACTTCGTACCTTTCGGCACTCGTGGGAGCCCTGAATTAACGAGGAATATTTTTGTTTTACTCTTATTTTTTCTTTTTTCACTTTTCTTTGTTTTTCTTTTTTCGTAATCTGTGTTATACTAACTTTAAGGAGTAATTATGAAAATAAAAGCGGTAATTTTTGATTTAGACGGACTAATTCTAGACAGCGAAACATGGGGTATAAATGCGATAAAAAAGACGAATGAAGTCTATCATTATAACCTTCCAATTTCCCTTGCGATCGAAACAATCGGTATGCGATATGAACTCATCTCGAAAAAGTGGCGAAAGGCGATGGGTAAAGATTTTGATGTGGAAAAATTTAGAGCATACAACAAAATCTTTATGCGAGAAGACGCTATAAAAAATGGGATAAAAGTGAAGAGTGGCTTTTATGAACTCATGAATTATTTAAAAAGTAAGGGTTATAAAACGGCGATAGCGTCATCATCGTTACAAGATAGAGTGGAGTTTAGTTTAAAATATGCTAACATTGACCCAAAACTTTTTGATGAAATTATTACTGGTGACATGGTAGAGCATGGTAAGCCAGAACCTGATATCTATCTTTTTGCATGTAAAAAATTAGGCGTAAAAATAGAAGAAACGATAGTACTTGAAGATAGTGATAATGGGGTTTTATCTTCTACTAGTGCGGGCATTAAAACGATATTGATTCCAGATATTAAAGAAAATAGTAAGAAGGTAAAAAGATTAGCATTTAAAATTTTAAATAATTTAAATGAAGTTATAAGTATTTTAGAAGAAATAAATTCATAGTAAATCTATGAATTTTTTTATATAATTTTCAAAAAAATATTTTAAATACAAAAAATTTTAATTAAAAAACATAATAAAAATCTATAAAGTAGCAATAAATCTCATTATTTTTCAAATTTTGATAATTTTTTGAATGATTATTAAATATAAAAAAATAAAAAAAGAATAAAAATCGTTTGACTTGGAGTTGACTCCAAGTGATATAATAAGGATAAGGAGAGGGTATGACGATACATGAGATAGGAGAGAAATATAATATCACGCCTGACACTTTGCGCTATTATGAAAAAATCGGGATAATAGACCCCGTTCCGCGTGTCGGTGGGAAGCGCGATTATGGGGAAAAGGAAATCGATAGAATTGAGTTTGTCGTATGCATGAGAAGCGCAGGTATACCAATAGATGTCTTGATTAAATATATGGAGTTAATTAAGCAAGGAGAACATACTGCTGAAAAACGAAAAAATCTACTTATCGAGCAACGCGATGTACTAAAAAAGAAATTGGACGAGATGAATAAGGCATATGATAGATTAAATTATAAGATAGATGTCTATTATACTAAAATGCTGAAGCATGAGAAGAAATTAAAATAAAAGGAGAATAAATATGAAAAAATCAAAAGTTTATTTTACAAAATCTATTACACCAGAAGGATTAATCAAAATCTATGAAGCACTTAATCATGAATTAAAAGGAAAAGTTGCGGTAAAAATTTCCACAGGGGAGCCAGGCGGACATAACTTTTTAAATCCTAACTTAATTAAACCACTTGTAGATAAATTAAATGGAACGATTGTAGAGTGTTGCACAGCGTATGGCGGTAAAAGACAGGACCCAAAGGACCACTGGCAAGCGATTAAGGACCATGGTTTTTATGCGATTGCGCCATGTGACATCATGGATGAATTTGGCGAAAAATCGATACCTATTAAGGGCGGATACCATCTCGATAAGGATATTGTTGGCGAGCATATCGACAACTACGACTCCTTCTTACTTCTATCGCACTTTAAAGGTCATGCTATGGGCGGATTTGGGGGCGCACTTAAAAATATGTCTATCGGCATGGCTTCCACAAACGGCAAACTCAACATTCACTCAGCGGGAACTTCTCTAAATCAAGAATACATTTGGTCGCATCTTCCAAAACAAGATGACTTTTTGGAGTCTATGGCTGATGCGTGCAAAGGAGTTATCGACTATGTGGGCAAGGATAACCTTCTCTATATCAGCGTGGCAAACAACCTTTCTGTCGATTGTGACTGCGACTCAAACCCTGCCACACCAAAGATGAAAGATATCGGCATTTTCGCATCTATTGACCCTGTGGCACTTGACCAGGTTTGCTATGATGCCGTCATCAACTCCAACGACCCCGGCAAGGCAGACTTGATTGAAAGAATGAACTCGCGTCATGGTATACACACTGTAGAAGCGGCATGCGCACATAAACTCGGCAGTAGAGAATATGAAATCATCGACATCGACTAATTTACTTATTGATTGCTCTTTTGGAGTAAGTGGAGATATGATAGTCGGCGCACTCTTATCTTTGGGTGCGGACAAGGACAAATTAAGGAAATCTATCGACAGTCTAAATTTGGATAGCTATACGATAAAAATTACGGACAAGAGTGACAACTCGCGAATAATTACAGATTTTGATGTAGAACTTAAAGACAATCACGATAATGATATGGAATATCTTTTTGGCGACAAGAGAATAGAACAAAATAATTTTATTAGAAGAAATATAGAAGATGTCTTTAAAATTTTAGATAATTCAATTTTAACAAATTCTGCAAAAGATATTGCTAAAAAGATATTTTCAATCATTGCTCGTGCAGAAGCCAAAGCACATAAAATTAGTGTAAATGAAGTTGTCTTTCATGAGTCAGGTGCTATGGATTCAATAATAGATATAACTTCTATTGCCGTCTGCCTAGACGATTTAGCAGTGGATAAGGTGTACATACAAAATCTAGTTGAAGGGAAAGGTAAAATTCAAACGCGAGTAGGAATGCTGGATATTCCAACACCTGCGGTAAAAAATATAGCGGACGAGTTTAATATCAAAATTAAGCGGACAGATTTTCCGTACGAACTGATTACTCCTACTGGGCTAGGCGCACTTGCGGGAATTGGAGATTTTAATAATGCTAAAAACTATAAAATTATAAAAGAAGGATATGGGCTAGGAAAGCGAAAATACTATACTCCACGAACTTTAAAAATCATGTTAATTAAAAATAAATAATTAAAAAATAAAAAATTTTCAAAATATTAATAAAAATTTGCAAAAAAATAAGCAAAAAAACGATAAAAATTTAATTTTTTTGAAAAAATAAAAAATTTTAACGATTTTTAATAAAAAATATAAAAATAAAAAGGAGAGAAAATATGTTAGAACAAGTTTTAGAAAGAAAAGATATTAAGATTGGAATTAAAATCACAATTAAAACACTTGTAGCGGGTGCTCTTATCGTACTTGCAGTTGGGCTACCACAGTTGGTTCACTTATGGGCTGGAGCGAGCGGTGGTATGACTTGGCTTCCTATGTATCTACCCGTATTGCTTGCTGGTTGTTTATTAGGCACATGGTGGGGATTAGGAGTAGGAATTCTTAGCCCTATAACAAGTTTTATTATAACATCGCTTATCTCAAATCCTATGCCAGCGCTTAGTAGACTTCCTTTCATGATTCTAGAATTGGCAGTGTTCGCGCTCGTTAGCGGATTGTTTTCTAAAAAGATATATGAAAATCCAGTTTACGCTTTTCCTGCTGTTTTAGTCGCTGGACTTTCAGGAAGAACAGTTTTCTTAATTAGCGTTGCACTATTTGGTAGCACGACAGGTCTAAGCACTAATCTAGTTTGGACACAAATTCAATCGGGAATGACCGCACTATTTATCCAAGCGATTATAGTTCCATTAATCGTAATCGGTTTAAATAAATTGTTAAAAAAAGAAAATAGAAAATAATTAAGCACACATGTGCTTTTTTATTTTTTATCAAAAAATTTTCATTAATTTCATTGGAATTTAATCATGTTTATCAATTACTATTTTAATTAAAAGTCCGTTGAAATATTGATTTTTCTCTGCGCGTGTGCTATAATTATCAAAAGAGAGGTGTATATGCCAAGCACTAATACGGTGGAATTAGTTGACGGATTTAGAAAAATAGAAGAAAAAGATGCTGGAAAATTAAATCTTTCTCAAATTTTTATACATTATGGTAAAAGGAATACATATGTGCCGTTAAGTGAAGTGTTTGTCTATATAAACGACTCACAAGGTAGAAGGATAAGTTCTTTAAGAGATTTTAATAATGTTAAGAGAAATTCTACACTTACCGTTGCAGCGGGAGTTGCCAAGGAATATAATCCGGGAAACACTCTCGACGATGCTGATAAAAATAATATATTTGTAAGAGATTTCGAAGTCCCAAATGAGATAGACTCGTACTCTATTGACGGAACTGACAGTTCTGGAAATACTCAAGTTGTGCCATATGGTCTAAAGCGTCGAGTTAAAATGAGCCCGAGCGCCTATGAAGATAGTAATTATCTTTATGCTGAATTATCTGGCGGGAAGAAAGAGTTTATTGAGAAATCTCAATTAGGCACATTTGTTGGTGCTAATTTTGTGCCAATTAATGATGCGTCGTTGTCTATAAATAGTATAGAAGAATTGCAAGGCAAAGAGTTATATTATAATGATAGCGGTAGTTATGTTCCAGTGACTTTCGTATATAAAGACAATGGATATACACCTGGGGAAATTACAAGGCAAGAGACCGCAGACTTTAACAATAAAAGCGTTAAGAGTTATGACGAGAACGGCAATGATGTTAATCGCCCAGTGGACACTTATTATAGTGAGCAAATCTTAGTTCACGGGGCAAAACCAAAACTTCAAATCAAAAATTTTATTACAGATGAGAATGGTAGATTTTTAAAAGTTCATTTTGCTGGCGACACGAATGAAAGCATGGTGGGAATAGAGAATTTATATTCCAGTTATGACGATGCTTTTGAAGGCAATAAAGAAAAGTCTATAAAAAAAGATTCCACAACCAATTTTAGTGCTTATGTTGGAAAGTCTTTATACGCAAAAGTTGGTGATGAGATTCGAGAAATTGCACCGCTAACTTATGAGCAAGCAAATATAATTTTCGACACGATTAAAAACTTCCGCGAAATAAATGAAGATTATAAGGCGGAAGAAAATGAAACCACCTATTTGCGCCTAAATAACGGTAAGTTTGTGGAAGAGAAAAAGACCGCGCGTCCAATAGGTTATGTTTATGCTGAAAATCAAGATGCTCCCGCTGATAAATATCTCGTATATTGCCGAATTCCTAATGTGGAAGGTGTGCAGACTCGTATTGTAGACCGTGCCGATGTGATAAAGGGAAAGACGAAAGATGGTTTTAGAATTATCACAAGTGTTGAAGAACAGAAACCGAGAGCATTAAAGCGCTCGACAAATCCATTACATCAGTGTGATGTTATACAAACGACAAATCGTCCTAAAATCAATCTTAGCGAAGAGTGTAAGGTAATATACGAATATAACGAAGATAGAGTTGCGAATAAAGAAAAATTAGGCATAGTAACGACTGCAATGGTAGATTTCGACGCAAGGTACAAATCTGGACAGTATCAGTTGGAAGATGCTATAATAAACGGAAAGTTAGTAAAACTCGACGAAAAAGGGAAAAAGTATGTTATAAGTGATACTCAACTTGTAGATGCCCCGTTTGCAGATTCGAGTCAGTATAAATCTATCAGTTCACGAAACTTAAGATTTGACGGAAAGCATATTGTCGGCTGGGGAAATCATAAAGCGGGCGATGAGATAAAGGATTTCTATAAAAGTATTGGCGCGTTTGTTCCACTTATGTTTAGTTGGGGCGGACTCGTAACGGCAGTTGCTATAGCGGCACTGATACCAAACTTAGTGACAGCAGGGGTGATTTTTGGAACGATAGGCGCGGGACTCGCTATTGCACCGGCAGTGATTGCTGCTAAATGTTGGATTCAAAATAGATTTTTGGAAAAACTTAAAGACCCTAATAAACTAAATAAGGAAGCATTTGAAAAGGGATACACTGAAGATTTAACCAATTTGTTTACAGCAACAAAGGAAAATCAAATTGAGAACATTGATGTGTTCTTAGGCGAGATTTCCAATCTTGAAGAGCGACTTTATAATGTATCCAGTATGCATTATTTAACTAACTTAAATATGGTCGACGGAGTTGCTCAAGTTAGCGCAGGGAATGCAAAACTTTGCGATGATTACAAGGAAGCAATCAAACAGCAAAAACTTAAAGTAAAACAACTAAAAAAGCAGTTAAAATCTAACCCTGCTTTAAAGAGTGAGTATGAAGCAGAAAACAATAAACTCACTGAAATGCAAAAGAATTTCCGTTTGTCTAATCACGCAACATTGGCAGATAAAGAGTTTGAGAAGAAATGGGAACAACTTCAAATAGCAAAAGGTTATGCAATTTGCAAGTATTTTGATAAGCAAACTAACGATGTTGCTGATACTGAAATGTTGGAAGACTATGATTTTACTTACGAATTTGCTAGGCTTACTCCTGAAGAAAAAGAATTCTTAAATGATTACGAACTAGATGTAAAAACAGGCGAATTCAAATATGTTGGGAAAGAAAAACTTTCAAAAGAAGAGAAGAAGAATGCCGAAGCAAAATTAAATAGTTTAAAGGAGAGATTTAAACAGGTAGCCAAAGAGTATAAAACAACTCACACTGACGAAAGCGAATTAAAAGACGGACGAGTTGAAAATGCAGTTCAAGAAGAGACTTACCAAGCTGACCTAGATCTCATTAACAACAATGAAGCACTGGATAGAGAAAAATATAATGAATATCTAGAAGAAGAAAATAGAAGAAAGGCAGAATGGGAGCAGGCAAAACAAGTCAATGAAGAAGCAGAGCGTGTGCTAGCAGAACAGAGAGCGCAAAGAGAACAAAGAGATAAATATGAGCAAAATATCAACAATTTAGAAAGCAATATAGCAAATTTATTATTAAAAATAGACGAACAAAAAAATAAACTAAATGAAGATATTGATATAAAAACCGAATTAGAGTGTCTAAGTGAGATAGAGGATTTAAATGCGGAACTTGATAATCAAATCAACAATGCTGAAAATCTCTCGAAAAATATAGACGAAGATGCGATATTAGAAAGCGGCGATCGCGAAGAATTAAAACAAAGAATTGTAGATATCAACCTAGATTCAGTGCGAAATGAGTATGATAAAAATAATAGATTAATAAAACAAAAAGAAAGAGAGTTGCAATTTGATAAACAAAGGTATTTGGCTGATGAAATTACAAATATGTTTAATGAAATTAAGTCAATCTCTCAATCTTTACAAACAAGGAAAGAAAAATTAGACGAAGCCCAATTTAATGAGTTATTAACTCAATTACAAGTAATAAAAGATAGTAATAACGATCTCGGTAGACAGATAGCGGCTAGTACGAGCGAGATGAAGGAAACTTTAAAATCTAGTAGCAATAGCATAAACACAACTATCCAAGCATTACAAGACAAATTAGTAGATGTCGCCAAAAATGAATACAATATAACGATAAATGCTTTTGTTGACAATTCGCAGAACGCTATTGAATCTGGAAATGGTGGCGGAAATGCATTAGGTATAGATTGGGAGAATGCCGAATTTGTGAGTGAAGATGCTGTTACTATTGATACAAAACCTAAGACAAAAGATTATTCGAAGGAATTAATTGACAGGTTAAATAGAGCAAAAATATCGCTAAAAAATCTAAAAAATCATACTGAGTATGATAAAGAGTTTGCGCTGCTAATGCAAGAAGCACTTGACACTTGGATAGATTTAGATAAAGGTTTGCGTGCTCCATTATACAGAAAGTCATATACAAAAGAAGATATATCTAAAATACAAGAGCAATGCAAAGAGATATGTGAAGAATTGGCAAATATTTACCAAGAAAGTTTTGATACAGTAGTGGATAAATTTAAAAACAGAAATGGTTTGATGAATAGCATGAAAGATTTTGCTGATCGTGCTGGACAAAAAAGATATGGAGTTTCATTCAATAAGGTATATCCACCAGAATTATTAGCATAATAGGGAAGACAGAAATGAAAAAATTAGAAAACTTTGATAAAATAGTAAATTTATGTAAATCTCGCGGGATAATTTTCCCGGGGAGTGACATCTACGACGGACTCGCAAACACTTGGGACTATGGTCCGGTAGGTGTCGAGTTGAAGAACAATATTAAGCGCGCATGGTGGAAGACCTTTGTCCAGTGTGCGCCTAATTCGTTCGGCGTGGACGCAGATATTTTTATGAATAGTAGGGTATGGGACGCGAGCGGTCATACTGCTAGTTTTTCCGACCCCAAAATGGATTGTAAATCATGTAAATCGCGTTTTAGAGCGGACAATTTGATTGAAGCGCACTCAAAAGGAAAGGTTAATCCCGACCTTATGACTAACGAAGAAATGGAGAAATATATCGCCGAGCATAAAGTGGCTTGCCCTAAGTGTGGTAAGAGCGATTGGACGGGAATTAGGAATTTTAACCTTATGTTCTCCACATCACGCGGAGTTACGGACGATAACCAAAATTTAATCTACCTTAGACCAGAAACCGCGCAAGGTGAATTTGTAAATTTCTTAAATGTGCAAAGAAGTATGCGCGCGAAAGTTCCATTCGGTATTGCGCAAATTGGTAAGGCGTTTAGAAACGAAGTAACACCAGGTAATTTCACTTTCCGCACAATCGAGTTTGAGCAAATGGAACATCAATGGTTTTGCAAGGCGGAAGATAGCATGAAATACTATGACGAGTATAAGAAAAAGGCTATGGATTTCTTGCTCTCAATTGGTTTTAAACCAGAGCATTTGAGATACCACGATCACGATAAATTGGCACATTACGCAAAGGCGGCTTGCGACATTCAATACTTGTATCCTATCGGCTGGGAAGAATTGAACGGAATTCACCATCGTGGAGATTGGGACTTGTCGCGTCATCAAGAGTATAGTGGAAAATCTATGTTATATCTCGACCCGTACACCAACGAAAAATATATTCCAAATGTTGTGGAATACTCAATCGGTGCGGACAGATTGACTCTCGCGGTAATGTGTGAGGCGTATGACGAAGAAGAACTCGAGGGCGGAGATACGCGCGTTGTAATGCATTTCCACCCAGCGATTGCTCCATATAAAGTGGCAATTCTTCCACTCCAAAAGAACCTTAGTGAAAAGGCGCGTGAAGTTTACAATACACTTGCAAAACACTTTATGGTAACATATGATGAGGCAGGAAGCATTGGTAAACGCTATCGCCGTCAGGACGAAATCGGTACTCCAATGTGCGTCACGATTGACTTTGATACTCTAAACGATAATACTGTTACAATTCGCGATAGAGATACTATGAAACAAATCCGTCTAAATATCGACGAACTCGTCGACTATGTCGGTAAAATCGTCGCTTATTAAAAAAATTCAACCAAATAGGAGATTAATCATGATTGAAAACATAAATCCAGCAGGATATAAAAAAATAGGGGTTTATACTCCCGCTAAAAAAATCGATTGTGGAAATTATTATTTGATTTATGTTTCAGGAATTCAAGCGCATGCGTCAAAGGAAAATAATTCGCGAGTTGACTCAAACGATATTGAAGTCCAAACCCACGAAGTTTTTGCGGACATTGGAGATATATTAAAGTCGGCAGGTGCGAGTTTTGATGATGTTATAAAAGCAGTTATTTATGTAACTGACATGAGTGAATTTGAAAAAGTTTCAAAGATAAGAGCAGAATATTTTAAAAACTCTATGCCAGTTTCTACCCTTGTCGAAGTAAATAGAATGGTTCGTGATGGTGCAAAAATAGAAATAGAAGTAACCGCCATTTTGAAAAAATAGAAACGATTATTAGGAGATTTCAATGAAAAACTTCGAATTATGGTTAAATAAGTTTATGGAGTCGTGGAAAAAACTTGAAGGTATTAAGACTACCGAACTTTTCAGTAAAGATGTGAAATATTATGAAACTCCAATGGGCGAACCTTGCAAAACTTGGAAGGAAGTTGAAGATTTATGGCGAGTAGTGAACTATAATCAAAAAGTACACTCATATTCATTTAAAATTCTGTGTAAAACTGAAGATTTAGCGATTGTAAATTGGCGAATGGAACGCACAATGAATGGGGTGGAACAAAAAATTGATGGAATTTTCCAAATTTCACTAAATGATGAAAATAAATTAACTTATTTTAAACAATGGAGAGCAACGATATAATAAACACATAGACTAAAAAATCCGCAACAAATTTTGTTGCGGTTTTTTACCACAGGCTTACAGTCACAATAGATTAGCGCGCGTGTTTCCTGGACATTCCTCACCAATGGCTCTCAAGATAAAGATAATTATGCGAATAAATTTTTATCTCAAGACTAATTATAGTCTATATGACCCATAAGTGCCTTGTCAACTAAATATGACACATTTAGGTCATAATAATTACATGAATAAATATGAAATTGTGGTAGATGCATTTGCAGAAAGATTGCGCGACCTTATGGAAGAGAAAAATTTGAGCATAAAAAAGTTCGCGAGTTTAATAAATATACCTAGAACGACAATAAATAGTTGGCTACTTAAAATTAAGTCACCAAATATTCACTACCTATGTGACATTGCAGACTATTTCGGCGTAACTGCGGATTACCTACTCGGGAGAGAGGATTAAAATAAAAACGCACTTTTGGTGCGTTCTTTATTTTATATTTACATTTGCGATTATATCGACTGAAACTTCTTTTATAAGTTGCAAGGTGATTTTGTATTGTCCAACACCTTTAATGGTTGGGAAATCTTTAATCATATTTTTTTCTACCTTAATTCCGTCCGCGGTGAGAGCGTTTAAAATTTCTTGCTTAGTAATCGAGCCGAATGCTTTTCCATTTGAACCAACATTGAGTGTGAAATTGTACACTTTCCCGCGAATTGAATTTGCCAAGGCTTGATATTCTTTAACCATTTCCGCATGGTGATACGCTTTAGATTCAACCTTTCCTTTATGGTCATTTAAGTTGCTCGCGGTCGCTTCCTTTGCAATCCCTTGACGAATGAGAACATTACTCGCGTAGTTTGGATTTACATCTATTATATCTCCTGCTTTTCCTTTACCTTTAAGGTCCTTAATTAGTATTACTTTCATATTTTCTCCTGTTATTATATTAACAAGATTTATAACTTTTGTCAATCATATAAATACTGTACCCATAATAAAAAATTTTTAAATATAAATAAAAAATATTAAAAAATTAGTAAAAATTAAATTAAATTAATAATTTTTTATATTTTTTTAAGATATTTAATTTTTTAATTATATAAATATTAAAATTAATATTATAATAGTGTAAAATAATTTTTATTATAAAATTTTACTATATTTAAGCGGGGAATAGGTATACAATAAGAATTAAAAAATAAGTATATCCAAATTAAATAATTATAAATGATTAATAAAAAATTAAATTTTTAATAAAAATGCGGTATTTATTAATTTTTTAGTTGATTTTTAATAGATTTTTTGAAATTTTTAAAATTTTTTATAAATATTTAATCAAAATTAAAAGTATAAAAGATTTTTATTTGGCGAAAATAATTGTATGGACGTAGTATGTAGAAAATATAGTTGTCAGTTTAATGATAGGGCAAAGTGTTGTAGACAAAATTTAAAAGTTGACGACAAGGCCTATTGTGCTGACTTAGATGTAGATAAAGAAAAAATCGTGGAAGATGTTTCACGCGATATGTTTATGCATGAACCTGACATCGCACCATATCATCACTGTCAAACAATGAACATTATGTGTGAAGAAAAAGAGTGCATATTTAACAATGGTGGAGAATGTTATTCCAATGGGATTTTTGTAGGTAGTACAATAAAAAACGCTCCATGCAATAGTTTTGTCCCTAGATAGATTTTATTTGACAAACTGCTATAAAAATTATAAAATTTAATATACATTTTTATTACGGAGCAGTTATGAAAGAATATAATCACATCGAAGTTGAAAACAAGTGGAAAAAATATTTGGAAGAACATGGAACTTTTAAAACGGACATTTGGGATTTTTCGCGCCCAAAATTTTACGCGTTGGATATGTTTCCGTATCCGTCTGGAGCAGGACTTCATGTAGGACACCCAGAAGGATACACTGCAACCGACATCGTTTCTCGTATGAAACGCATGCAGGGGTATAATGTTTTGCACCCAATGGGGTTTGATTCATTCGGTCTACCCGCCGAGCAGTACGCGATAGACACTGGAAACAATCCTAGCATTTTTACTGAAAAAAATATTGAGTATTTTACTAATCAATTAAAGAATATAGGGTTTTCTTTTGATTGGGATAGAGAGATAAAAACTAGTGACCCGAGTTACTATAAGTGGACACAGTGGATATTTAAAAAGTTGTATGAAGATGGACTTGCAAAATGCGTTGAGATGCCAGTCAACTGGTGTGAAGGTTTAGGTTGCGTGCTTGCTAACGACGAGATTGTGGACGGAAAGAGCGAGCGCGGTGGATATCCTGTTGTAAAGAAAAATATGAAGCAGTGGGTTATCGATATGCCGAAATACGCGGATAGACTTTTGGAGGGGCTAGATGAAATCGACTGGCCCGAGTCCACCAAGGCAATGCAAAGGAATTGGATAGGGAAATCGACAGGTGTTGAAGTGGACTTTGATATAGTTGGTGGTGGAAAATTCTCAATTTATACCACTTGTATTGAGACTATTTATGGTATCACATTCATGGTTGTTGCGCCTGAAAGTAAACTTGTCGACGAATTAAAACCGCGCATAAAGAATTGGGCAGAAGTCGAAAAATACCGCGAAGAAACTGCTAAAAAGAGCGACATGGAGCGCACAGAACTAAATAAAGGGAAGACGGGTTGCGTACTTGACGGAATTTATGCGATTAATCCAGTAAATGGTCGCGAAGTCCCTGTTTATATCGGTGATTTCGTGTTGGCGAGTTATGGTACTGGGGCGGTAATGGCAGTCCCAAGTCACGACCAACGCGACTTTGAGTACGCAGTTGCACACAATATCCCTATGATACAAGTTATTTCAGGAGCAGATGTTAGCAAACATGCCTTTGAAAAGCAAGACTATTTGGGAAAATGTTGTAAACTAATAAATAGTGAAGAATTTTCAGGACTTACAGTTGAAGAAGCAAAGGAGAAGATAACTGAGAAACTTATCGCTATGGGTAAGGGTAGAAAGAAAAACAACTACCGAATTCGTGAGTGGATTTTTGCGCGTCAACGCTATTGGGGCGAACCTATTCCTATCGTGCATTTTAAAGACGGAACAACTAAGGCGCTAAAAGATAGCGAACTTCCGCTAGTTCTTCCAGATTTGGACGACTACAAACCAGCAAAAGACGGTAGTAGTCCGCTAAAAAAGGCTACCGATTGGGTACATGTTACGGTAGATGGACGACCAGCCGAGAGAGAAACTAGCACAATGCCGGGTAGTGCGGGTTCGAGTTGGTATTTCTTGCGCTACATTGACCCGAAGAATGATAAGGAACTTGCAAATTATGAACTTTTGAAACATTGGCTTCCAGTTGACTTGTATGTCGGCGGACCAGAGCATGCGGTAGGTCATTTACTATATTCAAGAATGTGGAATAACTACCTTTTTGATAAGGGAGTCGTTCCAGTAAAAGAACCATTTAAAAAACTTGTGCACCCGGGCATGATTTTGGGCGCAAATGGTATAAAAATGGGCAAGCGTTACCCCGAATATGTAGTTGACCCTAATGATATTGTTAAAAAGTATGGTGCGGATACTCTTAGACTCTACGAGATGTTCATGGGACCATTAGAGATGTCTAAACCTTGGGACGATAACGGAGTAAATGGTGCAAAAAAATTCATAGATAAAGTGTACAGATTATACCAGGAAAAGAAGATTATTGATGCCGAGAATAAAGCGCTTGATATGATTTATAACCAAACGGTAAAAAAGGTCACTAACGACTATGAAACACTTAACTTTAATACTGCAATTTCGCAGATGATGATTTTTGTAAATGCTCTCTCTAAGGAAGAAATCTTCCCGCGCGAGTATGCGGAAGGATTTTTGAAACTATTAAATCCAATATGCCCGTTTATCACGGAAGAATTATGGCAAGAATTAGGACATAATGATACTATCGCGTACGAGAGTTGGCCAACCTACGACGAGAGTAAAATGGTGGAAGATACGGTAGAAATTCCTATCCAAGTAAATGGTAAACTCCGCGGGAAAATAACAGTGTCAAAAACTGCAACCGAGAGCGAAATTAAAGAACTCGCCCTAAAAGAAGTCGCACACTACATTCCAAACGGATATAAGAAAATCATATATATCCCTAATCGAATTTTCAATATTGTAGGGTGATTTTGTGGAAAAATGAAAATAAGTTTTTCAGTTTAAATCAATTTGAATTATAGTTAACATATAAGGGAAATACTAATGGAGAAGAAGAAAAAATCCATATCTGCACTAATCATTAGTGTAATAGTTTTAATAATATTTGCTTACATTATATACGCAACAATAGTGTACACAAACTCGAAAAGCCCAAGTGATTTTGAGGATTTCCCAAGGTCCGGTGTTTGGGTTGCAACTGGAGATGACTTTTCAATGAAAATAGATTTAACAGCTGTTAATGAAGGAAGCGGTATCGTAGAAAGCATGATTTCCACTCTAATATATAATGAAAAGGAATATAATTTATCCGTTTCGTGTTCTGGTGGACACGGAACAATTTTCGTACCCTCTGCATCAAGTCAAATTTTAATTTTTGAAAATGAAAACACAAACGAAAAAGTTCATTTTTCAGTAAGCAAATATGCTTTTAATGAAAATGACTTTTTCTTGCTTAACATTTATTTATATGAAGACCATTCATTACCATGCCTTAATCCCAGCATGAAATTACATTTTTTCAAGCAGATTGATTTTGAAAATTTGGTGTGATAATTTATTTAATTTTGTTACGAATGAAACTATATAAAATCAAGCGAAAAGAAATTTCTATGCAAAAGATAGTGAAAGAGAATTCACTATCTTTTTGTTTGCTTTAAAATTTAATAATGATTGTTACATAACTTTAGCCTTTTAAAAATTTTAATAAAAATTTACAAAAAATTAATTAAAAATACTATTTCATAGATTATTTTTGAATTTTTGATTATTTTAGTTGTCAAGGATATTTAAATTTTTATTTAATAATTTATTAAAATATAAATAAAAACAAGGGCAAAATTTGCCCTTGTTTTTTATGTAATTATTTTGCCCAAATACCATGAAGGTTACATATTGAGTAAACTTTATTAACCTTTTCTTTTGCCCCAAGAGTCATCTCAACCTTTGGTTCATCTTTAGGTGTTAGATTGAATACTTTATAACCTTTATTTGTTTCAATGATAATGTGCGAAATATAATGCTCAGCGGTCATAGGGTGAAGAGTGGAACCAACCTGTACTTTAACGATATTCCCAGAAACTTCAACTACTGGCATATGTTTTTCAACTGCACCGTCATTCATGTTAGGTTTAATCTCCACCATTTTTTGCCCACAGCAGACCATAGGAACTCCGCTATCTACTAACTTTACAGCGATATTCCCGCAAACTTCGCAACGATAAATAACTAATTTTTTCATTTGTTCCTCCGCACATATTATAACATAAAATAAATAATTAAGCATTAAAATTTAGTTAAATATTTAAAATTTATTTGCATGCTTTTATTTTTATATTAATTGATAGAGAATTTAACGTCTTATTATTAAACTCAACTTATCTTATTCATAGATTTAAATAGTTTAGGTGTAGTGGGTTTGTAATTTATATAATAGCAATTACTCAATGCTTTTAATTAATTTCTTTAGGCTGTACATTGTTTACTGGATTGTTGGCGCAATAAATATAGAGATTGAAGCCGTTTAGATTTTCGGTATCTATATTGCCAATCTCATCAGCGTTAATAAATCTACCAATTTCTGGGTCATAGTACCTGTTGTTTATATAATAAAGTCCTGTTTCAGTATCGAAGTAGTAACCACGGTAGCGGAAAGGATTTAAGTTTGCGATGAATAAATATTTGGTATTAACGCATGTATCGTTTGAGGTAGATGAGATGTCAACATAACTACCATTACTAGATAAAATAAGCGTTTTTGTGTTTCCCCAAGCATCATAAATGTACTTGCAAATTAATACATTTTCTAGTTCATAAATCCCAATTATATCACCTTGAATATTCTTTTTGTAGGTATATTCTTGAATATCGGTATTAGATAATTGAAGCGTAAAGCCTACGATACCATCGGCTCCATAATGGTAGTATATAATATTTCCGTCATCTTGAGCGATTATTCTATTGCCATTTAAGAAGAATTTAGTTTTAACGCCATTAACAATTTTGCTAGTCCTAATGCCATTTGCGTTGTAAGTGTACTTACAATCTCCAAGTTGGACAACTTGCCTAGCATGGCTCCAAATCAATGTCTCTCCACGGCAAGTAGTAGGGTTACCGACTTCGTCATAAGCAAAGTTTTCACCATTATATGAAACAAGTTGGTCACGCCAACCTGTAGACTTATATAGATAAGGATAGATAGCAGCAGGAGTACTTTCGTTTAAATTATCTGTTAATGTAAACAAATATTCTAATTTAAAAACTATGTTACCACCCGCATCGTATTCAATAGTGGTCGTTTTATTGAATAATCTATTATCTTCACGAATTAACCTAGACAAATTATCATACTTGTAACGGGCAATGAGAATACTATTTTCTTTAATTTCAATAATATTGCCCTTTTCGTCATATTTGTATCTATAATTTCCATTAATCTTATCGCGGTCTCCATACCAAACACTAGAAATCAAATTAGATGTATGGTCACCATTAGATAAATAGTGATATAGTTTAATATGGCTATCCAATTTAATCTCATAAGTTCTACATAGTTTATCATTTACGATATATTGTGTTTTCTTATTAGGCAGTACTACATTATCTAGTTTATTAACAAAATTCTTATTGTAGTTGTACGAATAATTTAGAGTTTTATTCCCTAATTTGATTTCACTAGCAGTCGTATCCCCGGTTTTCTTGTCAATAGTATTTTTAATTTCAACATTGATAGAGTGTTGAGTCGAAGTTTCTTTGTAAAGATTTCCAAATTTATCATAGTAATAGTTATGAACGTTTGATTCATTATTAGTTTTATCAGTAGATTTAATTAAATTTCCAAGTGGGTCATAAACATTCTCTAGAATAGGTGCTTGATTATATTCGACACTCGTTATTTTGCCGTCACTATTAAAAGTTCGTTTAAATGTTGCACCATTTTTATATGTTATAGTTTCGCTATTGTCAGTGTAAGATTTAGTAAAATATACTTCGTTGGCAATTAAAATTCTATTCAATTTACCAAGATTATCATATTCGTAATTGTATTCAAAATCATTGTGTTTGAGTGAAGTTAGATAGTTTAAAGTGTAGCCATAAATATTAGTATTTTCTTCGCCATTTGAAGAAGTGGTTAGACCAATAAGGTGGACATTCTTATCATAATCATACGAAATAATGTTTCCATTTTTATCAATTTCTTTTAAAATTATGTTGGTTCCATCAAGATAAACGTAATTAGAAACAGTTATTCCAAATTCATTAATAGAAGATGTAATTCTTCCTTTTTCGTCGAGCATGAATTCTTGATAAAACTTTCTTGATGGTTCATCTTTATGATAGGTCATTATTCTTGTCACTTTGCCCTTGTCGTTATACTCAAAATATTTTCCCAACCCAGATTGGTCTATTACCGCAATGATTTTATTGTCTGGGTTGTATAAATATTGGCTGTAATTTTTGTCAGGGTAGGTGATTTTAGTAAGTAGATTATTCTCATATTCAAAATTGATTTTTCTATTCCTTGAATCCACAATACTTTCTAGCAAATCTTGTTTATTGTAGTTAAATAAAAATGAATTTCCTGTTGAATTTATAAGGCTTATTATCTTGTTACTATTTAAGTCTTCGTAATTAATATAGATGCCATTTCCATATGCGTCAGTTATTAAAATCAGTCTAAAAATATTTTCATCAGCAGTCTTTCCAAATCCGTAAATGATATTATCATCATTACACAAATAATATACAGGCACTTGAGTTTTAATTAAACCTTTTAGATGGTTGGATTTAATAGGCAAATCTTCTAATTCACTCTTGATTTTCACTGAATTATGCAAAAGTTGAGTTTTGCCTGTTGCGTCAATATATTCAAAATTTAACGAGTTGTCTTGATTGTGACCATTGTTCAAATTAGACCGAGAATTTACCTTTTTCAAATATTGCTGAATATTTAATTTCCAACCTTTACCACAATGAGTATCGAAATTCTCATCATTGAAAAATTTAAAATTATTAGCCGGTGAAGAGTTATAATTATGTGCGATTATAAGGGGTAAAGTATTGCTATCACTTTTAACATCAAAGTGATTTAGAGAAAATTCGCCAGTTGATAGATTTATTGAGACTACTCCTGCGCGACCACAGTCAATTTCGTGCGAGCCTGAATTAGACTCATATTCGTATAACGATATACATTCTACATCTACGTTTGATGAATTAATTTCATTAAAAGTTAAATCACTTGTGGTATTCTTGCAAAACACTAAATGTAGATTAGATGCACCCAAAGTACATGCGTCTTGAAGTTCGTTTAAAAAATCTATGTAAATCACATCACCGTTTGCCAAATTTGATAAATGGTCAATATTTTCCCATCTTAAATTCACAATTCCATCTTTAACATATTCGTAATTTACAGAGATTTCTTCATTATTATTTGAATTTTTATCTTTATTCACTACTAATTTTAATTTTGCCTTAGTTATTTTAACATTGTTTAACGATGCAGGTAAGGCAATGTCTGCATAAATATTTCCACTAGCGTTTGTATTTAATAAAACGTCGTTAACTTTTATTTTAAACATAAAATTCCCCTTTTAAGATAAGACTTTTATCTTAATTTAAATTTGCTATAATTTTTTGAATTGACGTTTTTTATAGAGTAGATTGTTGAAAATTGTTTATGGATTTACTTAAAAATTGAGAAATTCAAATTGAGAAATAGTTTAAGTGCAATGTCATTTTATAGTATCCAATGCTATTTCTCATACTTTCAAGGCTCTGTAAAATTTTTCTTAGTTCAAAAAACTTATTTATATATAATCTTAATTTTCTAGATTGCTAATCTATTTACTAATTTAAATACTTTTTCTATTATTTATTTTTATTGTTTATGTAAAATTTAATGTTTATACCGTTAAAATTCGAATTTTATCAGCAAGAATTTTAACTAACCGTTGAGACATAAACTTCATCGATATAAGATGTTTCGTTTATTGACATATATCCAGTAGTCCCATCTCCAAATGATACAATTAAATATTTATCAGTTCTAAACAAATCTCCATCTTGGTAAAAGTTAAATATTCGATAGCCATAAGCAATGACCACATGCCCAGCTTCTTTATACAAACCTACCATTCGCATTGTCGTATCTCCAATTGATACACCAAGGGCGTCGTAATAGTCATATGAGTTCAAAAATAATATAAGTGGTTTTTCTTGTTCTAAATAAGTCGTTACAGTGTTTGAATCTAAACTATTAGACAATTTTGTAAAATTAATAGTATAGCCATGATTCGTATAGTATTGAGACATTCCGGTCATAAATTGGTTGACCGATGTCCCTGGATTAATTGTATTTGTTCCCATTAGTTCATACATTTCAGCCATTAGAGCATTAATTGTTGAATTTTGTGATTGATATCGGTACATTCCGTTTGTCACTGAACCAGGTGTGTAGTTTGGTAGCAAATTGGTGAAATCAATGTCATGATAAGTAACTAGCATTGAGCCAGCAGTAGATGCACAAGCATTAGTTCCATAACTACTAATATATATAGGGAACAAGTTGTCCAAATGGACATCGCTCATAGTATAACTATCATAATTAATTACTTCTGTATGAGAGACTCCACCTGTGCCAAAACCTGAATAGCTGTCACAATAATATGATCCTGTGTTAATAGGAATTATAGTAGAACATAGTCCTATCACGACAGTATAAATAAATGAAAAAACCTTTTTAACCATATAACCTCCATAATGCTATTAAATTATAGATTTATTTGGCAAAAAGGTTCAAAAAATTACAAAATTTTTTAAAATTTTACAAAAATTGTTCAAGAAGTGTGTAGTTTGAGCAATTAAATTGTATATATAATTTGTATGACGGAAAAATTACATAGGACAACATGTTTTCAGTATACACATTATATTCAGTTTTATTATAAAGTTTATATTTGTCCGTTTCTTTATACGTAGAGTTGTCAGTATAAGTGTTTTCATTAGACAATGTAAATTTATTACTAATAACTAAATATATTTGAATATTTGTGTAAGGCTGTACATTTTCATCGGCTATCAGTCTAACAGCCAATAAGTTATCGCTGTTTGGTTCATAAAAAGCCAGTGCTGATTGGAAGCTAAAATCTGTAGTAAGAAATTCATATTGTGGGAACTCGTTTTGAATAAATGAATCAAATTCCGTTTCAGTCATATCTATCTTTGTTGCTTCATCGTCAGAGTAGAAGGTAGTCGCAGGTTGGGGGTTATGCAATAATGCAATTAACGGAATAGCCAAACACAATAAACAGCAGACAGAAACTGCAGAAATAAGAGCAAACCTTTTCCAAAAGTTTGCTTTTGATTTATTCTTGTTTTTTGCAACTAATTCTTTAAATTTATTATTGGCATTTTCGTCTAATTCGGGTATAGTTTGTTCGTCAAAATACTCAAAAATTTCATCTTCAATCTTTTTCATCTTGAATTTGCTCCTTCAAATATAATATAAGTTCCTTATTGCGTCGTTTTATGGTTGATTTTGAAATTTTCATTATCTTACTGATTTCATTATGTTTCGCTTTTATAAAATACAATAAGTATAATAATTGTTTACTCTTATTATCCAGGTTACCAATTAGTTGTTTAATCGATAATTTAGTTATGAAATTGCTTTCATTACTCAGTGTATCTAATTTATCAGAATAAACTAGATTTTTATTTTTCCTTAGATGGTTAATCATTTGATACTTTGCTATACTAATTATCCAACTAAAACAGTTTAAATATAACATTTTTCTTTTAGATTTTTCAATGACAATACAAAATGTAGTAGAAACAATATCTTTTATAAGTTCATCATCAAAAGTGTATTTACGCAAAAATTTATATAAGATAGGATACATTGAATCTTCTAATTTTTTAAAAGCGTCCCAGTTGCCTTGTCCAGTTAACTCAACCAACTTATTTATTTGAGATTTATCGATTAGAGTTGTTGATTTCATCTTTTGTCTTATCCTTATTTATATAATGTATTATATTCATTATACTTTTTCTTACGTCAGGCTCCAATGTAAACCAATCCGTTAATAACGCTTTAGATTCTTTATCGATGGGGAAGTATTCTTCATCTTCCGCCATAACAAGTTGAGATAAACTTATATCTAATACTTTACATATATTAATTAAAGATGGTAAACTGGGTACATAGTTTCTTTTACTATACCAATTCCTAATACACGCTTCGGAAACATCGGCGAGATTTGCAAGTTCATAAATTGTCATATTTCTTCGCTTTAAGATATTTTGAATTCTATCTTTAATAATTGTTATGGTATCTTTCATGATTTACTCCTAAGAATAATATTACCAAATAACAATTTTTTATATAGATAGTTACAATGTATATTAAAAGTTGTTTTAACTATGTATTTATATTTTTTTGTTGATTTATAGATATAACAAATAATTTAAAACTGTACACAAATTATACACAACAAAAAAACGACTTAACAAAATAATCAAAATATAATTGTCAAATCGTTTAAACACTACTACATATTGTGGTATTGGCGGAGAGTGAGGGATTTGAACCCTCGCGCGCCTTTCGACGCCTACATCCTTAGCAGGGACGCCTCTTCGACCTCTTGAGTAACTCTCCATTCGAATTTAATTTTTATGTTTGTGCCGATTATAACTGAACTAAAACTATTCAAGTGTAATCATAAGTTTATTTTATTCTAATATAAATTCATTAATTTATAAAAGTATTTATGATTTTTAATAAATTTTAATTTTTATGATTGACTTGAAGTCATAGTGTATGGATTTTTATTCCAATAAATGTAAATTGTATACAACACTTACAAAATACCACACCGTCAAATATCAACTTACTAAGTATAGCAAGTTTTAACATGCTTGTCAAGTATAGAAAAAAGTTTTATCTAAAATTTTAATAAATTTTTTGACAAAATGTGCTATAATATTTAAAATCAAAACATTAAACAAAACATTAAAGGAAATTTTTATGTACTATTTTACTGCCGATGTGCATTTTGGAGATGTCTCAACTTTCAAGAATGAAAGACGTCCGTTTAAGAATGTGACTACTTGTGACAAATATATTGTTAAGACTTGGAATAAGGTCGCGAATAAAAATGATACGATTTTTTGTGTGGGAGACTTGCTTGATTGCAATAATGAAAATTCAACGGTTTGGAGAGATATTGCGCCTAAATGGGTTAAAAAAATTAAAGCTAAAATGGTTTTGATAATGGGGAACAATGAAGACCGCATAGTTAAATATTTTTTTAATAACAACTTTGAAAATTTTAAAATATGGGCAAAGTCTATCGGTATAGATGATGTGGTTAAAGACTTAAAACTAACTCATAATGGCAAGAGGTATTATTTAAATCATTATCCGCACAAACATAAGGACCGGTATATAAATATATTTGGACATGTGCATGGTGAGGGAGGACTTAGAAGGTCTTATGGGATAAATGCAGGCGTTGATGTAAATTTCTTTAGATTATTCACATTTGAGGATTTCGATTTTTTGATAGAGAGAAGTGTACGTTATGATTACGACCATGACCCAGATATGAACTCGTGGTTTTAATATTAAAAATAAAGATTGATAATATTATTTGAATTTGCATTAATTTTGGAAAAAATATTAAAAAATTATAAAAATTTAATAAAAATTATTAAAATAGATCATTATTCAAAAAAAATAAATAAAAAGACTGCAATGAATTTATGCAGTCTTTTCTGTAGGTCTATTCACCTAAAGTGTAGTAACTTCCAGAGTTCTGGGTGGCAGGGAAACGCTTACCTTTTTCAAGATAAAGACTTCCGCCATTATGTCCCATAGAATCATATGCTACATAAGTTGCAGATTCAGGGACAGTCTCGCCTGGACGCCATTGCTTACTTTTAGACATTTAGCACCTCCGTTAGTATTTTGTGCGGAAATCAAAAATTTATACTAAACTTTCTTTCTTGCAAAATTTATTGCATTATGATATAATGTTTTTATGATAAATTTGGTCAATCTTCCGTCTTTACATGATGCACTCGACGAAGTGGTAGATTTTTGCCGTAATGAAGGTGGAGAGATTAATATTATAGTTCCTGATAAACTTAGTTTATTTATGGAAAGATATATTTTTGAAAAACTGCAGATTGAAGCGAGTTTCGACATAAAAGTTAGTACGTTAAACAGGTTTGCAAAACGAACGCTAAATATCTCGCAGGATAGCGAAATAACAAAAGTTGGTAGCATAATATTAATACATAAAATACTAAATGAAAATATCAACAACCTTAAAGTACTGAAAAGCAAGGCGTATTCTTTTTCATATGCGGAAGAAATTTACAATACCATCCAACAATTAAAGGCTAGCAAAATTACACCACAAGAGATGGAAGATTTTAAGTCAAATAATGCTCAATTAATGGATAAAATTCTTGATTTAAGTCTAATTTATACGCAGTACGAAGAGCATAAGGCGGGACTGCTTGACCAATCGGATACATTCCTTATGTCAACGCTGACGGTCGCCAAGAATCGCCACAATGAGAAAATCATCTTTGTAGGATTTGATGATTACACTGCGATTGAGTATTCGATTATAGAGAGATTGGCTATTGAAAATAATGTTTATATTCTAAACTATATGACTGATAAGAAAAATAGATATATTTACAATACTGAAATTGAATCGCAATTAAGAAATATCGCATACATAAACGAACTGCCTTTTGATAAGGTCAGCAAAGTTGGATATTCAAATGGAATTCGAGAATTTTTAACTGATAATATTTTTTCAACAACGAATGAAAAATTTACTTTAAAGAAGGACGAAGTTAGGGTATTCGCGTCAAACAGCATTCGCGCAGAGATTGAGTTTGTTGCACGAGATATTAGGTCTAAAATTTTGCACGGCGAGAACTATTCGAATTTTGGTATAGCCACATATGATTTGGAAGGCAAAAATAATATTTTTAACGAAATTTTTTCAAAATACGAAATAAATTATTATTTAGATAGCGATTTTTCGCTAAATAAAAGCGTTTTTTATAAATTTTTAGTTAGCATTTTTAAATTTAATCTTGAAGGATATGAGTTAACGCATTTAATTGACATGATTAATTCACCCTTTTTTGATATTGAACAAGAAAAAAAATATAAGATTTGTGATATCCTGATTAAGCGTGAATTCCGTAGTCTAAAGTTGGATTTTGTGGATTTTGGAGACGATTTAATTGCGGAAAAAGATAAACTTAAAGAATTTATAAATTTGTTTATTATTGATGCGACTTTTAATGTTAATGATATTTTTGATATGCTAGAAAATGCAAATAAGATTTTAGATTTTGACGGCAAACTATTAAGTCTTGCTAACAATAATTCAAGTTTGCAAGATAGACTTTTGCTCCTAAAATCGCGTGAAATGGTAAACAATTTACTATTAGAAGTGGATAAGTTCTATCCGCAAATTGATATGACTTCGCTTTATGATATTTTAGTGCGCGTGGCATCAATCGTTAAGATAAATAATCTTCCACAGACATTAGATGCCGTTAAGATAGTTGACGCAAAAGACTGTATGGAAGTCTTTAATAATTTATACATTTTGAACTGCACAAACGAGTCCGCTCCTAGTCTAAAAAATGATTGCGGAATTATTCTCGATAGTGAGATAGAAGAACTTAATTTCTCACATAAACTCGCACCAACTATCGCCCATATAAACAGGTTAAGCAAGTTGAGATTATTTAACACGTGCTTACAATTCAACAATTCACTTACTATATCATATTCAAAAACGGCGAGTGAACTTGTAACTGAAATTTGCAATCGAGTGATTGTCAGGACAAAGGATAAGGGGATAAATTTATGTCCGGTTGAAGTGGGGAATTTAGGTAAAAATCTTGCATTGAGCCGTTGGGATTATATTGAAAAGATTTGTAAACAAAATTCTAAAAATAATAATTTTGTTTTAAATTTTAATGAAAAATATAGCAAAAACCATGAAATTTCAATAAAAAATAAGAATTTTTCTCAAATATCTAATGATAACTTAAAAATTTATGAAAATTTAAATACTATTTCAGCCTCTCAATTAGAGAACTATTTTAAGTGTCCGTTCTATTATTTTTCGGCAAATGTTTTAAAAATCAAAGAGCGAGAAGAGAGTGAAATTCAATCGTTTGATGTGGGAAATATCTTACATGAACTCCTCTATAAGTATTACAAAAGAAATAAAGTTGTAGGCGATATTTATGAGTTTTGTCGTGATGAAGTTTTTGCTTTTATTGATAAAAATCCGCGTCTAAAATTGAAGTCGAGCAGTCCAATTATTACAAATTTAATAGACGAGAGTGTTCGCGTAATATATGGATTAAATTATATAGACGAAAATTCTGCGTTCCAGCCTGTAAATATACTTCTAGAACATAAATTCGGCGGAGGTACTGCGTTGAAATTGAAAAATATTGATGTGATTGGAACTGTGGATAGAGTGGACGAATACAATGACATGTTACGCATTATTGATTATAAATCAGGTAGAGCAAATGCAAGTTTAAAAGAATTGTATTATGGGAATAAACTTCAACTTTTCCTATATTCTTGCGCCATGGAAAATGAGTTGAAGAAATCTGTTGTCGGCGGATTTTACTTGCCACTACACAACGCATATACGAAACTTGATGACGGTGGATATTCGCTAAATGGATTTTTCATAAACAACGAAGAAATTGTAAAGGCATTAGATGGACGAATTCAGCCGGACGAAAAAAGCGATATAGTCAATATTCGACTTACTAAAAAAGGACTTGCTAGGCGGACTCGTGGATATAAGGAATTGAGTTCGAACGAAATGCTGTCATTAAAAGAATATGCAAAGGCTGTTAGTGAGAATGCTGTGGACGAAATAAAATCTGGTTTTATTTCTCCTTCGCCAAGTACTGTTAGTGACCCTTGTCAGTATTGTCCTTATATGCATGTTTGTCTAAAATCTAGTTCAAAGATTGGCAGAAGGATTGCAAAAAATGTGAAACCTGAGTCGTTTGGAGGTGAGAATGCCTAAATTTGAAGGAGTGCAGAGAGATATCCTACTATCGCGCGCAAAAAATCAACTAGTCAGTGCGGGTGCGGGGAGCGGTAAAACTACCGTTATGATAGAGAAAATCGCTGATTTAATAATAAATGAGAATGTCCCGGTTGACTCACTCTTGGTCGTTACCTTTACCGTCCTAGCAGGTGAAGAAATGAAACTTAGACTTATCGAGAAACTGAACGAGATTTTAGTTAAGAGCGAGAATAAGGAAAAAATTTTATCCTTAATAAGTCAGGTAAAAACAGCGAGTATTGATACTATCGACGGTTTTAGTTCCAAGACAATAAAAAAATATTTTTATGAGTTAAATATTTCTCCAAATATAGAGATTATCAGTGATGCTAGTCGAGATTACTATCTAACTCGAGCCATGAATATGACATTAAATAAACTTAATAAAGATAGTGATAAAGCGAATTTAATGCTAGATTTTTATGGTGGGAATAGGAGAAATTTTGAAACACTAAAAGAGATAATCCTAGATACATATTACGAGATAATCAACATTGATGATTATGAAGATTTTTTAACTAAATCTAGGGAAGAATATATCTCTAGTAGAAATAGTGAGAAGATTGTACTAAATTATTTATTGGAAGCAACTAAAAAAACATATGATGTTTTAATCCATGCAAATATGGAATTGGACGATAAACTTTTAGTAAAAATAAAACAAAATATCAAAGAGATTGAAAAATTAAATGCTAACTTAAATTTAAAAGCGAACTTAATTATATTAAAAGAAATAAAGTTAGAGAAATTCGATAAAAAGGAGATAACAAAATTTCCACAATTAGAGTCGGTTAGTAAGGCAATAAACGATTTTATTTCAATGCAAAATTCGTTCTACGAAAATGGAATTGACGAGAATTTTGATATAAAAAATGAAAAAATTATTCAATATTATGATATTTTTATTGAAATTCTATTAGATTTTATTAAAAATTACAGAAATTTAAAAGAAAAAAATAATTTAATAGATTTTAACGACTTAAATAGGTTAATGCTAAAATTACTAGAAAATGATAGAGTAAAAAACGAATTAAAATCAAAATACAAATACATTTTTATTGACGAATATCAAGATGTAAATCCACTTCAAGATTCGCTATTGTCCGCACTAGTGGGTGAAGATACATATCTATTCACTGTTGGAGATGTGAAGCAATCTATTTATGGCTTTCGGGGTTCAAGCCCTGAGTGGTTTTTAGATAAGTATAATAGTTATGCAAAGAACAAAGAATTGGGAACGAAATTTGATATGAATGTAAATTTTCGTTCAAATCCCAAGGTACTAGAATTCATAAACGAGATTTTTATAAAACTCATGACAAAAAGTACTAGCGGAATTGATTATGTTCACGATGCTATAATTGAACCACAGCGCGATGATATTGTTGATGATAAGGTAAAGATTGTTTTATTTAAAGAAGAAAGTAAAGATTTAGCAAACGGAATTTACAGTGTAAAAGAGCATGCTAGTATGGACGAAAAAGAAGAAATCAGCGCAGAAGACGCGTATGTAATTAGTGAGATAACTAGGTTTATTGGGACGAGTTTTTATGACGCAAAATTGAAAGAATATAGGACGCTAAATTATGGTGATATCGCTATACTCGCGCGCTCGGAAAAAGATAGTGCTACTAGTACATTAATAGAGCGGTTAAAGGCACATAATATCCCCGTAAATTCAAACAACAAATTAGATGTAAAATCAAGTGAAGGAGTACAATTAATTTTATCTATTCTTAAATGCGTTGTGAACACGGCGGACGATGTGGATTATTACGCGGCATTTATGGCTTTAACCGAAATGGATATAGATGATTTTATAAAGATACGCGACACGAAAACAAGTTTGATTGAAAATTTAAAAAATAGTAATGATGAAAAGGTCAAACTAGGTTTTAAAAGGGTTGAAGAAATTAAAAACGCTAGTTTTACAAAAACAAATAGCGAATTAATAAGGTATATTTTAAACGACATGCGCTTAAAATACTATTTTCTAATTAAGGCTGAAGGTGAAAAGGAACTTCAATTGATAGAAGAGTTTTTACAAAAAATTTCTGTTATCGAAGATAGTTTGAACTTAGCGGAATTTATTGAAATGGTGGAGAGTAATGTCGATGACAGTGCAGATTTTTCTACTGTTGATAGAATGGATAGCGTAACCGTTCAAACCATACATAAAAGTAAAGGTCTAGAATATCCAGTCGTTATTTTATATAATTCTAGTAAGCAGTTTTCGTTCATAAAGGAAAGTCCTAGCATTAACTTTAACCGAGATATTGGACTTGGACTCGATTATTTTGATGTCGAGAATAGGACGAAATCGCCGTCATTAAGTAAATTTGCGATAAAATTAAAGAATAACAAAAAGGGTTATGAGGAAGAATTAAGATTATTATATGTCGCTATGACACGCGCGAAAAATAAGTTGATAATTACGGGTAGTTATAGCGAAAATTTCTTTAAAGATATTGACGAATTAAAAAACACCAGTTATTTAAACTGTATTTTGTCATGCTTTAAAGATAGATTGATTGAAGGCGAAAATGATTTCAAATATGCCAACATAAGATTTAGCGAAAAAGAGTTGAAATTAGAAGATTTAACAAATGAAGATAAATGTAGTATTGAATACGAAGATTTTTCGTACCCAGAAGCAGAAAAATTTGATATTCCTTTTAAAAACACTGTTACAGGACTTAACACTCAAGAAAATGAGAGAACAAAGTTTGAAACAAAGCGTGAATTAACTAGATATGTTCAAATGAATGCTGAAGAAGATAGAGCAACCATTGGGACACATTATCACTCCGCACTAGAGCAACTCGACTTAAAAAACAAGTATGTTAAAAATACCGAATTTAGCGATGTGGACTATGAAAAAATCAAGTTGGCACATGAAAAATTAAGCCCACTTGTGACTGATGCTATTAATGTAAAAAAGGAAGCCGAATTTATGATGTATGTGCCATATAACAGTCTAGTTAAAAGCAATGTTGAAGATAGAGTGCTTGTACAAGGTGTGGTTGACCTAATTATAGAATATGCGGATAATATAACGATAGTAGATTACAAATTTTCTCGCCTTAGCGCGCGCGTATTAAAGGAAAAATATGCCGAACAGTTGGCGCTATATAAAAAAGCGGTAGAACTATCTTACAAAAAGCCAGTAAATAAAACTTTAATATACTCAATAGAAAATGGTGAATTAGCCTAATTCTTCACCTTGCGCTATTTCAATATGTTGCTTACACAAAAGCGGGATATAATCGTTCCACCTATATTCGCGAATAGGGATAGGGCGATGATTATCAAAATATAACACCAGTGCAGGATAGATATGTTTATATCTTTTAAATTGTGTCGCACCTATACAATGACCGGACGAGATTAAATTTTTTGCAATAGCATGATAATTATAATATACCATACCATATTTTGTGTAAAATTTGTTTATTTATTAAATTGAATATTATTTAAATTAGAATAAACACAAAAGAAAAATAGGAAACAAAAAAAGAGTTGATATATAACATATAAATACCAACTCTTTCGTTTTTATTCTAATTCGATAATACCTTCTTTTTCGTATTTATCGATTATGTTAGTATATTCTTTTTTAAGTTTTATAAATCTATAAGTAAAATATCCGCCGACAGCGAGCAAGAATACCGCCATGACAACATAGTGTACAGGAGTTATTGAGAAGATAAACGCGTTAGGGGCATGGTACACAACAGTCGCACTAAGATTTTCGCAATCCTCGCGAGAGATTAAGGTATATGCGGTTGCGGACCACTCGCTACCATCAGTGTTTGGATTATGATAGACTACAAAATATCTGTCTTCTTCTACTTCAATGCAGTAAGCCGTAGTAGTTTCGGACGAACTATAAGAAGCAGAGCCGTTAGTATAAAGCGCGTTTAATTCGATGCCATAAATCATGCCTTCCATAAGTATAATTGCGACAAACGACATAAAGACAGCGATAAGTGTCTTCAAAGTCATTTCTGTAAATTCGCGCTTTCGCATACGCTTAATAAATTCCACTATATTTCTCCAAATTCATTTTAATTGTATGCGATTTTTTATAATTTGTCAAAGTTTTTCTATACTTTCTTTACAAAAAAGTGAAAATATGTTATATTTTTTGCATGGGAAATGAATTAAAATCTCGCGTTAAGCAGAGAAATATGTTAACTTTAGCATACCTTGGTGATAGTGTTTTTACCCTAATGGTTAGAGAAGCCTTAGTAAAAAAGTATGATACAAAGCCAAATTCACTAAACAAGCGCGCTAATGAAATTGTTTGTGCTAAGGCTCAGGCAAAATTCATGGAAATGATAAAACCCGAGTTAAATACGGACGAGTTGGATATCGTCATGCGAACGAGAAATGCACATTTAAACAGTCGGGCGAAGAATAGTACTTTAACGGAGTATAGTTTAGCGACTCAGTTTGAAGCGTTAATTGGATATTTATATTTAATTGATGATAATGATAGAATATTAGAAATTTTTAATAAATATGTGGCGGTGGAATTATGATTGTTGAAGGAATAAATGTAATAAATGAGTTACTTTCCGCCCGTGCGAAGATTGATAAGATAATCATCGCTAAGGGAGAGAGGGATAATAAGAGTATAAACGAGATTTTTGATAAAGCAAACAGACAGGGAATACCTGTTCAAGTTGTATCAAAGCAAGATTTAGCACATATGTCTAAAGGCGAAGCGCGACTTATAATGGCATATATTCCTAATTTCAAATATGTGGAAGTAGAAGATATTTTACTCGAGAGCGATAGGAAGGGGACTAAGCCATTTATAGTGATTTTAGATGGAATAGAAGACCCGCACAATCTAGGCGCGATAATCCGTACTTGTGAATGCGCGGGAGTCGATGGTGTGATTATACCAGAGAATAGGGCGTGCGAGATTAATTCAACAGTATATAAGACAAGTTCGGGAGCGATAGTAAATATGAAAGTCGCTATGGTCAAAAACTTGACTAGGACTATTAATGAATTGAAGAAAAAGAATATCTGGGTATACGCGTTAGAAGCGGGGAATAAAACTATATACGACGCCGATTTTACTTATCCAACTGCTATCATAATTGGGAGTGAAGGAAAAGGTGTGTCAAGACTAGTTAAAGAGAGTGCGGACGAGATTTTATCACTTGATATGTATGGTAGAGTAAATAGCCTTAATGCATCATGCGCAGGAGCGATAGGAATTTATGAAGTGGTAAGACAAAGGAGAAAATAGTGGAAGAAGAAATTTTCGCATTAGTAGAGCGCGCGCAAAATCACGACGAGAGCGCTATGGAAGAACTATTTACAATTTTTAAACCAAAAGTTACGGCGATAGCGCGTGAATACTTTTTGCTAGGCGCGGACACTGACGACCTTGTGCAAGAGGGAATGATAGGCCTTTATCGCGCAATATGTGTGTTTGATAAAACCAAAAATAAAAGTTTTAGTGCGTTTGCGTCCCTTTTTATTCATAGGAAGATGCAAAATGCGGTTAAACTCGCGGGAAGGAAGAAAAACGAACCATTAAATACATATCTTCCTATCAACAATTATGACGATAAGGGCGATGATGACGAAAATTTAAATATTGTAGTCGCCGATGATATGAGCAATGTGGAAAATTATTTTTTAAATCGTGAAATGAAGACGATTATGTTGAGTAAAATTAAAGATATATTGACCGATGAGCAATATAAATTACTGAAAATGTTTCTAAATGGTTACACTTATGCCACCATGGCGGAACGCACAAATATGACAATAAAACAAGTGGATAACACTTTACAATCAATTAAAAGAAAATTAAAATCTATAAAAGGAGAATTGTAATGAACCTAGCATTATACCGCGAATTTAGACCTAAAAATTTTGATGAAGTAGTCGGTCAGGACTATATCGTTAAAACTTTAAAGAACCAAATTAAAACAGGTAGACTCACTCATGCATATCTATTTTGTGGTCCACGCGGAACTGGAAAGACTAGTACAGCAAAAATTTTTGCAAAAGCGGTAAATTGTACACATTCAACAGATGGTAACCCTTGTGGAATGTGCGCAGAATGTGTAGCACTAAGTGAACCAAACACGGATATTTTTGAGATAGACGCTGCATCAAACAATCGAGTTGAAGAAATTCGAGATTTGCGCGAAAAAGTTAGTTATCCACCGCTTATTGGCAAATATAAAGTTTATATTATTGACGAAGTGCATATGTTGACCGACAGCGCGTTTAATGCACTTTTAAAGACGCTTGAAGAACCACCAAAACATGTAATTTTTATTCTTGCAACCACTGAAATTCATAAACTTCCTGCCACAATTTTATCTAGATGTATGCGCTTTGATTTTAAACTTCTTCCGCTAAATACCCTTGTTGAGCATTTAAAGAATGTATTTGATAAAAAGGGAATAACTTATGACGAGAAGAGCCTTAATTTAATTGCACGCGCGGGGGAAGGTAGTGTACGAGATATGTTGTCGATCGCGGATAGTGTCGCGTCATACTGTGACTATAAAATAGATTACACCATGACTGAAAATGTCATTGGATTATCGAACAGAGACAGTATAAAAGATATTCTTTTATCAATCCTATCAAAAGATATAAGACGCGTATTTGAAAGTGTGAAAAATGCGCTTGGTATGGGAAAAAATATTCAAGTACTATGCAAAGAGATGGCCGATTTTATTAAAAATCTTATTATGGTCAAAGCGGGAGTTGGCGACTATTCAATATTGGATATAATGCCGGGCGAATATGCACAATACGCTGAAATTAGTTCTAACTTCAACATGGAAGAATTGAAAAATGCGTTTAGTAAGTTTGCTGAGATTGAGTTAGAATTAAAATATAGCATTAATCCAGAAAATCTTTTCGAATCCGCTTGCTTGCAACTGATTAATATGAACGGAGCAAGTTCAGGACCGGCAATTAAGAGTGTTGAAACTACACCGAAAGTGGAAACAGTAGTTAGTAAGCTGCCCGAAAAAAAAGAACAATCTAGCGAAATTGATAAAATTTGGGGAAATGTGCTATTAAAGGTAAAGGAAAGAAATATGTTTGCTCTCTCTAACGCGCTCACCACTGTAAATAAAGTCGAGAAGAGCGGAAATACCTTTTTCATTCATACCAATGACCTAGGTTCGTTCGAAATGATTGACAATAAAGAGCGAATTAGTGTAATATTAGAAATGATTAAATTGTTCGACGATAGTATAGTTGAAGTTAAAGTGGAATATGATAGTAAAAATGCTTCAACTACCGATGTTAAGGATAGTTTAAAGGATATTTTTAAGTCAAAAATTAAATTTAAGGAATAAATAGATAAAGGAGAATTTTTATGGCATATGGTCACGGCGGATTTGGTGGCGGAATGAATATGAACGCTATCATGCAACAGGCTAGAAAAATGCAGGAGCAAATGGAAAAGGCTCAAGAAGAATTAAAGACTGCGGAAGTAGTAGGAAAAGCAGGTGGCGAGATGGTCGTCGTTACTATGAACGGAGAGAGGGAAATTAAGTCTATTAAATTAGATAAGACGGCTGTTGACCCAGATGATGTTGAGATGCTAGAAGATTTAATCATAGTCGCTATTAAGGACGCTAACACAAAAGCGGACGAACTAAGACGCGAAAAGTTAGGTGGTTTTGGCGGACTAGGCGGGTTAATGTAATGAACCAAATTGACGCAATGGATAGACTGGTAGCGGAGTTTTGTAAGTTGCCAGCAGTAGGGAAAAAGACGGCGCAGAGATACGCCTATTTTTTGCTGACTCAAAGCGAAGCAGATGTTAGAAATTTTGCAGATGCCATGATTGATGCAAAAACAAAAATCCACTATTGCAAAATTTGTGCAAACTTTACAGATAAGGAAATTTGTGATATCTGCGCACGCGAAAAGAAAGAACCAATTATTTGTGTTGTGAAAGAGCCAAAAGATGTAATTGCTCTTGAAAAGGTACGAGAATTTAATGGAACATATCATGTGTTGCATGGTGTAATTAATCCACTTGAAGGGAAAGGACCAAACGACATAAATATCCGCTCGCTACTAGATAGGGTAAAAAACGAAAATATTGTTGAAGTCATTGTTGCAACAAATCCAGATGTAGAAGGGGAAGCAACAGCAATGTATATCGCGAATTTATTAAAACCGCTCGGCATCAAAGTTACTCGTATTGCGCAAGGTATTTCAATGGGTAGCGAACTCGAATACACCGACCCAGCAACCCTCTCCAAAGCACTCTCTTCTCGTCGCGAAATGTAGTTGTGAATTAATAAAAAGTGTAATTTTATGAAAATCTATAAGTTTAATAGAAATGAGTTTAATTGGGCGGAAGAATATTATATTTTAATTCAAAAGAAAATGAACTTGCCCGATTGGTTTGGTAAAAACGCAGATGTGTTATGGGACATGTTGACTGGCTATATTGAGACACCTTGTAAGATAATTCTTTAAGGTTTTGACAAAAAAGAAAATGATTATAATGAACATATAATAAATTTAATAAATAATTGCTTTATAGACGCAGAAAAACAATTTCCCGATAAGTTCAAAATTGAAATAATTTAAAAATTGCGTTATTGTGAAAAAATTAAAAAAATAAATTAAAAACCCGCTAAGTTTATTTAGCGGTAATTTTTTTATTCTTGTGTATCTTCGTCCAATTCGCTCTTTAATTTAAGGTATTCTTTTTCTAGATTTTTTATTCTTATTTGACTTTTTAATTTTTCTATTCCGTTTTCTAAATCAAGTTCAGCCACTGACTTATTTTCGTCGATCTCATTTTTGTTTTCCCTGTTTTTCCCAAATATTTGGTTGGATAAATTAAAGGATAATATACTATTTACAAAAGAGATACCTACAGAGATTAAAAGTGATACACCTTCGCTAATTAGATAATCATTGAAAATTATAGATGAATAATCACCTGCAACACCAGCGAACAAAGAGAACATATTTCCATTAGAAAATTTTATGGTAAAGTAGAAAGCATAAATTAATACTAGCAAGGTTACATTAACTATCAATATCGCACTTTTAGCAGTTCTGTTACGCAAGGTTAAAAATATAAATGATAAAATAAACGAAATTATACAAAACACCAACATAAAAATTAGTACAATTTTATATACATCGAAATTTTTTATATTTAATGTCGGGTCATCTAATTTTAGTAGATTAACAATGTTAGTTATATCAGCAAAGTTAATAATGAATTGAACTAAGAATAGAATATTTATTATTGATAGGGCAATTATTACAAATATACTTTCCTTTTTACCTAAAATCTTGTTATTTTTCATATGTTCTCCTTATGTAACATACTATTATATATTAATATAAACAAAATGTTACAATAATGTCAAGGGAAAATTTTACTTTTTATGAAGGGGTTAAAAGAAATTCGTAAAAAATTGGGTTTAAATCAGCAAAAAGTTGCTATTGATTTAAATATTTCACGCGAAGCCCTTTCATATTACGAAAACGGGAAGCGAGAGCCGAGTTTAAAACTTCTGCTCGATATGAGTAGATATTTTAAAGTTTCTATTGAATATCTAATTACGGGAGAAGAGAGTGAAACAAAAAATCGCTAAATATCCTTAGCGATTTTTTGATATAGAACTAATTGTCTTTTAACGGGAATTCAAATCGAATTCGCTGTTTAGTAAATCCCATGTGTTCGTACATAGAAATTGCATCTTTATTGAAAGTCCAGCAATCTAGTTCAATTCTATCACAATTATTTTTTATTGCAATATTTTTTACTTCTTGCATGAGAATTTTTCCAATTCCTTTTCCGCGAAAATCTTTAATGATTGCGAACTGCTCGATAAATAATTTTCTTACGGATTTTTCCGCTACATTGTACTTTAAATAACCGACTACCTTTTCGTCATTTAGCGCTACAATAATAGAAATACTATCGAAATTATCTATTAATTCCTTTTTTAGCACATCATTAGATAAATCTTTAAACCTGTCAGGTCGCCCATTTTGATGGTGCCTGTACCCTTCAATAAAGGCGGAGAACAAGCCATTATCAATATCGTTAAATGTTGCTTTTCTAACTGAGATGTTCATAAAGTGTGTTCCTTATTCTTAATTAAAATTGAATTAATTTTTATTATCTTTATTCATACAGCAGTTTTTGTATTTCTTTCCGCTACCGCATGGGCATAAATCGTTACGACCTATGTGCGCGTTATTGCGTCTGGCGCTCATGTTTTCGCTCTTATTTACATTTCCCATAGCGACAGGACCCTTAGGACGAGCAGGTACGATATTTACTTTTACCTGTGTTCTAAATAGGGCGGAAGCGGTGTATTCACGGATATCCGAAATCATCTTGTCGAACATCTCAAAGCCCTGATTTTTATACGCGATAATAGGGTCTTTTTGCCCATATGCTAGTATTCCAATTTCGTTGCGAAGAGTGTTCATAGCATCAATGTGGTCAGTCCAGAATTTATCAACGACTCTAAGCAATCTATCGCGCTCAATGATTGAGAAATCTAATCCCAATTTCTTAAGTTCTGCAATTTTCTTTTCATAAATTTCGACGATGTAGTCGTATACAGCCTGGCTAACTTGATTTAAATCTTTATCTTCCACAAATTCACTTGTGATAAGGTTAGTACCTTTATCAAGGAGTTTATCTTCAAGCGCCTTATTTACAGGCTCTAATTCCCACTCATAACTAGGTTTATTTTCGTCTAGATATGCCGAGCATAAATCAAAGACATATTCTTTCATCATCTCTAGAATTTGAGCATGAATATCTACGCCATCAAGCACTTTATCGCGCTCTCCATATATGATTTGTCGTTGTTTGTTGAGAACATCATCATATTCAAGCAAGTTCTTTCGTATGCTGAAATTCATCGCTTCGACTTTCTTTTGCGCACTTTCGAAGAACTTTGTTAGTATTCTAGATTGAAGTGGCATATCTTCGTTGCCTTTGAAAGCAAGCGAGAACCAACTCTTCATTCTGTCTTCGCCAAAGCGCTGTGGGAGGTCGTCTTCAAATGAAATGAAGAATATGCTCGAACCAGGGTCGCCTTGACGCCCAGCACGACCACGCAACTGATTATCTATTCGACGAGATTCATGACGCTCAGTACCCAAAATGTGAAGTCCACCGAGTTCGATAACTTTCTTCTTTTCTTCGTCCGTAATAGCTTTAAATTCAGCAAAATATTTATCGAATTTTTCTTTTATTGCTTGCTCTTCTTCTGTTAGAGTGGAGTTGTAGGTGGTAACTTTTTCAATGACAGCCGGTTCAACATTTTCATTTATAAGTTTTTGTTTTGCTAAGAATTCAGGATTACCGCCGAGCAAAATATCTGTACCACGACCTGCCATGTTTGTTGCAATAGTAACTTGACCTACACGACCAGATTGAGCAACGATTTGGCTCTCCAATTCATGATTTTTTGCGTTCAATAGATTGTGCGGAATACCTAATTTTTTAATTTCTTTACTAATTCGCTCGGATTTTTCAACAGACGCTGTACCGACAAGGATAGGTTGACCTTTTTCGTACTTAGATTTAATTTCTTCTACAATCGCCTTTAATTTTGCTTCTTCGGTATAGAAAACCATGTCTTGCTCGTCAATTCGCTGAACAGGTAGGTTAGTAGGAATAGTAACGACATCGAGATTATATATCTTATTGAATTCGCTCTCTTCTGTCTTAGCAGTACCAGTCATACCGCTTAGTTTTGAGTACAACTTAAAGTAGTTTTGAAGCGTGATGGTAGCGAGAGTCTTATTCTCGTCTTTAATTTTAACGCCTTCTTTTGCTTCAATCGCTTGGTGCAATCCGTCCGAATATCTTCTTCCAGACATAACACGACCAGTGAATTCATCGACAATTAAAATTTCGTCATTTTTAACGATGTAGTTTATATCGCGCTTCATGATGTAATTTGCGCGGAGTGCATTGTTGATATGGTGATTTATTTCAAGGTTGTTAATATCGCTTAGATTTTCTAATTTAAAGAAAGTTTCTGCTTTATTTACACCCGATTCAGTTAGACGAATTTGCTTGCGCTTAATGTCGATGTCCACATCTTCATCTTTTAAGCGTTTTGCAAAAGTGTTCGCAAGAGTATATAATTCGCTTGTTTTCCCGCCCGGACCTGAAATAATAAGTGGAGTACGCGCCTCATCGATGAGAATTGAATCCACCTCGTCCACTATACAGAAATTATGCCCGCGTTGAACTTTATATTTATTGTCAACTTGCATATTGTCGCGAAGATAATCAAAACCAAACTCATTATTTGTGCCATAGGTTATGTCGCACTCGTAAGCGTGGTGTTTTTCTTCTGGCGATTGCCCAGAAAGAGTGACCCCTATAGTGAGTCCTAAAAACTTATATAGTTTTCCCATTTGTTCGGCTTGAGTTTTAGCAAGATATTCGTTTACCGTAATTACATGTACATTTTTTCCAGTCAATGCGTTTAAATAAACCGCGGTTGTAGCGGTAAGCGTTTTACCTTCACCAGTGCGCATTTCAGCGATACGGCCTTGATGTAAAACAATTCCACCAATTAATTGTACATGGAAATGTCTTTGACCAAGGACACGCGTGCTTGCTTCACGAACGAGAGCAAAAGCGTCAGGTAAAATTTGGTCAAGTGTTTCTCCTGCACTTAATCTATCTTTAAGGATAGGAGTTTGAGCCTGTAATTCGTCGTCAGTCATGTTGGCGTACATATCCGCCTTAGACTCAATAACTTTAACGATTTTTTCGATTTTGTTTAAACTGCGCTTGTTGTCAGACGCAAATAGGTAAGAAAATAATCCCATAAAAAATTCCTCTAATTTAATATCTAGTATATATTAACAAATTATAATGAATTTGTCTACTATTTGAAAGAAAAGAAAAAGCAATAATTTTGTAGAAAATTGTAAAATTTTCCAAAACCTAAGTTTTCAAAATTGTAAAATTTTCCAAAACCTAAGTTTTCAAAATTAAAAATTTTTAAAAATGTATTAAAAACATTTGACTTGGAGCGGACTCCAAGTGATAAACTAAATCTAATAAAAGGGGGAAATTATGAAAGATAATGAAATTAAGAAAGGTGGAATGTTCGGTTTAGGTCAACCTAACACGGCTTATCAGCAATATTTTATCGGGCAGTCGTATCTCAATCCACTAACAAAACCAGGAGATTCGCTTTTTATCGCTAATGTGACTTTTGAACCAGGTTGCAGGAATAATTGGCATATCCATAAAGCGAAGTCTGGTGGTGGACAAATGCTCATTTGCGTTGGTGGACATGGCTGGTATCAAGAAGTTGGTAAACCTGCACAATATCTTAGTGAAGGAGATGTAGTTTACATTCCAGCAAATGTAAAACATTGGCATGGTGCAACAAAGGACGGTTGGTTCTCTCATCTTGCAATTGAAATTCCGGGAGTTGAAACTAGCAATGTTTGGTGCGAACCAGTAAGCGATGAAGAATACAAAAAATTAAAATAAGAAAGAAAAAATAACAAACCGAGTTAATAACTCAGGAAAAATAAGAAAGAAGAAATAAAAGTTTGTGGATTAATGATATGACTTTGAGATCTAAACAAAATTAAAAATAGTAATCCGCTGAAATAAAAATTTAAATTAATAATAAAGACAAAAATTAATAAAAATTTTTAAAAAATTCAAAAATTTACGCGTTTTTCATTAAAAATTTAACATTTTTATTAGAATTTTTAAAATTTTTTGTATTTTTAATTAATTTTTATTAAAGTTTAATTTAAAAAATCTACATTTTATTTTACTTTTAAAAATTCACAATTATATATTGTAAGGAGAATTATGGATAGAGAAAAAATTTGTAATGAACAGTTTTTAGAACTCTTCGGCTCTGTTAGGACACCTAGTCCTACTGACCCTGAATTTATGGATATATTGTAAAAATTTATTTTTGGCGAAGTAAGTAAGGTTGGGACATTAACAAATAAAATGCGCGAAATAATAACGATTACTGTTTTGTCGAGTATACAAGCGCTCCCACAATTAAAGTCACACACCTACGCATGTTTGCAGGTTGGGGCAACACCGATTGAAATAAGGGAAGCGATTTATCAATGCGCACCATTTATAGGCTTCCCGCGTACATTAAATTCTATAGATGTTATTAACACAGTGTTTAAAGAAAAGGGCATTGCGTTGCCACTAAAAAGCACGGGAACGGTAACTGAAAAGGATAGGTACGAAAAGGGCTTTAATATACAAAATCCTATTTACGGAAACGAGATAAGTGAAAGATATAAGCCACTTCCAAACAATATGGGAGAAACGTTATCGAATTTCTTAACCGAGTTAGGTTTTGGAGATTTTTACACGAGAGAGGGTTTAGATATAAAGACTCGCGAGCAATTAGTGCTATGTATCTTAACTGCAATCGGTCAAACTGGTCCGCTGAAATCTCATGTTCTAGGCAACTTAAAATTAGGTACGAGCCTAGAGGAGCAATGCGCAATAATTATGCAATGTTTGCCATATGTTGGAATACCTAATGCGTTTGGTGTTTTTAATGCGATACTCCAAGTTGTCAATGAAACGAAATAATTGACAACTAATTTCAATCTCGTTAAAATTAAGTATCAGGTATAAATATGATAAAGTATATAATATTCGATTTTGACGGGACACTAACTAAAAAGAAAGGGAATTTTTGGCGCGAAATTTGGAATAGACTCCAGTATAGTACGGATAAAAATTCGTACTATTATTTTCTATACAAATCTTTCATGGAAAAGAAAATTACACACGCCGAATGGTGCGACCTGACATTAAAGGCGTTCAATAAAAGAAATTTTAATAAAACCATTTTTGACGAACTCGTTAGAAATGTGGAACTCATGAAAAATGCACGCGAGTTGATAGAGCACTTGTACAAATCTGGGAAGAAGATTCATATTGTTAGCGGAAATATAGTTGATGTGATAGAAAGCGTGCTACACGATAGTTTAGTTTACATTGAAAGAATTAGTGCAAATGATTTTGTGTTTGGTAAAAATGGAGAACTCATAAAAATTGTCGGCACGAAATATGACTATGAAGGTAAGGCAAAGTATGTTGAAGAATTGTGCAAAACTAAAAATTTAAAACCAGAAGAAATATGTTTTGTTGGTAATAGCGTAAATGATGAATATGTCTACACGGCGGGAGTGAAAACTATATGTATTAACCCAACCGAAACTAATGAGAATGATTCTAAAATTTGGAATAAGGTGATTATTACAGACGATTTAATCGATTTAGAAAACGAATTATTGTAGAAACGATAACGTTCCTAAAAGTTAAAATCCAATTAAAAGACCATAATATTTACGAAAATTTTAGAAAAATTATTAAAAATCAATAAAAAAAGAAAATTTTTGAGAAAAATTTTAAAAAATATTTGACATTTAATTTTCTATTCATTAAAATTATAAAAAATTGATAAGGGAGAAGAGTATGGCTAATACAAAAAATACAAAGAGTACAAAAACTACAACTACAAAATCTTCTAGTTCTAGGAGTTCAGTTTGGAGCCTAAATAAGATTTCTTTTTGGACAATAGTTGCTACGACTGTTCTTTACGCTATTGCTTTGATTTTGTCTGCTTGCGGAGTTAGTGCTACTGTGGTTGGCGTATTGCAAGGTATTGCTACTGCTATCATGATAGTAATAGTTTCTATTCTTGCATGGAAGTATGTGCGTCCTAAACAAATGGTTTGGAAGGTATTATATTTCGTTTGCCTTTTAATCGTCATCGCAGGTATAATCGTACCATTGGTTATTGGTTAATAAAATGGCAAATTAAAAACTAGCAATATTATGCTAGTTTTTTTGTAAATGCCCCCCTATGGTTCGAAATGTCAATTCGAAAATGGCGCAAGCGCACCTAAATTCGAACCTGCCAATAAAAATTCGAACTCAAGAGGGTTCCTTCAGAGTGCTCAACCATATGGTTCAAAATGTCAATTCGAAAATGGCGCAAACGCACCTGAATTCGAACCTTTTGCAAAAATAACAAAAGACAACCTTGAAAAAGGAGAGGTTGAAACCAAAACTTGCAAAACTGGAACTGTAAATGATAAGGTTGAAACCAGAAATAAGAAAAAGGGAAGACCCGAAGCCCAAAACAAAAAGTCGACACTCATTATTCAAAAATTTTCAAACCACATCAAGTTCATTGACTACATCCCAACTCTTGAGATAATTACATATAGGCACTTGTTCGCCTATGGGTTTTATGTGGAATAGATGGATTGATTTGAATGAAATTATATATTATAATATTAAAGAGGTGGTTTATGGAATATTTCATAGAAGCAGGTCACAGTTTAAGAAGCCTTGGACTATTAAAGACAGTGTCGACAAATATCATTAAAAATTTAAACCAAAGAAAAAGGCGTCCAAGATGGATTAGTCATGTAATTAATGTGATTGATGACTTGGCAGACAAGTTTAATTTTTATATGTTTTATTGTAGAGTTTTTCCTAATTTTCCAAGAAGAATAACTCTAATTTTTTATAATGAAGCAATCTTAGATCTTTGTAAATTGATTGATTGTAGACTAAATAGTAAAATTTCAATAGATAAAATTATGAAAGATATAAAAGAAAAAATTGAAGATGAAAATGATAAGAACCTTTTTGAAAAATTTATAAAAGATGTAGAGATCTGGCTAGATAAAAAGAAAGATTTTATAATAATATTAAAAACATTGAGAGATAAATATATTGCTCATAGCGATGATGATTACAATGCAATGGAAGAAGTAAGTCTTGCAATGAGGTCACTAAAAAATGATGAATTTATTGAAGTATCTAATACTATTATTTTAATTTATATATATTTGATTGAATTAATTAGTAATATTATAGTTCCAAGTGAGTGATACTATTCGTTTAATGAATTTAATTTTATTTATGAATGTTTAAGAAGTTTAAATAAAATTAAATATAATGTAACTGAAAAAAATATAATAATACATAATATTGATTTAGAACTACAACAATTAAAAAGATTGTTAGGTATAAGAAGATAGCGATAAATAAAAATTGCCGATAGCGGCAATTTTTATTTTGTAAATTTGTTGACTTATTTGCCGATATTGGCTATAATTTGAATAGAACTAAAAATGAGGTATTATTGTAATGGGATTTTTAACAGCCAGCGAGATTGCTAAAAAGTGGAATATAAGCGAGAGGTCAGTCCGTAACTACTGCCAGCAAGGCAGGGTAAAAGGTGCAGAGCTTAAAGGCAAAACCTGGATAATCCCTGGTGATGCCGAAAAGCCAGAAAGGATAAAGAGTAAAGCTAATTAAAACCATTGAAGAGATGATTTGATTAATTAAAAAATTTAAATTATTTATTTATATCAAGATGGTAATGGTGGCATGGTAGTTAATTATGCTTAAAGGGTGTCTCTAGCAAACAATATAGGTCATTTATATTTGAGGATGAATTCAAACTCTACCATTATCGCGGATTCAAGAGTTGTTTATTGAGTGTGACCGTCTAACTGATATTTATTTGGTAGCACAAGATAAATATAAAAAGTGAGTAGAGTTTTTTATGTTAATAAGTTAATTAAAAAAGGTGAAAGATGCATATAAATGAAGTTCAAATTTACAATTATAAAAATTATCTAGATACGAAAGTTCAATTTTCAGAAGGTTTAAATGTTATTGTTGGACCAAATAATTCAGGAAAGAGCAATTTATTGGAGTGTGTGGGGTATATTAACAAAAGACCGGAAAGCAACATAGATCATTTTAATAAATTTGTTTTATATAGCAATTTTAATGAATTTAAGAAAGACCCTCCTGAAATAGAGATTGATTATACAATAGAACATGAATTTTCATATGATTCAGAAGATTCTGCATTATCCAAATTAAAGCCTTTTATAATTTATAATAAAGATGCTAATTTACAAGAATTAGATTCTGGGAATATAAAAATAAAAGCAAAAGTTAAATTAAAATATGAATTGGATAAAACTTATTTGAATGATTATCTCATAGAGATGAAGGACATAACCTGCTATGAAAAATTTTTTAATGTTCTGAAAAGATATGAGAAAAAATATTCATGGAACTATTACAAGGCTTTAGCAGATGAAGTTGTTCAGGATTGATATCTTTGAAGTTGATACTATTCCTGCAAATAGAATTATTGACGATATTGAGGAACGTTCAAAAAGTTATGTCAATAGCAAAATAAAAGAGAATGAAATACCGGAAGTACAAATACAGCAAGAAATTACTACATTATTAAGAGAAAAATTAATAAATGTTAGTAAAGATATTAATGATGATATCAATAAAGATCAGGATAAAATAGGAATAACTGATGGTAAGAATAATTTTAATTCTGATTTTGTGTTTGATAAAGATTTAGCGTCATTTTTTAAATATAACTTGATAAATGAAAAACAATTATTTGATTTACCATTGCATAGCAACGGTTTGGGTTACAATAATTTAATTTATATAAGAAATTTAATTAAACAGAAAAAAGATAATGATTATAATATTCTTATGATAGAAGAACCAGAGGCTCATTTGCATCCAAATATGCAATATAAATTGTTGAAATATTTAAATTCTTTGGAAACAATTAAAACTGAGGATTCTGATAGAAGCATAAAAAATCAAATTTTAATTTCAACACACTCACCAAATATTTCCGCAAGTGTTGATATGAGTAAAATAATTATATTAAACTATGATACTGAATTAGGAAATGTAACGGCCTCTAGATTGTCGGATAATTTTGATATTAATAAAGTTAGCCAGATTTTGGATATAAAAGAAATTGCAAAAGATGAAGGACTTGAAGAAAATAAAATAAAAGAAGATTTAACAGCAATACTAGAAAGGTCTAAAAAGCATTTAAGAAAATTTTTAGATATAACTAGAAGTGATATTTTATTTTCTGATAAAATTATATTAGTAGAAGGGTTATCTGAGAAATTAGTTTTACCATATTTACATGAAGAGTTGGTGGATAGGCATGTGAAAGTTATAGAGGTCGCAGGAATAAATTTTAATCACTTTTTACCTTTGATATTTTTTACTAACAAAAAGATATTGTGTGTTACGGATAAAGATTATGACATATTTGATGAGACAAATGGAGTTCTGATAGATAAAAAAACTTATTTAGAACAGACAAAACATATCTCATATATATTTAAGTACTGCAATGATAGAGTTAGAGTTTCAGAACAAACCAAATATGGATCAACATTTGAAAAGGAATTGTTTATAGAAAATTATCAAGATGAAAACAACTTTAAAATTTTAATGTCATTGGCTCTTCCTAAGGCTTGTGAAAAATTGTTAGATAAACAATCTATAGAAGTTTGGTTTAATAAATGCGAGACAGAAATTAGCGATAACAAAACAAGTCGTGTTATAAAGAAAGAGTTAGATAAATATTGGCTAAGTTACAAAGATGCGCAAGGCGATAATAAAAAAGTTATAGAAATGTTATTTTTTACTAATTTGTTTTATAGATATGTAAAAAATAAAAAGGGTAATTTTTGCCTAGATATACTTGATTTATTAAAAAATGGTATAATTAAAGAACCAGAATATTTAACTAAGGAAATTAAATGGATAATAGAATAGCATCAGATACAATAATTGAATTTTATAAAGATGATTTTAATTTTAAGGTTTTTGCTGGGCCAGGTGCAGGTAAAACATATTTTTTAATAAAAAATATAATAGAAACAATAAAAAACAGTTTAAAACTTAAAGGAAATAGTAATAGAAAAATACTTTGTATAACATATACGAATGTAGCGGTTGATGAAATTAAACGAAGGTTGGGTGATTATAAAAAATATGTAGAAGTTTCCACTATACATTCATTTTTGTATGAGTATGTGATAAAACCATATCAAGCGCAATTAAAGGCAGTTATAAAGCAAGTTTATAACTGTGAAATTCCTCGTGAAATGAACATGTACCCAAGGCCAGAGGGGTTTGGACTACTTACAAAATTAAAAAAATCAGAGTTTATTGAATTGTTGAAAGAAAAATATCAGCTAGAGATTGCTGCGGATGTTACAAAGAAAAAATTAAGTGAATATGTTATCGATCTAAAGGAAATTAATACGTATCCTTTTCAAGCGCTAAACAATGAACCCCGAATTATAAATAGTTTAAATCTTTCTGATGAAGAAGCTTTAAAATTAAAAACTGCCATCTGGAAAGAAGAGGGAGTCCTAGATTTTGACGAAATATTATATTTTAGTTATGTACTATTAAAGAATTTTAAATTTATAAGTTACGATATCCAATATCATTTTCCTTATATTCTTATTGATGAATATCAAGATACAAACCCAATACAAAATGAAATGATTAAGATAATTTCATCCAATAAAAATGTCTCTATTGGAGTAGTTGGAGATGTCGCACAATCAATTTATGGCTTTCAAGGGGCTGTATATAAAGAATTCAAAGAGTTTGATACATCAATAAAACATTGTAAAAAATTTGTTATTGATGGGAATAGAAGATCAAATAAAAATATTGTTAATTTTTTAAATTATGTAAGAAAGACGGATGACGATTTAAATGAACAGCAATGTATTACAAATATTCACAACGAAAGTAAAGTAAAATTTGTAATAACAGAGAATGATGATATTGATGTGCTATCAACGATAGGTGAAGATACAATTGTCTTATGTAGAAGGTGGGCAGATGCATTTAAATATGTTTCTAGTATTTCTTTAATTCAAAACAGTTGTTTAAAAAAAATACATAACTATTATAGATACATACTTGACAGGGATTTAATTAAAGATTTTGAAAAAGACAATATTAATTGGATCTCTCAAATTAGGTTAATAGTAAAAATAAAAGAGGCTGTGGAGAAAGGGGATTTTGCAAGAATTGTTTATGAGGCTAGCAAATTATTTAAAATCGATCTGTTTGACAAAACAGCAAAAAGACATAATACACAAGAATATCGTGAGTTAATAAAGTTCATAAATCTTGTAATATCATTTAAAGATGACGATAGTTACTATTACATAATTTCAAAATTAAAAGAAACTCTGGATTCTATTGAATTAAATAAAATAGTAGAATTAGAATTACCTAAATTAGGGGATGAGAACTACATTAATGGATTTACAGATAATTTATATAAACTTGAGCTATCCACATTAAAGATAATGGTAAATGAAATATTTACAAACGATAGCAAATATGTAACTATACACAGAACAAAAGGTAAGGAGTATAATAAAGTCTTTGTAAATTTAGAACCTTTAAGAGAAGAATCAGAACTGGGTGGAATAGTTAAAGTTCTTACAAATCCTAAGATTATTGATGACAATCAATATTTAGAAACCGAATTTACTCGTATAGCATATGTTGCATTCAGTAGGACTATTAACGATCTCTATATACATATAGAATACATTCCAGATGAGATAAAAGAGATGATTAAGAGTTTTGATAATTATATTAAAGAAAAGAAAATAGAAAAATTTTATGAGATTTTGTATATAGATAAAAATGGGAAGCAAATAAAATTGAGATAAAAAACTCAAATTTATGTTATATTATAAATATAGGAGAATATTATGAAAGCAGACGCAAAAAAACTGTTAAATGAGTTTATAGCAAGTACTCAAGGAGTGCAATACGTGATTCCTGTGTATCAAAGAAATTATACTTGGAGGAAGAAACACGTTAATAAGTTAATTCAGGATATTAATGATTTATTAACTGGTAAGACTCAAAGCCATTTTATTGGTAGTATTGTTTATGTCATAACCAGCGAAGTATTTAATCAAAGAGAGTGGTCGATAGTAGACGGGCAACAAAGATTAACAACTATTTTCTTGTTACTATATGCAATTAGGGATATTTTAGAAAAAAGAGGAGATACTCAAAAAGCAAAAGCATTGAGGTCTCAGTATTTGGAAAATGTCAATGCCGAAGGGGATTATAAGCTAAGGTTAAAGCCATTGGTAAATAATGATTTTGAATTTAAAAAAATAGTGGATAAAGATGTTGATCATTTGGATAAATCGTCACTAATATTTCAAAATTATAATTTACTATTCAAACAAGTTGAGACGTGGTTAAAAGACTATTCAATTGAAGACATTATTAAAGCAGTTGATAAGTTATATGTCGTATATATTCAATTGGACAAAGATGATAACGCACAACAAATTTTTGAGAGTATCAATTCTACGGGAGAAACACTAAAGGCTTCTGATTTGATAAGAAATTATATTTTAATGAACAAGACAGATCAAGTCCAAACAAAATATTTTACAAATTATTGGAAAGTAATTGAAAATAATTTAGAAAATGATGCAAGTAAATTAGAGGAGTTTTTTAGATTTTATGTAACAATAAAGAACTATGACCTAGTGAACAAAAATGATTTGTATGAAAAATTTATAGAGCTTTGGAATAGAGAAGTAATAAACCAAACAGAAGAAATTGTTTTGAATGAAATAGTTGCTTATTCAAAATGTTTTAATCAATTATATTTAAAAGGAACTGTTTCAGGAGCTGAAAAAGCCATTTCAATATTAAAGAAAATAAAATCTAATATGCCAGCTCCTTTACTTATGGAATTATTGATGTGGTACAACAATGAATTAATATCTGTTGATCAGTTATCAGCTTGCATAAATTTAGTTAATTCTTATTTAATAAGAAGACATATGTGTAATTTGGACACAAGTTCTATTACTAGGTTATTTCCAACGATATTAAAATCTGTTGTTAACACTTGTAATGGAAAATTTAACAAATTAGAAGATGTGTTAAAATTCTATTTAGTAAACAATAATAAAAATAAATCTAGTTATATGCCAACAGATGCTGAGTTAAGTGATTATTTGTCTAAAAAGAATGCTTATATACTGTCTCACACCAGAACATTTTTTGAAGTTTTTGAAATGGAAAGTCCAATTGAAACCAACTTTAAAAATTTAACTGTTGAACATGTAATGCCTCAAACGCCTACAAATTATTGGTTATATTGTTGTGGTGTTAAGCCTGATCAATATGAAAACCTGGTCAATTTAATAGGTAATTTAACGCTTGCAGACAAAGGTACTAATTCAAAAATAGGCAATCAAGATTTTAATACAAAGAAAAAAGAACTTGAAAGAGTTGGAAAAATCAATCTTTCCAAAGACATTCTTGATAAAAAGGAATGGACGAAAAAGGAAATAAATGATAGAACTAGAGATCTAATTAATAAATTTATAAAAATATTTCCATATTTTACAAGTTCCAACAACTATGAAGAGACCAATTCTTTTACTATATATTTTCAGAAAGGAGATATAGTAGCCAAGGCACTAATATATCAAAGCAAAGAAGTTGAGTTGCTCGCAGGTAGTAAATTGAGAATCTGCAATAATAGAGATGCCTCATCAGAAGAAAAGATAAATGAATTAATTGAAGAAGGAACAGTCGTAGAAGAAAGTGGAGTATATTTACTTAATCAAAATATAATGTTCAACTCTATATCGTCGACAAGTAATTTCGTATATGGTGGAAGTAATAATGGATGGATACAATGGAAGGATGATGAAGGCAACACATTGGATCAGACTATAAGATTATTATTAGAAGAAAGTGAATAATATAATAACTTACAGTGAATAACAAAATAATTGAAATGGATGTTTATTGGGGTTAATTTCAATATAAGAGATGGTAATAAATGCGCAGTAGAAGTTCTATAGGTCATAGATTAAGAACTTTGTTTATACTTTTTAAGTATATCTAATAAAAAATATTTAAATTGGCCTAGTGCTATTAACAGTAGATCTATAATTAATTTTTTATAATTGTAAAGCGTAAAACGCTTTACTTTTTTTATTTTATATGATATCATTATATCAAGATATTATGATATCATAAAGGATATACTATGAAACCACAGAAACAAAAAACATTATTAATAAGAATGTCTCCAGATTTACATAAAAAAATGCGTTTAATTTCAGTAAAAAATGAGCGTAGTTTAAATCAATATGTTATTGATGCTTTTAAGAAAATTGTTGCCCAAGATGAGAAGGAGATGAAAAAATGATTGAAAATATAAAAACGCCATTAAATTATACAGGAAATAAATTTAGATTATTAAATCAAATGAAACCTTATTTCCCTAAGGATATTAAAATCATGGTCGACTTATTTTGCGGTGGGGCAACGGTAGGACTTAATACAGAGTGCAGTGAAGTTTATTTTATAGATAATGATCCTATGGTTATTGGTCTATTAAAGTTTTTTAAAAAACAAAAATTTGAAGACTTGGTTTCAAAGATAGAAACTATTATCGAAAAGTATGGACTTTCTAATTCGTATAGAAACGGTTTTAAATATTATAAAGATATAATTAATGAAAAAAATAAAAATAATGGATTAAAAGCTTACAATTATAATGGTTTTTATAAATTAAGAAATGATTATAATTCATTAGATAATAAAAATTCAGAATATGCATTTACAATGCTATATACTCTTCTATTATATGGATTTAACAATGATTTAAGGTTTAATGCAAAAGGCGAGTTTAACTTACCTGTTGGTAAAACAGACTTTAATTATACTAATGTAAATAAATTAAGAAAATATTTAAATAAAGTAAAAAATTTAAAAACCCATTATATTTGTGCTGACTTTGATTCTAAAAAAGTAAAACAAATTTTAAATGATGCAGATTTCATATATATGGATCCTCCTTATCTTATTACAAATGCTACCTATAATGAATCAAACAGATGGAACAACCTTTGTGAACATAGATTACTAAACCTGATGGACGAATTAATTGTGAATAACAAAAAGTTTATTTTGTCAAATGTTTTAAGTAAAAAAGGTTCAATTAATGAGCCTTTGTATTATTGGACAAAAAAAATTATGGGAATATAGAAATTCATCATATGAAATATTCTTATAGTAGCGCGAGTTATAATAAGAAAAATAGAGAAGGCAAAGAAGATGAAATAATTGTTACGTGGAAGGATAAAAATGGAAATAAATAACAGAAGATATATAGGTAGCAAAACAAAGCTCCTTGAATTTATTTATAAAAATGTTAAAGATATGGGGTATAATAGTGACAATATCTTTTTTGATGTGTTTGCAGGCACAGGTGTTGTAGCAAATTATTTTGCAGATAAAGGTTATAAAACAATTGTAAATGATAATTTGTATTCAAATAAAATTGCTTATGAAGCATTTTTAGGAGAAAGTAAATATGATGAAGCAAAGTTAAAGAAAATAATTAATAAACTAAATAAATTAGATGCGAGTAAATTAGATAATAACTATTTTTCAGAAATATATTCTGGTAAATATTTTTCATTAAATGATGCAAAAAAAATTGGATATATTAGAGAATATATTGAAGGAATAAAGGATAAATTAAGTAAAAGAGAATATTTTTACATCTTAACAAGTTTAATGTATGCGACTGATAAGATCGCAAATACTGTTGGACATTTTGAATCATATTTAAATAGAGAACCTGAAGAAAAAGGTGTAGAGCTTAAACTACTTGATCTTAATAAAGATATAATACCTGCTGATATTTATAACGAAGATGCTAATGAGTTAGTTAAAAAGATCGAATCAGATATTGCATACATTGATCCGCCTACAATGCTCGTCAATATATTAATTTCTATCATGTTTTAGAAAATTTAGCTAGATGGAATAAACCCACTGAATTTGAAGGGAGATCTATGAAGTTTAAAAGAAATGAATTGAAAAGTGGATATTGTAGAGCAAAAACGGCAAAAAAATTATTTAAACAACTAATAGAAGATATAAAATGTAAGTTAATAGTTGTTTCCTATAATAATACATATGATGCGAAAAGCACATCTTCAAATAATACAATTTCAGAAGAAGATATTATTGAAATCTTAAAACAAAAGGGAAAAGTAACCATAAAAGAAAAAGAATATAAATATTTTAATGCTGGAAAAACAGATTTAAAAGGGCATAAAGAACTATTATATATTTGTGAGGTGAAATAATGGAACTATTGGATATTTATATAGAAAAAATAAAGATTCTGAATGGTTTAAGGATTATGCTTATTGTGCAGAGAATAGATATGGTAGAATTTTTAAATTTAAAAGCACAAATTTCAGATATTTAAAATCATTTTTTAATGGTGTTTATGAATTTAATAAATGCAATGGATTGTCTAGAGAAGAGTGGGAAGTTAATGCAAGATATAATCAGATACAAGCTAAAATCTATACTGTTCCTATGAGACAATCTAAATTATTTAGGAAAAAGACAGATTCTATTTATGAAATAACTGCAAAAGGTCAGGCTATATTGGATATTTGCAATAATGATAGTTACAATGATTATGAAAAAAAGATCATAAGTTACTTTACGATTTTGGATGGTTATTTTGATTTATGCCCTAACTATGTGATAAAAAGAACGGATTTTATTTTAGATATACTATATAAAATAGGGTTTACGGATAACGAAATAGAAGAGGAATGTTTAAATATTTTAAAGAATTGTAAAAATAAATTGAATATATTTGATTATAAGTTGTTTTGGATGGTTTCTTTTTATCATGATATTAAGTTTTTAAATTTAATTAGAAACGAATTTAATTATAAAGGATTATCTAATATTGCTGATTATGTAAGAAGTAATTTGACAAGTGGTCAGTATAAAGATGCATTATCTTCTAAATACAGACCACAAGGGAATTATGATTACAATATGTTTATGGAAGATGTTGAAATTGTTTATTTAACTATGAAATTGAAAACATTTATAGATGAAAGTTCAGACTATATTGATATTTATCAAAAAATATTAGAAGTTGTAAATAGTTATAGTCAAGAAGTAGATTCTAAAAAAATTATTAAATTTATCGTAGACAATAAAGATATTTACGAACAAATATATTTTTGCTTAATTGGAAAAATCGAAGAAGATATATTAAAAGACTATTTTCCTAGACAAAGAAAAAGTGTGCAGGAAGTTGAAAATATTGGTAAAATTGATAATACTACGACCAAGACAAAAACTGAATTGGAAGCTGTTAGCTCTGTATTAAAAGATATGGCAAAAAAGAGATGTAATTATAGGTGTGAATTGGATGGAGTTGATATCGAAAGTTGTAGATATTTTACAGATAAATCGGAAAATAGACCATATTTAGAAGTCCATCAGTTTATTCCTAGAGAGTTTAGTAATGAGTTCGTTAATTCAATAGAAGTAATCGAAAACTATGTTTGCTTATGTCCGCATTGTCATAGATTGTTGCATCATGCTGTTGATTCAGAAAAAGCAGCTGCAATTAAGAGATTATATGACAATAGAATTGATTTATTAAAAAATAAAGGACTAATAGTTGATTTAAAACTATTAAAAGATATTATAATTTTGACTAGTAAATTAACTTAATTATATTTATCTGTTCTAAATAATTGATTATAAATTTTATAACAAAAAATAATTATTTGCTCAATTTCAATAGAATGCAGTTTACCTACTGCTAGGTCGAGATTAAAGTATTCACGCCACTTTTCTTTTGTTGGTGAATTTGTTTTCAAGTTCTATAATTTTTGTCAGTTGAAGTTCATATTCAGCTGACATTTTTTGTTCATAGTATTTTTCTTTTATAAATTCTATAGGAGTTTCATTTTTCATAAGCCCTCCAAGTGTTGAGTGTGTTTTAACTCTGTTTGAAAGATATTGCAAGTCATTTAACAATGTTTTTAAAATTAAATAAATACTCATTGCCTCTCTTTTTGAGATAAAAGGAAAGGGAAAAGGAATTGGTCACACTGCGAGGTGTGGGCTTTTTTTGTGCAACAAAATGCGGGAAAGAGGGATGGTGGGAATAAAAAGTTGAAATAATTTTATGGGGACGATGAAAAGACTTATAAAATAAGGGTTTGATAGGTTTTGGGTGATTGAAAAGTGTGTTGAAGAATGGTGGCGGAGATGTATAAAAGGGGTTGATTTTGGTTGAAATTGGGGGATTTTTATGCAACAAGAGTGCCTTATATAGAGAGGCATTTTTTTATTTGAGTTAAAAAAGGTTATTATTTTTGCCTTCATTTGAATAACTAAACGGGTGGTTTTGTTTTGAGAAAATGCGTGCAAAGTAACTAGAAGGTGAATGGTTGTATTAAGGGTTGTAGAGCATAGGAAGGGCAAATATAAATGGAGGTGTTCAATGGAAATAGGATGAGCAATTAGTATGGTAATTTGAGTTGGAAATTGGAGAGAATAGGTAAATAAATTGTTAAAATTAATGGAAGCAGGAAAAGAGGTGGCTCAAAGTGCTGAAAATTTGCCTAAAAGCCAAGAAAATAAGGGCATATTTTGACGCACCACCTAACTATACTGACGCACTTTGCGCCACCATGTTTAGCCGAGAAGTGGGAACCCCACTTAAGGCTATTTGCGGTTAGAAATTATAAACTTATGAAATTTTTTTTAATTTCAAGTCGGCTTTTCACTAATCTAAAAAGTTTAGCAGGTAATAGTTTTTGGGGTTACTATTTAAAACAAGAAGAAATGAAACCTTTAAACAAAAAATTATTTAACTCATTGCCTCTCTAATTGCGATGAGGAGAATAATTATGAATGAACAAAATTTAAACAATGTGATTGTGATTGATAGAATTTCAAAAAAGGTTTTGAATGAACCAAATATAGAGATTGATGAAGAGGCCTACGCCGAGGCGGTTTCAAGATTGGTGGAGAAATTATTGGTAGGCTTAAGAGAGAAGAGAGATTTAAAGAAACTAACCCCAAAGAGTGTTTTTTCACATCAAAAGCCAGACAGCAGAAAGACTTCGCGACCATAAATTTGTAAACAAATTTATTTACTGCGTTAACTGTAAAATATCCCAAAACAGTCATTTAGGGAAACTAAACTCCTGCTTTATAATATTTTCCGAGCCTTGTCTCGCTGGTTTTTCTGCAGTCTGGAAATATTAAAAACTTTCAGGTTTGTGCTGGACTTATGAAAAAGTTTGTGGTATGTGTTTGTGATGAAAGATACTTAAAAAATAAAAAATAAATTATAGGAGTAAAAATGAAGAAAATAAAATATGCAAAAAACATACAAAACATAAATCTTAAAACAAATATAGAAAGAAAAGGACAAGCCAAATTTTATCCGTCAGTGACCAAAAGTGTTGGCGAAACTTTAAGCAATTACTTAATTTATTACATTAAAAAAGGTGGAGATATAAATAATCTCACACCAGATAATGTTTTTAAGAAATGACTTTTATTTTAAATATCACAACACCATACTTTTTTTCATCTTCTGTTGTGTAAATAGTTCTATAAACATTTACCATTTCTTCTTTTGTGGAATTTGAAAAACCTAAATCTTTTTTATCTAAATTGTTTGC
>CASFFG010000001.1 GCA_949293905.1 uncultured Christensenella sp. | reverse complement strand
GGTTTTGCCTTGCCCTGCATTTAAAGATACAAGCAAGGAATATTTAGAAAGAAAAGGATTTAAAAGTATAAATATCTACAAAAATTTAATCGATTTTAAATTTTTTCAAGAAACAGCAAGACAAACTCCTTTATGCGAACAAATAGATGATGAATTTCGTTTTTAAATAATATAACTATTAAATTTTTTTAATCTATTAATCTAGCATATATTTTTGTAAATAAAAAAGGATACTGTCGTATCCTAAGTGAAGCACTCTTCAAGTGAGAGATAGGCTGGCTTCGTTCTTTTGTTGACGCGCGAGAAGTAGTCGAGAGCAATCATGAGCGAAAATACCATTTTTTTGTCATTATGTTCGCTCGCGATATATAGCGAGTTAAGTAGCATGGTAAACTCTTCTTTTTCGTTCATTTTGAGTTTATAGTTATCAATATTTTTCGCAATGAGTTTCACGGTTGTCATGATTTTGTTGTAATAGTTTTTTTGATAATCATCTGCCTCAACTATAATGTGGCGTTTAGAGTAGAGCGAGTTGACCGCAGATTTAAAAGGAATGATAATTGCGTTAGCGAAATTATAAAACTCCTTCCCTGGAATATCGTCATCGTTTTTATAGAATTGCGAAATGAAGTCGTAAAAATTTATCTCCTTATTGTCGAGTCGATAGAGTAGAGAGAACACGAACGCAATTAATTCTTTCTCGTTAGTAGGCACATCGAGAGTATAACCATTTCCCTTAGCATGAATTGAGTGCGTAAAGCGAGAATTGAAATCATAGTTTTCCAAGCAGGACGAAATAATATCTCGAAGTTTCTCGTCGTCCGCGATAATTCTAAGAATGGACGCGATTTTTATATCCGCAAGTATATATTTACCCGCAACGAATTCATCACACGCGGTGTTAAAAGGAATTAATTCAGCGATTTGTGGCATAATTTCCCCCTTTGAAAGTTGTAAATATTATATCAAATTGAAAATTTATGCGCAAGTTATTTGTCACATTTTAAAAAAAAGTTGTGTTTTTGTCGAAAATGGTATATAATTATACACTGAAAGGAATGGGAAAATAATATGGATTTCGTACCTGATAATACTGTCAATAAATTAATACTTCTTTATGTGCTCGACAAAATGGAAATTCCGCTTACTGAGAATTCAATATTGGAGATATGCTCGAGCCAAAACAACTGGGTAAACTGGATGGATTGTAAAGATTTACTTTCTCAACTTCTCGCTTCCAAATTTGTATATAAACCCAACACGGACAACAACGAAAACAGATATAACATAACAGTTGCGGGCAGAGAGTGCCTAAGCCAGTTCTATACCCGTATTCCAGCGAGCCTTAGAGAAAAAATTTCCGTCTTTGCGCAAGAAAATAAGATGCAATTTAAACGAAATCAGGAATATGTTGCGAAATCGTACAAGAACGAAGACGGCAGTTATACAGTGGAACTAAATATCTTAGAGCCACTCACGACTGAATCAATTTTCTCGCTGTCTATAAAATCGGATACGCGTCATAATGCAACCACTGCTTGTAAGCGTTGGCGCGAACTCGCAGCAAATATATATGAATATGTTTATAGTAAAATAATAGATAATTAGTTATAAAAAAACCGCTCCTAAAAACAATAAATAGAGCGATTTTTTGTTATGGTAAGGAAATTTTAAAACAGACAAATTCAATTAGTTAAAACTCGGGCGAACGCACTTTAAAATCATCTTCTCAATATATTCTATTTCGTCCGTGCAGTTATTTTTTATCCATTCATTTATAATAGCGGTTATCCCGTTGAGATAGTAAGCAATCATGTATTCGCCGTCCTTTTCTGCGATATTAAATCGCTTAAAAATCGGCTTAAAAATGTTTTTATTTAATGTGTTAAATTGCTTAAACGAATTCATGACATATCCATGCTTAACTGCAACTAAATGAATAACTTTGTTTTCTTTAATAAAATTCAAATATGGGCGCAAATATTTAGGAGTAATTAAAATCAATTCATCATTTGAACACGAACTAAGTTTATCTATAAATTTAGTCGAGTTTTCGTCAAAATATGCGACGAATTTTTTATTGATATTCTCCAAACTCTCTTCTAGCAAATCGTCCATAGTGGAGTAGTGCAGATAGAAAGTGGAGCGATTTACTCCTGCCTTTTCACAAAGTTCTTTAACCGTGATGAATTCATAGTCTTTCTTATTTAAAAGTTCGATAAGCGCTTGATTCATAAGCAATGCGGTATTAAAATATTTGCTCTCATTTTTGTTCATAATTTTCTCCTAATTATTAGTATTAGTCGTTGTTTTCAGTGATTTCGATTGCAAGACGGATAATATCCGAACCATATTTATTTTTACCATTTTCTTTAATTTTTTTGAATATTGGGTAGTTAATTGCGCAACCGATAATTCCAACGACACCAACAACTATACCTGCGATAAAAGCGCCAACTCCAGAGCCAATAACACCCATTGCTAAGCACATTCCAGCGCCAAGTACAAGTGCGCTAACAATACCGAAAGTGTAGCCGAAGATGTTAGCAGGTAGTTTAGCCTTAGCGTCCAATTTCTTTAATTGTTTAACCTTAGTTGTTTCCTTTTTAGAATATTCGTTTGCGATATGTTCCGCATAAATTTTATCTGTATCCATAATTTACCTCCTTTTTGATACGACTACATTATAGCGGATTGATTTTAAAATCTTAACAACACAAAATTAAAAATTTGTTGATTTTAAAAATTTTTTTATATATTGAATGATTTACTTAATTCAAACTGAAATTTTATATAAAGATAACAAAAATTAAAAATACGATAAATAGTGTTTTCTTAAAAATCGAATAATATTATTATACACTAATTAAAACTAATATAAATTAAAACTAATTGATACATAAAAAATTAATAAAAAAGGACAATAAATGCCCTAATCAATTTAATATGCTCTACTAAACTCCTGAACATTTTTCATAATCTTCATCTCATTCCTAATATGGTACACACTGTTTAACCCGCATAGGGAGAGAAGGACGAGCAATGGGAGATAGTATGAAATTGTTGAATAATAGACAAGTTCAAGTACAAACATAGTAATTCCGCATGCGAGCACTGCAATCATGGCGATAGTAATAATGAAATTAATTACAGAATATAGACGCGCAAAACTGGTTTTATCTATTTTAAAAATGGGGGTCATAGGGCGGACAGCCTTGCCACGCCTATGAATTTGATTAAGGATTTTCAAATCTTTGTTCGCGTAAAGTAGAGCGATTAGACCCATGACAGCAGACATAAGCAATACATAAATAGACATGGTAAGTTCAATAGTAGAAAGTCCGCCATTATTACGGAAATTTATTAAAGTTGAAGTTATTTGCCAAAAGAAAATAGCGAAGAATAGTAGCGCGAAAACAACTCTAACAGCAATATCCTTTTTAATAGCAGGGACATCTTTATAATGATATTCATATCGTTTTGTCTGCATAATTTACCTCATAATTATTTTATCTAAAAGAAATATTAAAAGTCAATTAAATTAATATTAATTTTAAAAATCAAGAGAGTATTTCAAATATTTTATTTCTAAAAATCTTTAGTTGTGTAATTTCAATCATTAACTAAATTTTAAGATATAATATCTGGTCATGTCTAAAACTTTATGGCAAAATATTTTAAGAGTTCTTAAAAATAGTCGTTTGTTTTTTGTTCTAAATAAATCCCTTATAATTAGATGTGATTTGATAGTTATAAGAAAATATAGGATAATATAATTGTTATAATAAGGCAAATTATCGCTTGTGTAAACTTTTGTAAAATCATATGACCCGCACTCATTTTTAGTTTTTCTAAAAAGGATAGAGATTGCAAAATTATACTGACTCCACCGAAAGATATTAGCGTACTAGAAATTATAGTCATTAGTTTTAAACTTGCTTGAGTGTTAGAAATTTCCAAAATTCCACGCGTCATTTCAACCGTGCCGATTAAAGTAGATGCAACAATATCATGGCTATTATTTAAATTAGATACACTATATATAGTGTTAGCAAGAAAATTGAAAACCCCTAAGTTATTAAATACATCAATGATTAAAAAGCTTAATACAATGTACGCGCCAACCATTAAAATAGAAACAAGCGAGTCATAAACAGAACTAGACAATATATCCATTTTTCTTTTGCTTTCATATTTAAATTCAGTCGAAGTTTGAGCCGATTTTCCGCGGTAAATAAGCCCGTTTAGTAAACTTGCAATGATATTTGCTATAAGTATAATTACTCCCGCAAAATAACTATTTAAAAAGCCAACTCCAACCGTTCCAATGATAAACATAGGTCCACTGACAGAGCAAAATGATAGCATTTTACTTGCGCTTTCTTTGTCTATTGAATTATTCTCATAAAGAGTACAAATCAATTTTGCTCCCATTGGATAACCAGAGATTATAGAAAGAACATACACTAAAAAACTAGGGCTAGGCGTGTGGTAAACCTTCTTAAAGAACTTGTCCATGAAATTGGGCTTAATGTTTACGAGATTGACAATTAACCTAGTAAAAATAAAGAAAGGAAATAATACAGGAAGCACATTCAATGCCCAAACAGTTATCGCGTCTAGACATGAGCGAGAATAGGCACTAGGGTTAGTTATAAAAATTAAGCAAACCGCAAATAATAAAAAAATGAAAATACTGCGAGATAATTTTGAATTTTTGTTTGATTTATTACGGACAATCATATATAATTATATTAATTTGAGAAGGTGTTTATGAAAAAGAAGAAGTTTGTTCTTGTTTTGGGTGGTGGTTCATCAAAGGGGTTTGCTCATATTGGCGTACTAAAAGTGCTAGAAGCAAATGGAATAATTCCCGATATGATAGTCGGGACATCAATGGGTGCACTTGTCGGTGGAATGTATTCAGCGGGCAAAAAGGTAAAAGAATTAGAAAAACTTGCATTGAGTTTTAATTATCTAGGTATAGTGAATCTAATAAATGCCCTTTTTAAAGATAATATTCTTGATACAGGACGAGTTCGCCGAATAATTAAGCGCGAGATAGGCGATATGACTTTTGATGAAACTAAAATTAAGTTTATTTCTGTCGCTACAGAACTGGAAACCGGGCGTGAAAAGCATTTTGACTCGGGATTGCTTAGAGAAGGAATTATGGCGAGCATATCAGTACCAAGCCTGTTCCCACGAGTTAAAATCGGCGAGCATTATTATGTTGACGGCGGATTGCTCAATAATCTTCCGGAAGATGTCGCGCGTAAGCATTTGCCAGACGCTGTAATTATATCGATTGACCCGATAGGAGAATATAGCAAACAATTAGATAAATCGAAATATAAAATCATACAAACGTTGATTAATTCAATTACGCTTATGACTCAAACTATAGTAAGTTATAAGCCGAAAAATGCGGATTTACGAATTGAAGTTACTCAACCACATGTCAGCCAAACAGATTTTAGTAGAGTTACAGCCGAGAAATCTATTAAATATGGAGAAAGGGCGGCAAAGGCACATTTAAAAGAAATTAAAGAATTACTGGGGATAAAAGATGAAGATACTAAACGAACTAAAAAAACGCGCTAAAGATATAGACGCAACTATAGTTTTGCCAGAGGCTAATTTAGACGAACGAGTTATGCGCGCGTGCGAAATCATAGTTAAGAAGAAATTGTCCAAAATAATAGTACTAGGTAAACGGGAAGAATTTCCGCCAATTTTACAGAACAGCGAACTATGTACAATAATCGACATTGAAAATTATAGTGGAATATCATCGCTATCTAAACGCCTTTATCAGTTAAGGAAACATAAGGGAATGACCAGCGAGCAGGCGGACGAACTTATAAAAAATCCCGCATATTTTTCGTGTATGTTGCTTAAAAATAATATTGCGGACGGTTTGGTGGCGGGCGCAAAATGGACGACAGCAGATACTCTTCGCCCAGCATTACAGACCATTAAGACGAAAGCGAATAAGTCAATAGTTGTTGGTGCTATGTTAATGGTAAGAAAGGATAGTGAACCGAAAGTCTTTGCCGATATATCGCTAAATGTTAATCCTACTAGTGAAGAATTGGGAGAGATTGCAATATCCAGCGCCGAATTTATGCAAGATGTGTTGGGGATAGAGCCGAAAGTTGCGCTTCTTAGTTATTCAACGCATGGAAGTGCAAAAAGTGATTTGGTAGATAAGGTTGCAAATGCTACCGAAATTGCCAAGGCTTCTAAATTTAAGGTGGACGGCGAAATGCAAGCGGACACCGCACTAAATTTGACGACCGCTAAGAAAAAGGGAATTACGAGTGAAGTAGGAGGAAGAGCGAATGTTCTAGTATTCCCAGACTTAAATGCAGGAAATATTGGATATAAATTGGTCGCAAATTTAGGCAATTTTAGCGCAATCGGGCCAATAATGCTGAATTTCAATAAGCCAGTTAACGATTTAAGTCGTGGTTGCACGATAGACGAAATTGTTGATACAGTTTGTATTACAAAACTATTGACTAAATCAAACTAATTATATTAAGTTTTATGAAACTAGAGCAAAACAAATTATAGAAATCAATCTAAAATGTTTTGCTTTTTTTTGATTTTAATGATAAAATATTTGTTATTAATTAAATAGGAGAAAAAATGAAAGTTTTAGTTATTAATTCAGGTAGCAGTTCGCTCAAAGCACAATTAATGGAAACCGACGATGGAAAAGTGTTAGCCAAGGCTTACTGCCAACGCATAGGTCTAGAAAAGGCTTTTATGGAATATAAGACAAGCGAGAAGCATGTCATCGAACATGATATGCCTACCCATAAGCAAGCATTCCAACTCGTTTTGTCCACTTTGACCGATAAAAAAATCGGCGTAATCAAAAATTTAGATGAAATTAAAGCGATTGGACATAGAATGGTTAACTTCGGCGAGAAGTATAATAAATCTATTGTAGTTACAAAAGAAATTTACGAAGATTTGAAAAATTATATCCATTTCGCGCCATTGCATAATCCAGCAGCGCTTCTAGGAATTAGCGCATGTATGGAAATTATGCCAAAGATAAAGAATGTAGTAGTTTTTGATACGGCGTTCCATTCCACAATGCCAGAGAAAGCATATATGTATGCTATTCCGTATGATTTGTACGAGAATAACAAAATTCGTAGATATGGTGCGCATGGAACGAGTCATAGATATATTGCCATGAAATGCGCAGAACTTTTCGGTGACTTAAAAGGTAAAAAGATAATTTCCTGCCATATCGGTAGTGGTAGTAGTATTTGCGCGATAAAGGACGGCAAATGTATTGATACTTCCATGGGATATACTCCACTTGCAGGCGTAGTAATGGGTACGCGTTCAGGAGATGTTGACCCTAGCGTGTTAAAAGATATTATGGAAATCAAAGGTCTTGATATAGACGGAGCGATTGACCTTCTCAATAAAAAGAGCGGTCTTACTGGAATTACGGGCGGACTTAGTGATTTGCGTGATATTGATGACAATCTTGATAAGCCGAGAGTAAAGTTGGCGTTTGATATGCTAGTTTATTCTATAAAAAAATACATCGGTGCGTATGCTGCCGCTATGAATGGAGTTGACTATATCATATTTACAGCAGGAGTGGGAGAAAACGACCATTTAGTTCGTGAAGCAGTATGTAAAGATATGGAATACTTAGGAATTGATTTCGATTCTAAATTGAACGAAACTGCTCCGCGCGGTACTATCCAAGAATTTACAAAAAAGGGTAGTAAGGTTAAAGTATATCGTATTCCTACGGACGAAGAATTTATGATAGCGACCGATACAGCAAACCTAGTTAAATAGTATTAATAAGTTAAATAGCATTAAAAAAGAGAGTTTAAACTCTCTTTTTCATTATATTATAATTCATTTTTTATAGTCATTCTTTTGTCTTCCAATAGCATTTTAATAGATAAACACTTGCTTCTTAGTTCAAATAGTTTAGATAAGCATTTACCAATTCTAGACTTATTAACCAGATTTTGCTCTTCATTAAAGTCAATATCACTTATTTCATTAAAATAAAGGTTATTATTATCTTTAATAACATCTTCAATTATCTTTAATTGACCTTTTATGTCTTTCGTAATATCATATTCTAAATCTTTAGCGCGAAGTAAAATACCTTCTGCTTCGTCGCGGATTTCAAAATATGTATTGTTAATCTCTTTTTCGACATCTGGAATTTCAATTTTTTCTAATTGTACATCATTTCCGTTCATCTTAGGTATGCTAATAGTTGTTCTCATATTTCACCTCGCTACTATTATATTATCACAAATTTCTAAATTGTCAATACAAATTTAAAAAACTAGTTGACAAATATTTTAATATATGTTAAAATCAAACCATATTTTGTCGAGTGTTCGCTTTATATGATTAAATTGTATGACCAGAAAGTCGCGGTAAAGACCGATTTTTGCGAGCACGAAAATTTATATGGAGGTATAAAATGGCAGTTCCTAAGGGTAAAGTCTCTAAATCACGCCGTGATAAGCGCCGTGCGAATTGGAAAGCAACTGTTCCTACACTAGTAGAATGTCCACATTGCCACGAGAAAAAGGTGGCACACCAAGTTTGTAAGAATTGTGGTTATTATGACGGAGCGGAAGTTGTTTCAAAAGAGAAAAAAGAGAATAATTAATTTATTTAGACGGGTCAATACGATCCGTCTTTTTCATTGTCAATGTTAGCGCTATAATATTTTATGCTTAAAAATTGTTAAGCCTTATGACTTTTAAGTATATAGGAAAATTTCAATAAAAACAAAAAGGAAAGACAAATATCTTTCCTTAAAATAAAACAAGTGCATTTTTTAGTTTTCTCTCACCCTAAAATTTCTAGTGTGGGTGGAGTGGTATTAAATATTATCTATTAAACTCTCTAAACTTTCAGCCTTTTCACGTTCGGCAATTTTATTAATCTTAATGAGTCTTTCAATAAATTCGTCGTGATTAGAGCGGAGTATTGCGTCAGTTATTTTATTAAAATTACCCAAATCATTTGCTTTTAAAAATTTCACATAATTCCAAAAATCTGCAGCGACATAAATAAATTGAGGTGCTTTAAGAAGTATTTTTGATAGATAATCTGTAATAATGTCTAAACTTACACCTTTTGTAGTCATAGCAAAATTACAGATTGAGCCAAGATAATCGGTTTTACAAATTTTACGCGCAATTTTTTCTAAATCTGCTCCTTTAACATTTTGAGCAAATCTTTGTATGTAGGTTATATCCTCAGTTACTAAAATTGCGTCAGTTAGTTTATTAATATCTGCGCCCTCGATATTTTCTGCAAAAGCACATATGTATTCAGCAGCACCAGTTTCACAAACCGCGTCTTGAAGTTTTTCGGTATCAACACCCTTAATATCTCTTGCAAACAGATAAATATAGTATGCTTTATTATGGGCGGAGCAATTAAAAGTAATTTGTACATTGCATAACGCGTCAGTTAGTTTTTCAATATTTGAGCCTTTAATATCTCTTGCGAACAGATAAATATACTCAGGGTATCCTGTCTCACATATACCGTCTGTTAATTTCTCAATGTCTGCGCCTTTAATATCTTTTGCAAAATTGTAAATATCCTCAGCAGATTTAGTTCCACAAATCGCATCTGTTAGTTTTTTAATATTAGCGCCCTTAACATCTTTTGCAAAATGGTAAATATAATATCCGGATTTAGATTTGCAAACTGCGTCTATTATTTTCTCAATATTTACATTTTTAGCATCAGTAAGGCGTAACAACCATCCTAAACTTCCACTTTCTATTACGACATCCGTTAATTTTTCTATATCAATGCCTTTTAACCCTAGGGATGCTAATAAAGTGATATATTCTAAATTTTCACTTTTACAAATTGCGTCAGTCAGTTTTCCTAGATTTTTATCTTGGTGTGCGTACGCAAAACGGTATATAACTTTAATACTATTACTTTTTGCGACCAATTCGACCAACTCATCAAAACTCTTTAAATCATAGATTTTTAATAGCAATTCATCGGGCAACTCAAAATCTTTAACAGCATTTAATTCTCTTAAAATCTTAATACCAGTGCTACCTTTTTCCACAAGTAACCTATTTACATAATTCATAAATTCAGGTGTTGCACCATCGTCATGATACATTACATTTAGTTTATCAATTATCATGTTATCTCTAATTTCCGCATCCATTTTTATAACTTTCTCCTTGCTCGCATTATATAACTAAAAGCTTTACTTGTCAATACAAAATAAAAAAATAATATTTTCATTTTATGTGATTTTATATAAATTCACACACGCTTTTAGATATAATTTTAGACATCTTTAAACAAATTTTTTAAAAATGTGATTTAATGACTTTTATAATTGACTTAAAAAATATTATTTGTTAAAATCATATGAATAGAATAAGGATAGAGAAGGAAAAAGATCGTGAATTATATCTTTTTAGTAGGTACAATAGTTGTCGCATTAGCGATCTTTTTCGTTTTTAAAAAGATATTTAAGGGTAGACCCGATTGGATATTAAAGAGTTTTTCGCTTATTTTATTGATAGTGTTTTTCGTTCGCTACTATGCTGTCAGAGGTTCACTATTTAATGATTGTCTAAATTTAACATATAATAATCCATTTAATTCGTCCTTTATCTGTTTTAGTGTTGTTGTGCTGGTGTGGTTGTCGTTTGCATCCTTCGTGATTTTAGTCTTACTACCATTTTTCAAATTTAGAGTTTTAAAAAATTTAGCAAAAACATTTTGTCTATTTGTAAACGCATTTAACATTGGATATTTAAATCAAATAATTTATTCATTTACTGGTAGTTATGATTTGTCATTATGTGGTGCATTCATATCAATAGAAGTCGGTTTGTCGATATTCTATTCATTCTATATTTTAGTTACAGATAACTTCTTTAAAATAGAGAAAAGTGAATTAAAAGAACTATTTTTATCCCTTCCAATAGTTCTTGTATTTTCAATTCCTAGTTACCTGCTCAGCACATTGTTTGGAACAGTGGGCGTGGGAATGGTAAGTGATTTGAAGTTCTACCATAGAATTTATTTATACATTACATTCATTGTGCTTTTCGGCTTGTACTTCCTACTGAGGAAGCGAGATAGAGGGTACATTAGAATGGTATTGCTGTACATTTCACTCGTCACCCTCATAACATATTGTTCAAATTACACATTTATTTCGTTTATAACACCATCTTCATGGCCTTTGCACTTGTGTAATACTGCGATGTTCATAATTCTGTTATGTTTAATCTTCAAGTGGGAAAAATTATTTTACTTTACTTTCTTTATAAATGTTATAGGTGCGTTCTTTGCGATGCTGATGCCTAATTATTCAGTTTCTTTGGGATTCACAGCGCACACGATAGTTAGTTTTTGGATAAATCACATTATTGCATTTGTCATGCCACTATTAATTGTGTTTTTAGGGGTATATAAGCGACCGAAACTGAAACAATTTATATACTCAATAGTTGGATTTTTGCTTTATTTCCTATTAGTTTTAATTTTAAATGCGTGGTTCACAAGTGCTGGTACATCGACCGATTTCTTCTTTGTAAATTCTAATTTCATCGCAGAAAAACTGGGCACATGGGCGGAAAATTTGTTTGATATAACATGGAATGTTAAAATTGGTGGCAATACGCTTGTATTCTATCCAGCGTATCAAAGCATATTCTTCATGGTATATGTGTGCTTTGGATTGATAATGTGGTTCTTCTACACATGGTTGTTCCAAATTCAAGATTTTTATGAAATGTTGATTGATAAGCGAAGAAAAATTAAATTGGACGAACTTGCATTATGTGTCAAGTATGGGAAAAATGATTTAGGAGAGTGTATGAACAACGAAAGTGTCAATAAACTGGTTGTAAATAATGTTTCAAAACGATATGGTAACAATAAAAACTTTTCGGTTGAGGATATGTCTTTCGAAGCAAATTCTGGTGAAATTTTAGGATTTTTAGGTCCAAATGGAGCAGGTAAAAGTACGATTATCAAATGTATTGTTGGAATACAACCTGTAACATATGGCTCTATTGAAATAGATGGTTACGACATTGAAAAACAACCAGTTCAAGCAAAATCAAGGTTTGGTTTTGTCCCTGACCATTACGCCTTGTATGAAAGGCTTACTGGAAGGGAGTATATAAACTACATTGCTGATTTATATGGTGTGTCAAAAAAGGATAGAGATATTAGGCTTGAAAAGATGCTTAAAGATTTAAGCATGCAATCAAGCATAGATTCGCAGATTAGGACATATAGTCACGGAATGAAACAGAAAATCGCAATAATGAGCGCGTTAATTCACGAACCTAAACTCTGGATTTTGGACGAACCGCTAACAGGACTCGACCCTAATTCAATCTATGAAGTGAAAGAGTGTATGAAAAAGCACGCTGAAAAGGGTAATATAGTTTTCTTTTCAAGTCATATAATAGATATCGTTGAAAAATTATGCGATAGAATTATTATCATTAAAAATGGTAAGATTGTAACAAGTTTAAAATTGGACGAATTGAAAGAAAAGAATGTAAGTCTAGAAGAGTTTTATCTTGATATAATCAATAGGAAAGAAGACGAATCAAATCATGAGAAAATTAATAGCAAAAAGGTTAAAAATAAAAAAGTAAAAAATAATTAAAATGATGCAAAAATTTATAAAAAATTACCAAAAATAGAAAAAGATAAAAATGCAAAATATACAAAAGGTAAAGTAGATGAACAAATTTAAAACGCTATTTGAAATGCAACTTAAAGAAAAATTGGATTTATCGTTCCTTAAATCAAAGAAGCAAACTTTGTTTAAGGTTATTTTCTCAATTTTAATTTTTGCCTCTATTACGGCACTTGCATATCTTATACTTTGGTTTTGCAATTTCTTAAATCTCTTTTCGGCACTTAACCATATACCATTATCTTTTATGGCGTTTGTCTATTTTATTATATTTGTTTTAAATACTTGTACATGTACGCTTGGTTTAAGTAAAACATTATACTATTCAAATGATAATAAAATGTTGGTTACTTATCCAGTCAATCCGAATAATTTGTTTTTATCAAAAATGCTAGTGTACTATATAAGCGAAATAAAAAAATGCTTTACTTTTACAATTCCAATTTTCTTTGCTTATGGTATTCTTTCGTCGTTTTCGTTTATATATTACATTTGGTTTTTAGTCATGTCTGTATTGCTTGCGTCGATACCGGTTTTGATAGGTGGAATTTTGTCAATTCCTACATATTATATTGTGGTATTTTTAAAAAGCTTTCCAATAGTAAAAATTATTTTAGCATTAATAGTTTTAATTGGTCTTGTAGTTGGTGTCGTATATTTGATTAGATTAATACCAGAAGATATAGATTTAATAAAAAGTTGGGCATATATTGCTAGGAGTATAAGAAACTTTTTATCATCATTTACCACCATATTTTATCCATTTTATGCGCTCATTATATTCCTATGCGGAAACTATCAAAATTTTCAAACCACACTATTTACTAACTATTCATGGATTGTATTATTATGTGTTTTAGCAATAATATTGGTGCTGATTTTACTAAATTATCTCACATCACGCCCATTGTATTTGAAAATGATAACAAAGCAGTTTGAATTTTACAAAAGCGAACCTAAATTAAAAAGGTTTAACATAAAACGCGACTCAGCCTTTTCAACATGTATTTATGAAGCACGAAAGTGTTATAGAGATGCGAATTTATTATCTTCAAGTGTAGCTATAATGATTATGACACCCATTGCAGTGCTTTTGTTAAACAGCATATATGCAGCAATAAATACTCGTCTTATTGGTGACTATTTTACGATATGTTTTAATGTGCTTATTATTTTATTATTTGTAATGTCACACAATATCAATTTAAGTTCGATTTATAGTAGAGATGGGGAAGCATTATATTTAAACAAAACTAAACCGAATAGCCCTATCGTCATATTACTGCCAAGATTATTTTATAACTTTGTTGTATCTTTAATTACATTAACCGCTTCTTCATGTATATTCTTTGTGAATACTAACCTTGGGGTAGGGAATTGCCTATTGTTGTTCTTTGCAATGTTGTTTGTGATATGCAGTCATATGGTGTGGAGTGCAGAAATTGATTTTTTGAAGCCGAACAGCAATATATTTAAAACAGAAGGTATTGCTGGAATGAATCCGAATGAATTGAAATCAACAATACTTGCTTTCCTTATGAGCGCTCTAACATTCGGCGTAATTCTTTTCTTGCTAATGGACGGATTAGGATATGTTTGGTTAAAAGTATTCTTAATTGCATTAGTATTACTTGTGCTTAGACTTTATCTGTTCTATATAAAATCTAAGACACTATTTAAGGAGATGTAAATATGAAAAAGTCAGTTGTTTTCTTAATCGCGGTTATTTACATCATTTCAATAGTGGTGGTTACATTTTTTGGTCTAAGAGTAAATATGGACCAATTCACAATATATATGAACAATATAGAAATCACTAGTTACGATAGAGTGAGTGACGACGAAAAATATGCTTTTTTAGAGTTTGATGATAATGATGCGGACAAAAACACTATTTTTATCGAGTGGATTACAGGCCCAGATAACGCAACCAACCCGGACAATATTTCATTTTCGCTTTCAAATGCAACATATACAGATAGTGATGGAAATGTTACTGTATTTGCTGAAATTCATGCGAATGGCGAACTAGTGTTTTATGCAAGAAGGACAGTACGAGTAACAATTAGAACAACAGATGGCTCAAATTTATCGGATAGTGTCATAGTCCGCTGCTACTAAGATGGTTATATTAATATTTTGTAAAAAATTAAATTTTTGTAAATTACTTGATTTTGCTTGACTTAAGAGAATAATTTGTTTACTATGGAAGTAAGGTATATACTGTTGCTCATGAATAAAATCTTATAAATTAAAAAAAATAGGATAAGGAGTTGAGATGAAAAAATTTGGTGTTGCAATTATTAGTATTATGGTGCTAGTTGCAAGTGCACTATTTGTTGGTTGCGAAGATGGCTCGACAAAGAAGGAAATAAGTACGATTGAAGTACAAGGCTTGCGCGATGCTTATTATTTAACTGAAACAATTAATTTTTTGGACGCAAATCTATCAATTACATATTCGGACGGTTCAACTGAAACATTGACGAATGGTGAAATCGACTTGGAAAATGTCGATGCTAGGAATGAAAACACTCAATTTATCTTATACACCAGCGGACTATCATCTGCTGACCCAATGCAAGAAGGTAGTTATCCTATTTCATGCTTAATAATTGGTGAAGAAGAGCAAAGACCACTCATGACTATTGAAATAAATGACGACATGAGTTTAGTTTACGAATTAGCTTATTTTGCAGATCCGCAATTTGTTGATGATTATAAAGAAAATCGTGATTTAGCGCTTGCATCGGGTAGTGTGATTGATGCAGAAGGCTATGATAAAAACGCATTTATGTTAGCAACGGACTACACAGTTGGCGATGATAACGAATTTATATATAAACCAGATTATACTTTATATAAGTTAGGTACAATTGAAGAGGTTGTAGCGAATATAAATGTAGAAGTTGAAGTTAAAGAAGGTAATGACATAGTCGGTAGTAATATTTACACTTTCAACAACGATACATACGGCTTTAAATTTACAGATGAAGCAGTTGGTCATACTTACACTATTACGATGCGTCCAACTGATTGGGACTTAGAAGATCTTCAAATGAATGAAAGTACATTCACAATCACTGTCGCTGATGGTTACAATGTTTATGACGCTCTCGATCTTGGAAGGATTAACCTTTTAGATGATAGCAATCTTGAAAATCTTGATAAAGTTGCATATAAAACATCTGTAAGAAATATATTTTATAATACTGAAACTAAAACTTATCAAAATCTTAAATATTATGAGCTATGGGAAGATTTCTTAACTGAGAAAGGAGAAACAAATCTTAACGAGATAAACGGAGTATATTTGCATAATAATATCGCTGTCACAGCGCAAGATATTCCAGCAGAGTATTTTATAAGCAGTTTAGAAACCTCAAATGAAAAGGCTATCGGTACATTAAGAGATTTTGCATTCCTATATAATCATTTTATGTTTGATACTTTCACAATTAACGGGAACTTATTTGCACTTGATTTTAGTAACATAAAAGCAGGTATGTCAAATGCAATACTTGGCAGTAACTCTGCTGACAGTTATCTTCAAATTTACAATAGCGAGAATGATTTCACCGAAGCAGGACATTCAGCAGTGTTTGCTTTTGTGGGATATGAAGGCGCTCCTACGGCAACAGTGTGCAATGTTGACGCAAGGGGAAACATGTCCACCGCTTATTCATCAAATGTAGGAGAAGGTGAAGATGAAATGGACGCTGTGGGAGCAGCGGGTTCGTTGATTTTCGTAAAATCTATTCATAGTATAACCGAAGTTGATAATGTCATAGCAAAAGAATTCTTAATTGCTTTGTTCATGGAAGGTGAGTGGGGCAATAAAACGATGGATATATCAAACACAAAAGTATTTGATTGTTTCAATAGCGGTTTGTTTATTTATGCATCATTGGATAACACTGTAACTAATAGTCATTTTGAAAGATTTGGTGGTCCCGTTATGTTCTTAATTAGCATAGAAAGAGATAATGACGAGCATCATGATACTGGTATCAAAATTGACGAAGATTCAAAACTTGTAAGCATGGTGGAAGGAAATGAAGGTTGGTTCGTTCTAAATAAAGCAGACTTGATTGCAAACGCTCTTAAAGGAGATTTAACTGACTTATTAAATTTATATAACGCAACAATCTTGCATGAAAACAACACTAAATTTAACCTTGTTTCAGTAATTATGGATAATGATTATTTGGCTTCAACATCACCAACAATTTATGGAAAATATCAATATGGAAATCACGCTGAGTTTGACACATCTAATCCAGAATTAACCAAATATCTTACCGAATTTACACCAGTTGCATTTTTAACAGATGATGGGCATACATTATCGATGCAGTCGGCAGAGTTACCTGTTGTTGGAGCAACACCGCTTTTCGCACTAGACGGTACGATTGTCTTGCCTGAGAGTTTATCAGCATTAGCTCCATCATACGACACCTATAATCTTTCAACAAGTGGAGATTATATCAATATGCTTTATAGAGCAGGCTCTGCAACAATAGGCGCTGTTTTAGGGTTAGCTGAATACACTGCCACAGCAACTGAATAAAAATAACTTTTAATCACAAAAATTCATATAAAATGTAGCTAATATTAAGTGAAATATAGGTTTTACTTCAATAAAAAGCTGCATTTTTTATATTTTTATACATGCTCATATTTTAAATTAACGCACAATAATTGCACTTTATAATACTTAATCTATTCCTATAATTATTTAATGTTTGATTATTAGCTGGGTTTTATAAAATGTTAATTTATATGCTTAAAATGTAAATTCAAGATAAAAATATATAGTGAATAAAATTTTGTTTACTTTTTTTTCATTGTTAGGTATAATATATTGGTATAAATAAAATTAATATTAGGAGTAAATATGAAAATAGTAGTAGATGCTTTCGGTGGAGATTATGCGCCGAGTGAGATAGTAGCAGGTGCAGTCAAAGCCTTGCAACAAAACACCGACCTTAACTTAGTTTTAGTTGGAGATAAGGATAAGATTACCGAACTTCTCCAACAACTTGTCTTCGTCAGCGATAGACTCGAAATTGTTCACGCGCCAGATGTAATCGGTATGGACGAAATACCAACCGTTGCGATTAGGACGAAAAAGACATCTAGTATAGTCGTGGCGTACGATTATTTGAAGCAAAATGACGACGCTGTAGCACTTGTTAGCGCTGGCAGTACAGGCGCAACTTTAACTGGCGCGGTCTTAAAATTAGGTAGAATAGCGAATGTCAGTCGCCCAGCACTCGCCCCAATTTTACCGACCGTGAACGATAGGGGAGTCATGTTACTCGATTGTGGTGCTAACGCCGATTGCAAGGCGGAAAATTTATTAGATTTCGCTATCATGGGCAATGAATATATGAAAGCCGTTGGCGTTAAAAAACCACGAATTGTGCTTCTTAATATCGGTACGGAAGAAGAGAAGGGTAGCGAAATGATTAAGCACGCACACGAACTCTTAAAGCAATCAAAACTTAATTTTATAGGTAATATCGAAGCACGCGATGTTATGCGAGGGAATGTAGATGTAGTGGTTTGTGACGGCTTTTCAGGCAATATTTGCTTAAAGACGATTGAGGGTACGGCGGAAATTTTGTTTGGCGAGATAAAGGACATTACTCATGCGTCCCTTAAAGCAAAAATAGGCGCACTTATGTTAAAGAAAGGTTTGTACGGACTTAAGAATAAGTACGACCATAAAAAAGTCGGTGGCGCACCGCTTCTAGGAGTTAATAAAATCGTAATTAAATGCCATGGAAATAGTAAGGCAGACAATATCGCAACTTCTATTAACCAAGCATACAAACTTGCTAAAAAACAATTAATCGAGCGCGTTAAGGAAGAAGTTGAAAGTAAAGGAAAAGATGAAAAATAATTTTATTTCACTATTTGAAAAATGTGATGAGAGTTTGAAAGAATTAGCGTTCACTCATTCTTCGTACGCACATGATAAGGGTATTCCAAGCAATGAGCGTATAGAGTTTTTAGGTGATAGCGTGTTATCAACTATTGTTAGTGACTATTTATATAAACACGCGAAAGCACCCGAAGGAAAGATGAGCAAAATGCGTGCGAGTCTTGTATGTACCGAAAATTTAAGCGAATTAGCAAAATCACTAAATATCGAAAATCGCATTAAACTCGGTAAAAGTTTTAAATCTCACGAAATTTCAAACTCAATTTTAGCGGACACTATAGAGAGCATGATAGGGGTAATGTATTTGTCATTTGGACTGCACTCAATCTCTACCGCCGTTCTTGATGCGTTGGACGTAAAGGCTAAATTAAAAGCGGGCTTTAAACCGACCGATTATAAGAGTGAACTTCAAGAACTAGTTCAGTCTAGCGGAAACAAGTTGACATATAAGACAGAAAAATATCTAACAAAGGGCGGGCAAGAGAACTTCCGCGCAAATGTATTTATAGACGACGAATTCATTGCATACGGTCAGGGTTCAACTAAGCGCGAGGCCGAACAAAACGGCGCACATTCGTCTATTGAAAAATTAAAGTCTAGATAGACCAATTTCACTTGACAAATCAAACCCATGGGAATATAATTATAATAGTTAAGGAGAAAAATATGGAAGTTTTCTAAATTAGATACTAATATTTCATAAAAATGCATTTTATGTTTTAAGGGGCTATTATGGATAGTTAGTGTAATGTTGATTAAAATTAATAAAATATGCAAAATTAAATTTACCTAATTACTATAATAAAACACTTGATACTATTGTAGTTTGATAATAGTAAAAATTTTTAGGTGAAACAATAGATTTATTACAATAAAATTAAGGAGAAAAAATGGAAGATAAAGAGTTATTCTCTCAAATTTTGGACGCAGATGAAGAAGTTTTAAAGACTTATCGTCCGCTAAAAAGCAGAGCATACATTTCTACAATTTTTAGTATTCTATTTGTTACTATTTTCCTTGCTGTATGGCTTGTCGCGGGAATTTTAGACCCAGAAGCGACGACTATAGTATGGGTTATTCCTCTAATTATTGAGATTGTATATATCGTATTTTGTATCGTCATGATTGAGTTGTGGTGCAGAAAGACCGTTTATGCCGTGACGAACAAGCGCGTTTTGATTAGAACGGGATATATTGGCGTAGACTATAAGAGTCTAAATTACGATATGCTCGGCGCAATGGTCGTAAATGTAAATGTTGTCGATAAGATTGTGAATAAGAACACTGGGACTATTTCATTCGGTAGTATGTCTAGTCCGCTCACGAACGACGCAATGGCAAAATTTAGATTTCAGTATATTAAATCACCATACGAAGTCAATCGTGAAGTGAAAGCAATCATCGATAATAGTAAGAAAAATTAGTTTGTTTATTAAAGGAGTAATTATGTTATTTGAACCACCTATTGATTTATTAGTTAGTGTAGCAGGTTGCCGTTACGCAGTCGCAGTTATTGTTGGTGCGCGTGCAAAAGATTTGGAGAATAAAATCCCAACTCTAATTAATGGTAACGCAAACCTTGCTATCGATTATGCAGCGGGCGAACTCGTTCGAGGCGAGATAGTGGGTGTGCAATCTAAATAATGTACGCTAAGGTTATTGTTGATATTTCAAATGACGCAGTAGATAGAGTTTTTGACTATATAGCGCTCCCTGACACGAAAGTTGGTATGCGTGTAAAAGTACCGTTTGCGGGTCGCGTTGTGCTTGGCTATGTGGTAGCGTTGACCGAAACTAGCGAAGTTGATAATAGTAAACTAAAACCCATTATTAAAAATCTAGAAAGTGTCCCAAAATTGAAGCCCGAGATTTTAGAGGTATGCAGATTTTTGTGTGGGCGCTTTTTTTTGCGACTGAGTGACGCGATAAAATTAGTCCTTCCAGCGTGCGTGCGACTAGATAGAGCAAGTGAGCAATATTCTTCTTTCGTTCGCTTGATTTTAGATATAGATACAGCAATTAATTTAATCGGTAAGCGTGCGAAATCACAACTTTCAGTCGTGGCTTTTCTTAGCGAGCAGGGAGAAGCAGATTACACTAGACTTTGTGAAATGTTTTCGCGCTCAAGTGTTAATTCACTTATTGAAAAGGGCATCATAGAGCGAACTTACACTCGCCGTATGCGTTCTCCTGAAAAAATCAATGCAAAGATTGAGAGAAATGTCTTAACAAAAATGCAACAAAACGCGGTTGGCACTATTGAAAATCAAGATAAAACCTTCCTACTTAAAGGCGTCACTGGGAGCGGGAAGACAGAAGTCTATATGACAATAATTGAAAACGCACTTAATCAAGGCAAAACCGCAATTATGCTAGTTCCCGAAATTTCACTAACTCCGCAGATGATGTCGCGTTTTAACTCGCGATTTCCAAACCTTGTCGCAGTCCTTCATAGTGGACTGAGTGAAGGCGAGCGATATGATGAGTGGGATAGGATATTCACTGGTCAAGCCCGTGTTGTACTTGGCGCGCGTTCGGCTATCTTTGCTCCAGTAGAAAACCTTGGCGTTATAGTGATAGACGAAGAGCACGATAGTTCGTATGTCAGCGAAACTAACCCTAGATACTTCACACACGACGTCGCTGAATTTAGAGCAAGATTTAATCATTGTCCACTAATTCTTGGTAGTGCAACTCCAAGTATTGATAGTTTTAAAAAAGCAAAGGACGGAATATACACTCTCGTAGAACTTCCTGAGCGAATAAATAATATCGCCATGCCAAAAATTGAGATAGTAGACATGCTGGGCGAATTAATGGAAGGGAACACTTCCCCTTATAGTAAAAGATTGATAGCAAAACTTGATGAGTGCATAGCAAATAAGAAACAAGCAATTCTATTCATTAATCGTAGGGGATTTGCGTCGTTTGTTTTATGTCGTGAATGTGGTTATCGTGCGAAATGTGACGATTGTGAAGTTAGTTTAGTTTATCATAAGGAAGATAACGAATTAAAATGTCATTTCTGTGGCAAACGATATCGAGCACTCACAAACTGCCCAAATTGTCATAGCACAAATATAAAATATGGCGCGCTAGGAACAGAGCGCGTTTGTGAAGATTTAAGAAAAATGTTTAATGTTCCAATATTTCGTATGGATAACGACACGACACGCGTAAAAAACGGACATAAACACATACTAGAACAGTTTGCAGAAACAACGCCGAGCATACTAGTTGGCACGCAGATGATAGCAAAGGGGCACGATTATCCAAATGTCGCATTTGTTGGTATTCTCGACGCAGATGTAAGTTTGTACAACAGCGACTATAAGTCGAACGAACGCACCTTCCAACTTGTAACACAGGTCTCAGGTAGGGCAGGTAGAAAAAATGGAGATGGTTCGGTCGTTCTCCAAACATACGCCCCTAAACATTATGTGTATAGATTTGCAAAAAACTACGATTACAATGGCTTTTACGAAAAAGAAATAAATTTACGCGCAACGACGAAATTTCCGCCGTTTAGCACAATTTTGCGAATACTAGTAAGTAGTACGAGCGACACACGAGCAAAAGAAGTCACAAAAATCTTATACGATAGAGCACAAGAATTGAAGGAAAGGTATGGAAATGATATTTTGTTTTTACAGGCAATGCCTGCACCTGTTAAACGAATTCAAACAAAATATCGTTACCAAATCTTGACTAGATACACTCCATGTGATAAAATAACTAATGATTTCTTCTCGATTAGTGATATAATAGAGAAAGATGTTTCAATTTTTGTTGAAATAAATCCAAATAATTTGAGGTGATTATGGCAATACGAGAAATTGTTCAATATACAGATAATTTTATTAGAAAAAAGAGTAAACCCGTTAAAATTTTTGACGAAAAACTATGGGAACTACTTGACGATATGTGGGAGACACTTGACGAAAAGAAAGGCGCGGGACTCAGCGCAGTACAAGTTGGTGTCCTAAAGCGCGCTTTTATTATCAATATCAATAATATGCGAATAGAGTTTATTAATCCTACCATTACGCATACAAGCGGGAAGCAGTATAAAAAAGAAGGTTGTCTAAGTGTTGTAGCGCAACCGTTTGGATATGTAGCGCGCCCAAATAAAGTTACAATTTCGGCTTACGATAGATACGGAAATCCTTTTTCACTCACATGTGAAGATTGGACGGCGGTTTGCGTTAGTCATGAGTACGACCATTTGGACGGAATCTTGTACATAGATAAATTAGTTACACCGCCAAAGGGAATGGAAGAAGATTAATGAAAATAGTTTTTTTTGGAACAAACGAGTTTAGTACTACAATTTTAAAAGGACTATTAGACGACGGACAAAATGTCGTTGCGGTCGTTTCACAGCCTGATAAAGTAAATGGAAGAAATAATAAAATCATATTCTCGCCGATTAAGTCTTTTTGTATTGATAAAAATATTCCTATTTTTCAGTTCGAAAGAGTTAGTCGCGATGGTGAAGAGGCTCTAAAAAAATTAAATGCAGATATTTTTGTAACCGCTAGTTATGGTCAAATTTTGAAGCAAAATATACTTGACATAGCGCCAAACGGGGTCATCAATGTACATGCAAGTCTGCTCCCAAAATATCGTGGTTCATCGCCAATCCAATGGGCTATTATGAATGGTGAAAAGAAAACGGGTATAACCATTATGCGAACAAATATAGGACTAGATACAGGCGATATCTATTTTTCACGCGAAATTGAAATTAAAGACGACGATACATCATCTAGTGTATTTAAAAAATTATCTACACTAGGTATAGAGTGTTTGCACGAATTTTTCAAAAACTTTGATTATTATAAAGATAGGCATTTTCCACAAGATGAAACAAAATCTAGTTACTATCCTATGATAAAAAAGGAAGATTATAAATTAGATTTCAATACAGATGCAAAAACTTTATATAATCGTATTCGCGCACTAGAAAAATGTTATTTTATTTATAAAGGTATGAGATTTATAATAAAGTTTGCGACCGTAATTGAAGGAAATGGGAAAGCGGGAGAAATCCTTTCATGTGACGGGAAAACTGGACTTATCATCGCATGTAAAACGGGAGCAATTCGTGTTGAAACCATTAAGCCCGAAGGTAAAGGTGAAATGCCAGCAAAAGCATATATGAATTCAAAAAAATTTAGTTTAGGAGATTACATTGAAAATTCTTAGTGACCTAAATTTAGACGAGTTACAGACTGAATTAGCAGGCTTTCCGCGTTTCCGTGCTAAACAAATTTTTGATGCTATTAAACAAGGAAAAGGTTACGACGAAATTGCGATTCCTGCCAGCATGAAGGACGAATTAAAAAAGTCGTATATCTTAAAACCGCTAGAAATTTATAAAGTCTTGACGAGTAAAGACGGAACAAAAAAATACCTATTAAAACTATACGACGAGAATTTGATTGAATGTGTTTTCTTGCGACAATCGTATGGAAACACAATCTGTATGTCTACACAAGTTGGGTGTCGAATGGGGTGCAAATTTTGCGCTTCTACTAAGAATGGACTAATTCGAAATTTAACTGCAGGAGAAATGCTTTCTACAATCGCGGTTGTAAACGCTGACAACGGAAAATCAAACGAACGCAATTTTACAAATATAGTGTTAATGGGTAGTGGAGAGCCGTTCGATAATTACGAAAATGTAGTTAAGTGGCTAGATTTAATTACTGACAAACAGGGATTTAATGTTAGTGAGAGAAATATATCCATTTCTACTTGCGGACTTGTTGACAAGATTAAGGAATTTTCTCTTCTTCATTATAATGTCACCTTGTGCGTATCCTTGCATGCCACGACTGATGAAATTCGTCGAACTATTATGCCGATAGCCTCTCGTTATACAATTGCGGAAATAGTTAATGCACTAAAAGAATATGCAGAGAAAAACAATAGACGCGTTGTGTTTGAATATTGTCTAATAAAAGGCACAAACGATAGAGCGGAAGATATTAAAAATTTAAAACAAATAACGAGCGGACTATTGTGTCATGTAAATGTAATATGTTTAAATGAAAACGGCGGAAGTCTGCGCGCTACCACGCGAGCGGAAGCATTAAATTTCATCGATAAACTAAATAAAGCGGGCATTTCAGCAACTCTGCGTAGAAGCCAAGGTGAAGATATAGCGGGCGCGTGTGGTATGCTTAGAGCAAAATCATTAAAACAAAAGGATTAGTTTTAAAAAATTAGACTAATTCTTTTTTATTTTTAATAAATTTATGCTATAATATAAACATATGTAATGTAAAATTTTTACCTAAATAAAATTTAATGTTCGTCTACACGAACACCACAATGAATTGTAGCATTACGTTTGAACTGATATGGATTTTGCTAGTAAACACATACGGCGCTTACAGACAAAATCTTTCGATAATATAAACTTACGGAGTAAATATGAAGAAAGTTGTAGTTAGTGCATCAAGTTTGCCCGCTGGAAGAAATATGTCCAGCCAGATAGAGTATCTTACCCGCATTTCTCAGTACGGTGGGGATATGTATCACCTAGACATAATGGACGGGAAATTCGTGAAGTCTAAAACTATGGATTATACCTATTTTGAGCAGTTGAGAGAGAAGTCTGCGTTGCTCTTTGACGCGCACTTAATGGTAGAAGATGTCGAAAAAGTCTTAAAAAATTACATTAAATCTAGCGCAAATATAATCACAATTCACTATGAAGTGTTTAAGGACAACGAAACCCTTATTCGCGCATTAAAAAAGATTAAAAACGCTAAAAAAATGGTAGGACTAGCAATAGATTTACCCACTGACATAAAGGTAATTGACCCGTTTATAAAATATTTAGATATGGTACTAATCATGTGTGTTAAAGCGGGGAAAGGCGGTCAAGATTTTGATAAAGACGCATTAAAGAAAATCAAATATGTGCGTTCACTTAGCCCAGACATTTTAATTGAAGTAGACGGCGGAATTAACGATGAAACAGGTGCGCAATGCGTAAAAGCGGGCGCGGACATTTTAGTAAGCGGAAGTTATATTTATAAAAACGATACTTATGAAGCAATACAAAAGTTAAAGGGAAAGAATGGATAATAGATATTATTTTAGCCAAATTGACGGCGATATAGTAGAATTCAGCGAGAGTGAGAGTAATCATATTTCGCGTGTTAGAAGGTGTAGCGTGGGCGAGAAAATCATGGCATTTAATGGTGACGGCTACGATTATGAACTTGAACTCACTGGAATCGCTAAATCAAAGGTGCGCGCCAAGGTATTAAAAAAAGCATTAAATCGCGCGTATGGTGAGCCAAAAATTGTCGTGTATCTTGCAATGCTAAAAAATGAAGCCCTTACCGAGACAATTGACCAACTCGCCGAACTAAATGTGAGCGAAGTTAAACTATTTAGGGCAGACTATTCTATCGCTAATATAGACAAGCAAAAGTTAGATAAATTAAACGCAATTTCAATTCAGGCTAGCAAACAGTGCGAGCGTGCTACCATTATGCGCGTTTCAATTATAAATAAAGCGGATATAAAAAAAGATATAGGTACAAATAAAAATGTATTTTTTGCAAGTGTAAATGCAGATACTAAACCTACCGCTTTTAGCGGAGATTTTTCCGTTATCATTGGAGCGGAAGGCGGATTTTCGCCTGAAGAAATAGAATATTTTTCGTCTTTTTCGCACACTATTTCGCTCGGCAAAACTGTTCTTCGCGCGCGAGTTGCAAGTATTAGCGCCGTATCTATCTTAAAGGCGGTGAATCATGCGTGCTAGTGTTATAACTCTAGGTTGTAAAGTGAATGAATATGAGAGTCAGTCAATGCTCTCTCAACTCAAAAATGCGGGATATGAAATTAGCGAAGGACTGGTTGAAGCCGATTTGTATATTGTCAACACTTGCGCAGTAACGAACACAGCAGAAAAGAAATCTAGACAAGTACTTGCCAAGTTAAATAAACTTAATCCTAATGCAAAAATCGTCATAACAGGTTGCGCATCTCAAAATAACTGCGAGCAATTTTTAAAGAACAAAAATGTAACGACAATAATTGGCACTCAAGGAAAGGAAGATATTTTAAATCACATAAACGCGGAGAGAAAATTTCCGCTAGAAATAAAAAAAGAATATACTAAAATGTCGACCCCAATCGCCACTCGCACGCGCCAATACATAAAAATTCAGGACGGTTGCGACTACTTTTGTTCGTATTGTTTAATACCATATATGCGCGGTCGCAGTCGAAGTCGCGATATTAAGTCCATTTTAGATGAAATTAAGTCCCTCAACGCTAGCGAAATCGTACTGACAGGCATAAATATGAGCGACTATAAACTGGACGGGAAATTAGCACTTAAAGAACTAATCAAAGCGGTAGACAATTTAGGTAAAAGATTTAGACTATCATCTATTGAGTGCAATGTGCTTGACGATGAAATGATTGAAATTTTAAAGAATTGTAAACATTTCTGCCCGCATTTTCATTTGAGTTTGCAGTCTGCTTGTAACGATACATTAAAACGCATGAATAGACGCTACACTATTGAGCAATTTATTGAAATCACGGATAAGATTAAATCAAATTTTCCGCTAGCGAGTATTTCAACTGATATAATAGTAGGATTCAAAGGTGAGAGCGAGCGTGAATTCAATGAAACTATTAAAAACTTAGAACGCATACAATTTAGTTTCATGCATATTTTCCCGTATAGTGAGCGCTCGGGTACAGTTGCAAGTGCTATGAAAGGAGATGTAGACGTGAGCACGAAGAAACAAAGAGAAGAAATTTTAAAAGTTATGAATACGCGCTTTAAAAAAGCAAATTTCGCTAAAAATCGCGGAACAATTCATGAAGTCTTGGTTGAAGAAACGCTTGACGATAAATTCTCTTTGGGATATACTGATAATTATATATACACATACATTCGCGGTCTTTACCCGGTGGGAAGTATTCAGTCGGTTGAATTAGATTCAACCTTTAAGGACGGAATGTTAGGTGTAGTGAAATAAGGAGATAATATGGAAGATTGCATTTTTTGTAAAATTAGATTAGGTGAGTTGCCTAGTACAAAACTATATGAAGATGACGAATTTATGATAATTAAGGATATAAACCCGCAAGCAAAAGTTCATCTTGTCGCAATACCGAAAGAGCATGCACCATATATCGATATGATGACGGACGAAGGGGACGAATTGCTCGGCAGAATTATCGGTAAAATCTCACATATGCAGGAAGAATTAGGTTTAACGAATGGCTATCGTTTAATTATAAATCAAGGTGAAGATGCAGGACAGACTGTAGGGCATGTTCATATTCATATTTTGGGTGGCGAGAAACTCAAAGAATTCTAAATAACTCGCGAATCACTAGTTTATGAGGTTCGGGGTCGTCCCCCCAATTCCCCCGCGCAACGTCATAACTCGTCCTGTTGCTAGATTGCTCGCAAGACTTCGCAATCATAAGCCTAATGGACGGTTATTCCTTTCCCCATAAAATTTCATTTTACGGGGACCCCTTATAAAAGAGTAGCGGTGAGAGTTGCACTCCGCCCAATGCCTCTTAAACTAATAATCCGCTCATTCTAGAAAACCTAAGGAATGTATAAGAATAAGTGGGAAGAGTGAATGTTAAATACTGCTCAACTACTTTCGCAGTCTCGAGATTGTACTACTTATTTTAAATAAATTTTTCATTGTTTTATTTACTTGATTTTATATTAAATTTTTTGCATTACTGCGTTTACTGAAAATACCAAAATTAGAGTCCGTAGGTTTATTACACTCATTATTTTAAAAATTAATGTAAAAATTTACAAAATCTCTTGACAATATCTCATTTTTAGGGTAATATAAACATATTCTAGAACTAAAAGTGGGTGAAAAAATGACAACAGTTCGTTGCGGAGAGAACGAATCGCTAGAAAGTGCATTAAAGCGCTTCAAACGCAAATGCCAAAAGGACGGCATCATCGGCGATTTAAAGAAAAAGAATGAATATGTTAAACCAAGCGTGCGCCGTAAGGAGAAGAGCAAGGCTGCTCGTAAGCGCGCTATGAAACGTAGTCGTTATTAAAAATTACACTAGCATATGCTAGTGTTTTTTATTATATTTATTTTAATGTTGGGTATTGACAAGAATAAATTATTATGATATATTTTCGTTATCAAAGGGAGAAATAAAATGGGTAGAGATAAAAAATATTCGCGAGATGGGAATAGAATTAGAATAAAAAAAGATGAGTTTAAAAAACTTACTGATAGGGAAAAACTTGCTTTTATACTTTTGACTCCGCATGGCAGAAATTTATTTATAAAACTAATGAATAAATTGCTTGAAACGAATATGCCACTTGAATTCGAACCTTGTGGCACAATGTTTGAAGTTAACGATTATTACGTATTTATTGCCATTGAAAAAGGTTCTACTATAGAGGCAAAAATATCTGTAAAAGATCTACCTTTTGAACTTATGCCATACGAACTTGAAGAGGAATTTAAAGAAATTCTAAAAGAGATAGTTGCTAATGAAAAAAATCAAGAGATTGTAGTAGACGCATTAAGTGAAATAAAAAAGACAATGAATATTGATGCAGAAAAAAGCGAAAACCCAGATATGGAAATGTAAATATAGTTAAATACTTTTAATCAACTTTATTATAAAAAGGATAGATGTATTTATCCTTTTTTAATTTGTTAGTTAAAAAATAATTCATTACTTTGTTTTTATATGAATTTCTATTTTTGTATATGAAAATCGTAAAATGCTTGCGCTAAAATTTTCTTTTTTGTATAATAATATCATGGATTACAAGAGTTTACTAAACGAAGAGCAATATAATGCGGTCGTCTGCACTGAAGGTCCTGTGCTAGTGAGTGCGGGTGCGGGCAGTGGTAAGACTAGATTGCTTACATATAGAATAGCGTATTTGATAACCGAGTGTGGTGTATCTCCACGAAATATCCTTGCCATAACTTTTACTAATAAGGCAGCGAATGAGATGAAGGAGAGAATACAAAAAGTCGCCAAAGACGGAGATTTAGTCACGGTTTGCACATTCCATAGTTTTTGTGCCCGAATGTTGCGCTCATACGCGAGTTTCTTAGACGGATATAAGGAAAATTTCACCATATTTAGCGATACCGACACGGCGAAAATCTTTAAAGATTTATTTAAGTCCATGAATATCACGGACGAAACGACTAAATCAAATTTTAAGCATAATATCTCGACGATAAAGAACGAAAACATGACGATTGACGAGTTTGCAAACCTTTTCCGCTTCGATAATAGCATAAACGACTTTGTAAAATTTTTTAATGCCTATCAAGCAGAACTCATAAAAAATAATGCAATGGATTTTGACGATCTACTCATCAATTTCTATAAATTAATTACGACCAATGACGCAGTACTTGAGAGTATACAAAATCATTACACCTATTTTAGCGTAGATGAATTTCAGGACACGAATAAACTCCAATATGATATAATAAAAGTGCTTGCTAGTAAGACGCGAAACCTTCTCATTGTAGGCGATGAAGACCAGTCAATTTATGGTTGGAGAGGCGCAAACATCGATAATATATTTAATTTCACGCGCGATTTTAAAGACGCAAAAATCTTTAAGTTAGAGCAGAATTATAGAAGTACTAAAAAAATTCTCGACCGCGCAAATCTAATCATAAAAAACAATAAAAATCGACTAGATAAAAAATTGTATACTGAGAACGACGAAGGTAGCGATGTCTACTACTACCAGGCGATGAATGAAACGGACGAAGCCGATTTTGTCGTACAAAACATAGTCCGTATGCATAACGCGGGAGTTGAGTATAACGAAATTGCGATTTTAATGCGTCTTAACTCACTATCCCGCGCGTTTGAAGAAAAACTGCTAACATACAATATCCCGCACATTATGTACAATGGCTTTAAATTCTTCGAGCGTGCTGAGATTAAAAGTGTACTAGCATACTTAACCGCACTCGTCAACCCAGATGATGATGTTAGTTTTAACAGAATTATTAATTTCCCAAAGCGCGGAATAGGGGATACGAGCATCGAAAAACTAGTTGAAATCGCCTCACGAAATAAAACGAATTTAAAATCGGTAGTACTAAATTGCGAAAACGAGATTTTACCAAAAGCGCTTGTAGAAAAACTTAAACCGCTTCGCGACCTTCTTTTAGACTTAGAAAAAGATATGACTAGTATGGGTATGTATGACTTTTTTAGCGAACTACTTGATAAAACGGGAATACTAAAGTCTTTCGACCTAGACAACGAGCAAGAATACGAGAGATTTTTAAACGTCAACTCGTTAGCAAATTCGGTTAGAGAGTTTGAAGAAAACAATGCTGATGCGACCATACTCGATTATTTAGAGTCAGTAACACTTTCTAGCGCAATGGATAGTGATGACGGTAAAGGTGTAGTTATCGCAACGGTACATTCTGCGAAGGGGCTCGAATTCGATACGGTTTTCGTAGTCGGTTGTGAAGAAAAAATTTTCCCAATCTCGCGCGATAATAACGACGATTTAGAAGAAGAGCGAAGACTAATGTATGTAGCAATCACTCGCGCAAAGAAGAATTTAATTTTAACCAGCAGTAACTCGCGTTTTTTGTATGGGAAACGAGAATATAGTGTAAAATCTCGCTTTTTATACGAACTCGAACTCGCTCGCGAGCGACAAATAAATTCGGGCTTCAATACATATAATAACTATAGGAGTTTCGGCGGATACTCAAACGACGATACCGAAAATTATAAGTCTTATTATAATGATAAGTATTCAAGTGCCGACTATACTCAAAAATATAAATCATACTATAATGAAAAATATTCAAACAAAGATTATAATAAAAAATATGGAGAAGATATGAACACATTAAACACTAATTCAAACCAATCTTTTAATTACACATTTAGTAAAGATACAGTTGCAAAAAAGACAATTGATTTTTCCAAGGTGAAACTAGGTGCAAAAGTTACTCACCCAAAATTTGGTGAGGGGGAGATAGTTGAAGTAACACCTAATAGTAGTAATCATTGCGTAAAGATTAAATTTGATGGTGTTGGCGAAAAGATGTTATCTCTAGATTACGCCCCAATCGAGTTTAAGGAGTAAAATGGAAAAGAGCGAGCGCCTAAAATGGCTTACGGACGAAGTAAATAAGCATAACAAAAATTATTATGTTTATGATAACCCCACAATTTCGGACGCAGAGTATGATGCCCTATATTACGAACTCGTAGACCTAGAAAAAGAACTGGGTTATTCTTTGCCGAACAGCCCAACTTCGCGCGTAGGTGACTATGTTCTTCCGGGCTTTAAAAAGCGCAAACATGCAATTCCACTATATAGTTTAAACAAAGTCAAAGATTTCGCAGACATGGAAAAGTGGATAGACGACATGAAAAAGGTCACAAAAAGAGATGACCTAACTTTTTCGCTAGAATATAAATATGACGGGCTAAAAGTCGTGATAGAGTACGAAAATGGTAGATACAAATCGGCTACCACTCGCGGAAATGGTCAAATAGGGGAAGATGTGACTCTTCAAGTACGAACTATAAAGAGCGTTCCTTTATCTATTGAGTTTAAAGGCAAACTCACTGTTCAGGGTGAGTGCATGATGACTAATAGTTCATTTGTTGAATACAATAAGACGGCTGAAATTCCGCTTAAAAATCCTCGCAATGGAGTAGCAGGTGCGGTTAGAAATCTAGACCCTAAAGAGACTGAGAAAAGGAAATTAGATTTCTTCTGTTATGACGTCTTAGCGATAGAAGGAGAAAAGTTTAATTATCAAAGTGAGATGCACGATTTCATAGTCGAGCAAGGTTTTTTGACTGGCGATTATTTTAAAATCTTAAAGAATATCGATGACGCAAAGAGAGAAATTAATAAAGTTGACGAAATAAAATCTCATCTTAATGTCATGATAGATGGTATGGTAATAAAGGTAAACGATACTTCGGTTAGAGAAGATATAGGATACACAAACAAATTTCCTAAATGGGCTATGGCGTATAAATTTAAACCAGTCGAACTATCGACGAAACTTGAAGATGTCGTGTGGCAAGTAGGGCGAACTGGCAAAATTACACCGATTGCAATTTTAGACCCGATTGAACTTAGTGGTGCAACAGTTAGTAGGGCAACCCTAAATAATACACAAGATATTGAGCGGAAGAGAATTAGTATAAATAGCCGAGTATTCGTTAGACGCAGTAATGAAGTTATTCCAGAAGTTATGGGAATAGCGGAGATTTCACCTGATGCTGTCCCTATTGTCCCGCCTAAAAATTGTCCTAGTTGCGGAAGCGAACTTATGACAATCGGTGCTAATTTATTTTGTTTAAATCATACCGCTTGTTACGAGCAAATTATAGATAGACTTACACACTTCGTATCTCGTGACGCATTTAATATTGAAGGGCTTAGCGAAAAGACATTAAAAGCACTATACGATAAATTTAAAATTGCTTATCCATATGAATTATATAATTTAAATGCGGACATGCTTTCACAACTTGACGGCTTTAAGGATAAGAAAATTTCTAATTTAATTGATAGTATTGAAAAGAGTAAAAATATAGATTGGTCGAATTTTATTTTCGCCCTAGGAATTATGAATGTGGGGAAGAAGACGGCTTTAACTCTCGCTAGAAAATTCAATTCAGTTGACGAATTAAGGTCTGCAGACCTGTCAACTTTAACCGAACTAGAAGATGTTGGAGAAATAGTTGCTACCAGTATAATTGACTATTTTTTAGACGTTAAAAATAATGAAAATATAGAAAAATTATTTAGTCTAGGTGTTAAGATTAACTCGCAAATAGAAATTAATTCTAACTCATATTTTAGCGGTAAAACAATAGTTTTAACTGGCGCGCTAGATAATTTCTCTCGTCCAGACTTAACTAAAATTCTATCAAATTTGGGTGCAAATGTAACGAGTAGTGTAAGTAAAAAGACAGATTTAGTAATTGTCGGTGCGGACGCAGGTAGTAAACTTGATAAAGCCCGCGAACTAAATATTCAAACAATAGATGAAACCCGCCTATTAGAACTCTTAAATAACGAAAAATAAAATAAAAAAATTAAAATAAAATTAATTAAATTCCCCTTGACAAATGGAAATTCTATGCTATAATACCGTGAGACTTAAGGAGAGAATATGAGTAGATTTAATAGATTTGTAATGGAAGCGGTGATTAGAAAATTTAATTTAGGCGAAAATGCTACCGATTTTGATGTCGTAAAAAGTTTGCTTCTAAATTTCGATTATAAAGACATTAAAAACATAATCTCAGGCATGGAATTTAGCGAAGAAGAATTAATTACTCTAAGTGCTATGGATATAGGTTTCTTTAAAGATAAGGTTAGTGATGAACTTAAAGCGAACAGAGATTTTATCCTTAAAATGTTTGAAAAAGTGTTAGAAAATGGTGAAGATGGATACACATATTTCTATCCAGTAGATTATTTAAATTTGATTTCGGTCGATTTAAAAAATGACCTTAAATTCATGGTGAAAGTCGCTGAAATGGACGGATATATCGCGCTAACTGATGATAGTGTAAAATACTATAGTAACGAACTATTTAAAACCGCCGTTGATAATTATTTTAAAGAACATTTAGACCAATTAATTGACATCATCAAAGATCAAGAATCTCTGCTAGACTATAGAGCCGAGAGTAAAGAAGAGTATAACGCGTATTATGATTCGGCTAAAGAAAAAGAAGACGAGTTTAAAATGTCTGTATTCTCAGGCATGGTAGAAAATGTAGAAGACGAAATCAACCACGCCGAAGAGAAAATCAATTTCTTAAAGAGCCTAAATACTTATAAAACACAAATTCAATCCGTTTAATGAATTTTAAAGTCCACAATAGTGGGCTTTTTTATTTTTTATTTGATTTTTCTATTGACAAATCGTGGAACTATGATATAATTCTTCTATTTAGGAGTAACATATGGGAAATCTAAATAATTTGATTAAAAGAGCATTAAAAAGAGAACTTGACCTAGATAAAGACGCGACCGATGCCGATTTAATTTACGCATTACTCGAAGAAGATTACGATTATAATGAGATTCGTCCGCTTTTAAAAGTAATGAAGTTTACAGAAAAGGAATTAATAAAACTTTCGTCTGCTAGTTTACAATTTTTTAAAGATAAGGTGAGAGATAAGTATAAAGCAAACGCAGGTTTCGTATTAAGGACTTTTGCTAGTATTGGAAAGAATAATATATATGAAACACCAATGGATTATTTCGCATATATTTCACCAGATTTAAGAGAAAATTTAGATTTTTTAGTAGAAGCATTAAAACTTGATGGGAATATTTTATTAACTGATGAATTTGATCCAAAATACTACGAAAACGAACTTATAAGAAGTTCAGCTGAAGCATTTTATAAGGACGCATGGTTAAGTTTTAAAGAAAGATTACTATACTCACTAGACAAGTCTATTAGAGATACAGCGGAGCAAATTAACGCACTCAAAAAATCAAGAATTCAAATTGGTTTTACAATTTCGATAAATGAAGATTATGCTGAGTTAACAAAAAGACTAGAAAAGGAAACAAAGTTATTAAATTTTTTGAAATCGCTTAACACATTTAAAAACGAAACAGGTTCAAAACCCGAGTAAATTAAAGTCCACACCCGTGGGCTTTTTTAATTCAGTTAATTTTAAATATAGGTATTGACAAATCGAAATTCTATGTTATAATACGCTCAACAAAAGGAGAAAAATATGAGCAATTTTAATAAGTTGGTTATTAAAGCATTAGCAAAGCATTTAAATGTTAATTCTGATGTAGATCTTGCAAGAGAGTTATTGTTAGAAGATTACTACATTGAAGAACTTAGACCATTACTAGTTAATATGAAATTTTCAAGAGACGATTTAGTAGTTTTATCCGCCACCGACACTCGTTTCTTTAAAGAAATTTTGGACGGCGAATATACTCGTTCAAAAGATTTTGTTTTAGATGTATTTAAACATATGATGGAAAGTGAAGGCATACGATATAGTTATCCAGCAGATTTATTCCCATACTTAGCAGATAGTTTAAAAGATGATTTAAATTTTGTATTAAAAGCGATTGAGTTGGACGGAAATATTGCATTTGATGACGCTTATATTAAATATTATAAGAATAACGATCGTATTAAATATTACGGTAGTGAACTCGAACTATTTAAACAAGCAACAGATAATTATTTCAAAGATCATACCGACGAGTTATTGAATTCTGAACAGACCAGAGTAGAAAATATTGACTATGATAAGACTCGTATGGACGATGCAGACGCTAAATATAGAAAATATCGAAGCGAATATAACTATTCAGAAGCAACTCCTGTTTTATTATTAAGTTTAAGGATTCGTGATGATATGAAAAAGGAAGAAGCAAAGTTAGAATTTTTAAGAAGTCTAGATACATATAAAACCCTAGAAACAGGTTCAAAACCTGAGTAAATTAAAGCCTACTTGATTAAGTAGGCTTTTTTCGCGGAATTCATGTTTTTAGTTAGGCAAGGTAAATTGTATATTTTATAGAGAATGAAGGACGAGAATTTATAAATAGATAGATAAAAAGTTTAAAGAATTAAACAAAATCTATAAGAAGATACATTAATTTAGCAAATATTTCCTTAAAAAATTCTTTTCTTTAAGGTCAAAATAGTTTGTGATTAATCTTAATTTTTGCTATAATATATATTGTCTAAATATATATTGGACTTAATATATATTGTCTAAATATATATTGGATTTGATATATTAGTCTAATGGCAATTAGACCTATAATATATAAGTCTAATATTTAGACCTATGTATATAAAGCGTATATTGTTATTTTGATTAAACAACTAGATTAATCAAAGGACGAGGGGACTGATGATAACTTTTAAAGAAATAGAGATGACAGGCTTTAAGTCATTCGCGGACGAAACGCACATATATTTTGACGGCGGAATCACCGCTATTGTTGGGCCGAATGGTTGTGGTAAATCGAACGTGAGCGACGCTATTCGTTGGGTACTCGGTGAGCAGTCGAGTAAGGCTTTGCGTGGTAAGAGCATGCAAGACGTCATTTTTGCCGGCACTGAGAAGAGAAAGAAGTTAAGTTATTGTGAAGTATCCCTAGTTTTTGATAATACGAATAAATGGTTTAATATTGAATATGACGAAGTAGTTATTACGCGTAAACTCTATCGCAACGGTGAGAGCGACTATTTAATTAATCGTAAACCATGCCGTCTTAAAGATATTCGCGACCTATTATACGATAGCGGTATAGGTAAGGACGGTTATTCAATTATCGGGCAGGGACGAGTGGAAGAGATTATCCAATCTAAGCCAGAAGACCGCCGTGCAATATTTGAAGAAGCCGCAGGTATTTCAAAGTACAAAGCGCGTAAAACTGAGACTGAAAATAGACTTGCTCGTGTGCGTGATAATTTAAGTCGTGCGAGCGACATTATTGGCGAAGTAGAGCGTAGACTAGGGCCATTAAAGCGACAGAGCGAAGATGCAAAAAAATATCTAGAATATAGGGATAAATTAAAGCAACTTGAAATCAATGCATATATCTATCAGTACGACCACGCAGCACAGACAAAGGAAGATATAAACCTTAAACTACAAGGCTATCAAGATAACTTGAATGTCCTAACAAATAGTTTGGAAACTGAACAAGCAAAGTACGACAAGGCGCTAAATGAAATCAATCAACTCGATAAAAAGGCGAGCGAACTACATGAAAAAGTGCTATCAAATTCAGTCGCGCTTGAGAAGAAACAGAGCGATAATAGACTACTCACCGAGCAGACTAGGTATTTAAAAGAGCAACTCGATAGGCTTAACGCACAACTTGATAGTTATACTCTCGACCTAAATCAGCGCGTGGCACTTGTAAATTCCGCCACCAGCATGCGTGATGAAGAGAGTAGTAACTTGCGCACTCTTTACACGAAATCGCAAGAGATGAGCGAAAAATATTTGTCTTTAATAGATGAGTTAACTAAGAGCGAAGGTGAGAAAGAAGAGAACCAGCGCGCAATGATAGATAATCTATCTAAAATCACAGATATTAAAGCAAATTTATCCGCGTATCTAGCAAAGCGCGACACATTAAGCGAAAATATTAAAGAAGATAAGGCAAAATTAGACCAATTAAGTTCACAAAAATCAAATGTTGAAAAAGAGTGTAATGAACTTGAAAATAAAGTTGACGAACTCACCAAAAAGAGAAGTGAAAACTTATCAAATCTATCAAAAATAGAGAATAAATTAGCCCAAGTAAATGCTGAGATAGAGCGACTTAATGAATCTATCTATGCCCTTAAAACTTCCATATCAAACGACACAAATAGAAGGACGATTTTATCTAATTTACAGGCAGATTTTGAAGGTTATCAATTTGCAGTAAAGCGCTTGCTCCAAGAAGGGAAGAAGAATCCGCGCCTTAATAGTGCGATTAAGGGTGTGGTTGGTAATATCATCTCAGTGGAGCAAAAGTTCCAGACCGCGATAGAGATTGCGCTCGGCGGTAGTATTCAAAATATCGTTACCGCAAATGAAGACGATGCAAAGACTTTAATCAACTATTTAAAGGATATGAAACTAGGGAGAGCAACCTTCCTACCTATAACGTCTGTAAAACCGCGTAGTTTAAGTTCGCATGATAGGTCTTTCTTGTCGTCCACTGGCTGTTTAGGAATTGCTAGCGAGTTAGTTAAAACGGAAGCACAGTTTAGACCAGTAATTGAAAGTTTACTAGGCTCAACTGTTGTATGCGATAATCTTGATAATGCGGTAACTCTTGCTAGACGCACGGGCTATTCGTTTAGAATTGTAACACTTGAGGGCGATGTATTGTCCCCGCAAGGTAGTATGTCGGGTGGTAGTAAGAAGAGTAATGATAGTTCGCTTTTATCTAAGGAAAATGAGATTAAAGCATTGACCGAGAATATAGAAAAGCGTACAAAAGAATTAAAAGACGCAGAAGATAGATACAACTCACTACTAAGCGCACAAACCAAATTAAACGATTATAAAACTCAAGAAACCACTAACCAGCAGTCAATAAATACAGAATATTATACAAATAACACTAGACTTGAGAATACACGTGCGACTCTATCTAATCTAGAAGAAGAAATATTCTCAATTAGTAGTCAAGTTAAGGTGGCGGAAAACATAGTAAATGACTTAAATTCCAAAATCAACTCAATTGACCAAGCCGAACTTGACTATGACACAACAAAAGCAAACTTAACTGAGAATACGGATAAAACAGCGTACGAAGAGTTAAAGAAAAAGCGCGAAGAGTATCAGGAAGATATTACTGCATCAAAGGTTCAAATCGCGTCTACCGAAGAGAAGATACGCGCACTAAATAAGGATATTGAAACTCAAAACCAAGAAATCGCGACTCTAAAAAAATCTATCGAGCAAATCCAAGCCGAATTAGATAGTCAAAGTCGCGTATATGACGAAGCAGTTCGTATGAACAATTTAAAGAGCGAAGATAGTGAGACTATAAGAATTAAGGAAGAGTTGGATAAATTAAACAACACCCTTAGTCAGTTTGATGAATTTAAACAATCACTCATGCAGGAATTAAAGTCGCTAGACGATAAAAAGGCACAACTTACTGCGGATATTTCTAATATTAATAACAAAATCTATCAAGAAAATAATAAATTGCAGAAAGTAGATACCGACATCGAGAATATGCAAGAGCGTATCTATGAAGAGTACGAGATGACATATAACGATTGTCTACCTTTCAAAGACCAAGGCGAAGATTTCGATATTAAAGAAACCATGATTCAAATTAGTAGAACTAAGACTCAAATCACCGCGTTAGGATACATCAACATAAATGCGATTGAAGAGTATAAGACAGAAGGTGCTAGATATGAAGAAATGAACGCCCAAATTGAAGATTTAAGGAAGGCTGAAGAAGACGCAGTCACGATTATTAAAGATTTATCAAACGAAATGTTAGAGAAATTTAACACCGAGTTTGTAAAAATTCAGGAGAATTTCACTAAGGTATTTAAAGAGTTGTTTGGTGGCGGTAATGCTCGACTCGAACTTCTCCCTAGTGAAGACCCTCTCACTGCGGGCGTTGAAATAATCGCGCAACCACCGGGTAAGGTGTTACAGCAAATCTCGTTATTGTCGGGTGGAGAGAAGACAATGACTGCAATAGCAATATTGTTCGCTATATTAAAACTAAAACCTATGCCATTCTGTTTCCTAGACGAGATAGAAGCAGCGCTAGATGACGCGAATATTGAGCGATACGCAAGATACTTAAAACGATTCAGTGACGAAACACAATTTATCGTCATCACGCATAGAAAACCTACTATGGAACTCGCCGATTCATTATATGGTGTGACCATGGAAGAGAAGGGAGTTTCAAAGACTGTATCTGTAAAACTTGCGGACGCGGTTAAAGTGGTAGACCAGCAAGCCAGTTAGTAATGCAAAATAGGAGAGTAAATGGGTATTTTTAAAAAGTTTTTCGAAAAACTAAAATATACTTTTAAGCGTACAGAACTTAATGACGATTTTTATGACGAACTTGAATCCGTTCTTATTTCTAGCGATATGGGAGTAGAAACCGCACTAGACATTATGGACGAATTGCGAGATGTTTGTAAAAAGAAATTGATTAAAGATATTGAGCATGCACAAATCGAACTAAAAAATTTACTAATTGAAAAACTTGACGCTGAACCTATAGAATTTAGTTATCCGCTTATAATTACAGTTGTGGGAGTGAACGGTGTTGGTAAGACAACCTCTATTGCTAAAATGACCAAATTCTTTACCAGTAAGAAGAAGTCTGTTTTACTTGCAGCAGGTGATACTTTCCGCGCAGGAGCAACCGAGCAACTTAGCATTTGGGCGGAAAAATTGAAGACCAAGATAGTAAAGCAAGGGGAAGGCGCGGATTCTGCGTCCGTAGTCTTTGACGCGATAACCAGCATGAAAGCGAAGAAAAACGATGTCCTAATTGTAGATACTGCTGGAAGATTGCAAACAAAGACTAACTTAATGAAAGAGTTAGAGAAGATTAATAATATAGTTAATCGTGAGTACCCAGAGGCAAAAAAATTGAACCTAATTGTACTAGACGCATCAATCGGTCAAAATTCGATAGCACAAGTAAAGGCATTTAAAGATAGCGTGAATATTGACGGAATTGTTCTAACAAAACTTGACGGGACGGCAAAAGGCGGGGTAGTTTATCCTATAATCAATGAACTTAAAGTTCCAATCGTGTTTACAGGCTATGGTGAAAGCGTGGACGACTTAGCAGTATTCGACCCAGAAAGTTTTGTCAATAAGATTTTAATGTAGGCGATATGGATATTCAAGAGCGAGTAGAAATTGCTATATTAAATAAATATTATGGAAAATTATTGACAGAAAAACAGCGCGAAATTTTATCTATGTATGTCGATAATAATCTTTCATTGCAAGAAGTGAGTGATGAGTTAAATATCTCGCGACAGGCGGTTAAAGATACCCTAGATAAAGCGGTTTTGACCCTAAAACGCACGGAAGAAATGCTCAAATTTCTTTCTCGCGATAGAAAAATTCTCTCTTTACTTGAAACTAATTTAGATAAGATAGATGAAAGTTTAAAAAATAAGATTATCTCAATTTTGGAGGACAACTAATGGCAGTATTTTCAAATTTAAGCGAGCGATTAAATCATATATTTAGTAAGATGACGAAACGCGGAAAACTTACGGCTCTCGAGATTAAGGAAGCAATGCGTGAAATTCGCGTAGCTCTACTTGAAGCAGATGTCAATTTTACTGTAGCAAAAGATTTTATCAATAAAGTCAGTGAAAAAGCAGTTGGTGAAGAGATTTTAAAGAGTTTAACTCCAACTCAGCAAGTAATTAAAATCGTGCGCGACGAGTTGACCGCACTCATGGGCGGAGAGAACCAAAAATTGCTTGTGTCTCCAAAACCGCCTACTATAATAATGATGTGCGGATTACAGGGTAGTGGTAAAACGACCTTGTCTGGAAAACTCGCGCTGAAATTGAAAAAGGAAGGTAAAAAACCTATCCTTGTTGCATGCGATATATATCGACCAGCCGCTATTGACCAATTAAAAGTGCTAGGCAAGTCTATCCAAATTGATGTTTTTGAGCGCGGAACACAAGACCCTGTAAAGACATGTAAAGAAGCAATAAAATATGCGGAAAAATTCGCTCTCGATACTGTTATCATAGATACTGCGGGTCGCCTTCAAATTGATGAAAAACTAATGGAAGAGTTAAAGCGCATTAAAAAAGAAATCAATCCTACCGAAATTCTGCTCGTAATCGACTCAATGATTGGGCAGGAAGCAGTTTCTGTATCAAAGGCATTTAATGATGCACTTGATGTCACGGGCGTAGTACTCACTAAAATCGACGGAGATACTCGTGGTGGTGCAGCGCTTTCCATTCGTTCAGTAATAGGTAAACCTATTAAATTCGTTGGCGTGGGCGAGAAATTGACCGACTTAGAACCGTTTTACCCAGATAGAATGGCGTCAAGAATTCTTGGTATGGGCGATGTTTTAACTCTAATTGATAAGGCACAACAGGCAGTTGATGAAAAAACCGCGCAAGAGATGGAGCGAAAGTTCCGCGAAAATAGTTTCGACCTTAACGACTATATTGAACAGGTAAATTCACTCAAAAAAATGGGTGGATTAAAATCAGTTCTATCCATGATGCCGGGTGTCAGTGGGAAGTTGAAACAAATTGAAGATATGATTGACGAAAAGTCACTAGATAGAAATAAAGCGATAATTCAATCTATGACCGCTAAAGAAAGGAAAGACCCAGGAATTATAAATGGTTCGCGTAGACAGCGAATTGCAAAAGGCGCAGGCGTACAAGTTAGCGATGTAAACCAACTCATCAAGCAATTCAATCAGTCCAAAGAATTAATGAAAATGATGAAGAATCCAAAAGCATATGGCGGTAAATTAAAAATGATGAAAAACCTAATGGGTGGTAATTTTTAAAAATAAAAAAGACTATATATATTTTGATAGTCTTTTTTTATAACGTTAGAATTCATCTATATTCGATTTGTTTTCTTATTTTATTTTAACTTTAAATATTTAACCAATTTGATAAATATACCCTTTATCACTAACAATTTTTATTTTTTGTTATGCTTAATAATATCAACATTTTCAGCCAGATACCTTTCCAAACGGCTAGGCTCATGATTAGCACAAAATTCCTTTGTCTCTTGGTATTTTGCATCACATGATTCAATAACTTTTTTGGTGTGTGAGATAGCGGATTCAATAGTTTGTCTCTTTTTTTCGCTATTTACTTTTTTTAGCACTTCATAACTAGAATTAATAAATGTTTGTGCTAGAATTTTATAACCTAAAATTAAGTTATATAGAGTCGACATTCTCGAAGCATAATTGATGCTAGAATTATAACGCATTTCTCTAAAAGCATATTCAAGATAATCCTCTTTACTTTCAACTTCTTTTAACTCTTTTTTCCAATATAGATATTTAATTAATCCCATACAAACTCCCCATAATTATTTATTTTAAATTAAATTTATTTTAGTTTACTTAATAGTAAACATCAATCAAGCGATGTTATTTTATCATATAATTTGTATTTGTCAATATGTAAAATAAAAATATTTTATGAAATTTAAGTCTTTGAACTATTCTAAATATATTTTTTAATGTAATTTAAAAAATATTAAAGTTTTTAATAAAAAACCCTTTACAAACTAGATTTCTTATGCTATAATGTAAAGGTAAATTACTTTACAGTGCGATTTTAATTAATGAAATTGTGCTAAATTTAAAAGGAGAGATTATGGCAGTAAAAATTAGATTGACTCGTTTAGGCGATAAGAAGTCACCTTTCTATCGTGTAGTCGTTGCTGATTCTCGCGTGGCTCGTGATGGTAAGTACATTGAGCAAATCGGTACTTATAATCCGCTTAAAAACCCTGCTGAGATTAAGATTGATAACGAACTCGCTACTAAATGGTTAAAGAATGGTGCTGTTCCTACTGAAACTGCTAAAACATTACTTCAAAAAGTAGGCGTTTTAGAAGTTAAGGGAAATAGTGTTCCAAAGACTAATAATAAGAAAAAGAAAGCATAAGGAGTAGGCTATGCAAGAGATGTTGTCGTACATTGTAAAGAACTTAGTGTCTAATCCTGATGCAGTTGAGATTACTCTTGAAACTCAAGGGAAAACTAAGGTCTTTAAAGTAAAAGTCGATGAAAAAGATTTAGGAAGCGTAATCGGTCGTGGTGGCGTAATAGCAAATGCTATTCGTACAGTTGTAAAATCTGCGAGCGAGAAAAAAGAGCGCATCGTAATAAAGTTCGACTCAAAGTAAAAGGAAAATATGCAAAATTTACTAGAAATAGGGAAAATTGTGCGTACTCACGGCATAAAAGGGGCTGTAAAAGTTATAAGTTACCTAGATGGCGTGAATTTTTCTATATTTAAGCACATTTATATTGGGGCAAACAAGTTAAGCGCAAATATAGTTAAGGCTCTTCCACTAAATAATGATGCTTTTTCGCTGGCTATTGATATTATTGATAGTGTAGAGAAGGCGGAAAAATTAAAAAATCAATCTGTCTATATAGATAGAACCGAGTACGAAGAGTTTAAGGATAAGGTGTATTTAGGTGACTTGATAGGAGCACCTGTTTTGAGCGAAAACGGAACAAAACTAGGCGAGATGGTCGATTTTGACGATTATGGAGCAAGCGTTATTTTGACTATAAAATGTGGTGTTACTAGTTATTCTATACCATATGTTGACGATATAATTATATATGATGAAGGAAAAAATTGCTTTATAATAGAAGAGCAAAAATTTAAGGATTTGCGCGTATGAGAATAGATATTTTAACTCTGTTCCCAGAAATGTTTGCTCCAATTAAAGAGAGTATTATTAAGCGAGCAGTTGATAATAACCTAGTTGAAGTTAATGTGATTAATATACGCGATTTTGCAAACCCGCCACATTATAAATGCGACGACGAACCATTTGGCGGTGGCGCAGGTATGGTTATGATGTGTGAACCGATTTTTAAAGGGATTGAGTCGGTAAAGGACGAAAATAGTAAAATTTTCTACATGTCACCTCGCGGGAAAGCCTTTAATCAAACTATTGCGCAAGAGATGTCAAAATTAGAACATATCATTCTTCTTTGTGGGCATTATGAAGGCATTGACCAACGCGTGATTGACTATTTTAATATTGAAGAACTTTCTATAGGAGACTATGTTCTTACAGGCGGAGAGTTGCCTGCCATGGTAGTTACGGACACAGTCGTTCGCCTTATTCCAAATGTAATAAAGCGCGAGAGTATTGAGGACGAAAGTTTTTCAGATAATCTCCTTGAATATAACCAATACACGCGCCCGGCGGTATATCGAGATATGAGCGTTCCAGAAGTCCTGCTCAATGGTAATCATGCAAAAATCGCAGAATTCCGTAGAACCCAATCGCTTGAAATTACAAAAAGAAACCGCCCAGATTTACTAGATAAAAAATAAGGAAATCGAATTTTATATTAAAAATGCAAAACACTAACTAATTTTTGCGTTTTTTTTATTTTTATGTTATAATATACTCATGATAAATTGGTTTCCAGGACATATGAATAAAACCTTGAAGCAAATGCAAGCGGACGCTAAACTTTGCGACTGTTTTTTGTATGTCGTGGACGCGCGTTGCCCATTAAGTTCTATTAATCCTGAATTTGTAAAAGTGGTGGGGAAGAAACCGATTATCTTTATCTTAAATAAAGCCGATTTAGTGGGGAAGAGTGATGTAGATAGATTTAAGTCACACTTCTTAAGTCTAGGGCATCGCTGTGTTCCACTGAACGCAACCATAAGTGGTACTAGTAAAATTATATTGAATGAAATTCGCTCGGTTTTTAAAGAAAGATTGGAACAAAATAAAATGCGCGGAGTAAACTTCATTTTACGCGCTATGGTGATAGGCGTTCCAAATTCAGGTAAGTCCACAATCGTAAATAATCTTTGCAACAAAGGTAGAGCAATCACTGGGAATAGGGCGGGAGTTACGCGTTCTAAGCAGTGGGTTAAAGTAGATTCGAATATTGAAATTATGGATACACCTGGCGTACTGCTTCCAAATTTTGACGATGAAGAAAAGGCATATAATCTTGCTTTTGTTGGGTCAGTAAAAGATGATGTTTTAAATTTAGTTGACATTTCAACACGCTTAATTGGTAGATTATTATCAATAGATAAAAATATTTTCACATCTAGATATAGTGTAGATATTTTAGAAAATACCACATATGTAGAGATTTTAAAAATGATAGGTAAAAAACGCGGTTGCATAATTAAAGGCGGAGAAATTGATTTAGATAGAACCGCAAAAATTATATTAAATGATTTTAGGTCTGGTAAATTAGGTAAAATTTGCTTAGAGTGATTAGAGTAGGATATGATAGATACAACTAAAATTTTTGAGCATGACAAAGCGCTCTTGAATGACGAAATTAAGTTAATTGCTGGTATGGACGAAGTAGGTCGTGGTCCACTTGCTGGCCCAGTTGTGACCGCATGCGTAATTATGCCGTACGACTCGATGATTGATGGAGTGTTTGATAGTAAAAAAGTGACCAAGAAAAATCGCGAAAGATTGTATGATGAAATTTTATCTCATGCGATCGACTATAGAATTACGGTCGTAGGCGAAAACATAATCGATGAAATCAATATTTTAAATGCGACAAAACGCGCTATGACTGAGAGTTTTTCGTTTCTTAAAATTAAGCCCGATTTACTTCTTATCGACGCAGTAAAACTAAATATTTGTAAAAATGAGCGTGCTATTATTAAAGGTGACGCAAATAGTTATGCTATCGCATGTGCATCAATTGTAGCAAAAGTTTATCGTGATAGACTTATGCAAGATTACGCAAAAATTTATCCCGAATACGATTTTGAAAATAATGTTGGTTATGGTACAAAAAAACACATTGAAGCGATTAAAAAATTCGGCATAACACCGATACATAGGTTGAGTTTTTTAGGTTCAATTTTGGGAGAAGAAGAGTGCAAAAAAATATATTTGGAAAGAAAGGCGAAATAATCGCAACAAATTATCTAAAAAATAAAGGTTACACTATAATCTGCAATAATTATAAGACCCCAATCGGCGAAATCGACATTATCGCAAAAGATAAAAATACAATCGTTTTCGTTGAAGTGAAGACGAGAACATCGCGTGCCTTTGGTGATCCACTAGAAGCAGTAAACGCGCATAAACAAATGAAAATCCGCCAAGTCGCTACTATGTACTTAAAACAATTCGGTAAATTAAATACCTCATGCCGTTTCGACGTCATCGGCGTTCTAGGTGACACCGACGAAGAAATCCGCCACATTCAAAATGCTTTTTAGTAGATTTTCATTGGTAATTAAAAAAAACTTTCTAAAAAACCCTTGCAAAATGTTTTAATATGTGTTAAAATATACTCGTTGTTAGCGGTCCGCTACATTCCCAAATGCAAGAACGCTAAATTTAGGAGGTAACTTATGAATAAAATTATCGACCAAATCGAGAAAGAGCAATTGAGAACCGACCTTACTTCCTTTAATATTGGGGACACTGTACGCGTTATGTACAAGGTCAAGGAAGGCGACAAGGAGCGTATCCAGGCGTATGAAGGCGTAGCAATTGCGAAGAAAGGGAGCGGTATTCGTGAGACTTTCACTGTTAGACGCATATCGTTCGGTATCGGCGTGGAGAGAACATTCCCAATGCACAGCCCTAGAATTGATAAGATTATAGTGGTAAGAAAGGGTAAAGTTCGCCGTGCTAAAATCTATTACATTCGTAATCTTTCTGGTAAAGCCGCAAAAGTTAAAGAAATTAGATAGGCTTTTAGAATTTGGGAATAAACGAACTATTTTTGGTTCGTTTTTTTTGTTAGGTTTAGAAATTTCGATAGAAAAATTCATAATATTCTATGCATGATATGATAAATATGACTAAATTTATCGAACAAATGTTTGATAAATTAATTGACAAATTTTACCAATATATGCTAACATCAAACAAAGAGGGAATATGTTAGCGAAGATTTTGTCATATGGCTTAAGTGGAATTACTGGTTATCCAGTGGATATAGAGTTAGATATAAATGCGGGTCTGCCCGGATATGATGTGGTTGGACTTGCAGATACAGCAATTAAGGAGAGTAAGTCGCGTGTTAAGGCAGCGATTAAGAATAGTGCATATAATTATCCTATTAATAAAGTAGTTATAAACCTTGCACCTGCTGACACCAGGAAGGAAGGTAGTATGTATGACCTACCCATCGCATTAGGGATTTTGACCGCACAAGAAGATTTGCCGGCGGATACGCTAAAAGATTTTGTGGTATTAGGAGAACTCAGTTTAAACGGCGAGATTAGGAAATTAAACGGAATTTTACCTATGCTGATTAGCGCAAAACAGGCTGGATATAGTAAATTCATTATCCCAAAAGATAATGCTATGGAAGCGTCGTTTATAGATAAAATCGATGTTTACCCCGTATCAACACTTCGTGAAACTGTTGAGTTTTTAAAGGGCGAGCGTGTTATAGCAAAGAATGAAGCAAAGACATTCGAGTCCGCATTAAGAAATCATGAATACAAGCATGATTTTGCATATGTTCGTGGTCAAGCGAGTGCTAAGCGCGCCATGGAAATAGCCGCAGCGGGCGGTCATAATATTCTTCTTATTGGACCGCCAGGAGCGGGAAAGACTATGCTAGCGAAATGCTTTCCGTCAATTCTGCCCGATTTAACATTTGAAGAAAGTTTGGAAGTTACGAAAATTCATAGTGTCGCAGGAATTTTAGATTCGAGAAAAGGGATAGTCGTTGAGCGTCCGTTTAGAAGCCCGCATCATACCGCAACCCTTATTGCGCTTACGGGTGGTGGACAGAAAGCGCGCCCGGGCGAAATCAGCCTAGCACACAATGGAGTATTATTTCTAGATGAAATGCCCGAATATTCGCGTAATACGATTGAAACATTGCGTCAACCTATGGAAGATGGTTATATAACTGTTGCAAGAAACGCACTCACTGTTCAATATCCAGCGAATTTTATATTAGTTGCCAGCATGAATCCATGCCCGTGCGGATATTATGGGAGCAGTACGCACCCGTGTAAATGTACTCCTTCTGCAATTCATAAATATTTGTCTAAGATTAGTGGTCCATTAATGGATAGAATTGATTTACATATTGAAGTAGATTCAATCAATTATGACGAACTTACGCGAACAGAACTTGAAGAACCAAGTGCGGAAATAAAAAAGAGAGTGAATAAGGCACGCGAAATTCAGTTGAATCGCTTTAAAGATAGCAAAATTTACGCAAACGCGAAGATGAGTGAAAAAGAGTTTAAGAAATATTGCAAACTGGATAGCGATTGCACGGCAATTCTTGAACTCGCGTTTAAAAGGCTCAATCTTTCCGCACGCGCGTATAATAGGATATTGAAAGTCGCGCGAACGATTGCAGACCTAGAAGGTAAGGAAAATATCGAAAAGGCACACATTATGGAAGCGATACAATATCGCTCGCTAGATAAAAAATACACGGTATAGTATGACAATTGACGATAGAAACATAATTTGGTTGGACTTGTTTCCATTTTTAACATATCAAAAGAAAAGTAGAATTCTTGATTTGTTCCCACGAGGAGTGGACATCAAGAAATCTTTTTCATCTAAATTTGAAATTAGAAATATGCTGACCGACTTAGAATATAATAAGATGTTGGCACTAGTAGACGATAAAATTTTGGACGACAAGATAGCAAGGTATCAAGCAGACGGAATAGAGATGATAACTATCCATGATTCAAAATATCCTCATTTACTGCGCGAAATTTCTTCTCCGCCACTGTGTCTTTACTGCAAAGGTAACACACAATTACTAGACACGAATTGCATCGCTATTGTAGGGACAAGGAAACCTACTGATTACGGAATAGTTGTAACAAAACAGTATGCTAAGGCATTTGCTGAATGTGATTTAACTATAGTATCCGGACTTGCAACTGGAGTGGATACCATAGCACATAAAACGGCATTAGAAAATGACGGGAAGACGATTGCTGTACTTGCTGGCGGGCTATATAATATCTATCCCGCAACTAATATTTCACTTGCAAAGAAACTCACTGAGAACAATTTAATTATAAGCGAAAATTGTCCTACCACACCGTCCCTTAGTTATTTATTCCCTATACGAAATCGCATTATTGCTGGTTTGTCACGCGGAGTAGTTGTTACTGAGGGGGCGGAGAAGAGCGGTTCACTTAAAACCGCTAGATTTGGTTTGGAATATAATCGCGAAGTCTTTGCCGTCCCTGGTAAAATTAATTCGCCCATGTCTAAGGGCACAAATTCGCTAATAAAGAATCTCACTGCAAGTATAACTCTTTCACCAGATGATGTTTTAGACGCGCTGAACATAGAGAAAGAAAATTCAAAAAACATCTCCCGCCAACTTGACATTAAAGAGCAATTTGTATTAAATTATATCCGTACTGAAAAACGCACCTTCCAAGAAATAGCCGATTATACCGAAATGAGTGCGCACGAATTAAACACCATTTTAATGGGGCTAGAAATGGAAGGACTAGTTACAAAGTTAGCGAATAATAGTTACATTATGTCATAATAAAATACAACTTAGGAGATTTATGAAATTAGTATTAATAGAAGGACCGGGAAAACAAGAATCTATAAAGAAATATTTAGGAGCAAATTATGTAGTGTTTGCAACAAAAGGCCATATTCGAGACCTGCCTGAAAAATCTTTTGGAATAGATTTAGAGCATGATTTTGAACCAAAATATGAGATTATACCGAACAAAAAATCTACAGTGGAACAGTTAAAGAAACTGGCAAGTAAGGCAGAAGCAATATATCTTGCGTCCGACCCGGATAGAGAAGGGGAAGCAATTTCGTGGCATATTGCAGAGATCTTAGGATTAGATGAGAGTGCGCCTGTTCGAACGGCATTTAACGAAATTAGTAAAAAGGCAGTAAACGAAAGCATTGCTCACCCACGCGCAATCGACTTAAATTTAGTTAATGCTCAGCAGGGTAGACGAGTTCTAGATAGAATTGTGGGATATAAACTAAGCCCATTGTTGTCTAAAAAAATTCAACCAAAACTAAGTGCCGGTAGGGTTCAATCTGTTACGCTAAAACTTATAGTCGACCGCGAGCGCGCGATACAGAATTTCGTACCAACTGAGTACTGGAATGTATCGGCAGAACTCAGTAAAGAAGGAAAGAAATTTAAAGCGGATTTATCCTTATATAAGGATAAGAAAATCGAAGTAGAAAATAAAGAACAAGTTGATAAAATTCTCTCTGTTATTGAAAATGGGGAATATAAGGTAGCGCAAGTTAAACGCCAAATGGCTTACTCGCGTCCCCCTGCACCATACATAACCACTACATTACAGCAAGATGCAGTTAAAAAATTGAAAATGACCCTAAATTCGTATACAAAATGCGCCCAAACTTTGTATGAAGGTGTGCAAATTGCTGGTGAAGGTAAAACCGCGCTAGTTACATATATCCGTACTGATTCGACTCGTGTTGCTACCGATGCTCAATTCATGGCACGCGAATATATTTTAGAAAATTATGGGAAAGAGTATCACCCAGGGAAATTTAACGAATTTGCGACAAAGGGTAGTGCGCAAGACGCACACGAAGCGATACGACCAATCAGTCTAAAATACACACCTGAATTTCTAAAAGGAAAGATTGAAGAACAATACTTAAACTTATATACATTAATATTTAAGCGCTTTGTTGCTAGTCAAATGAGTTACGCGAAATATGATAGTTTGTCTGTAGATATTAAAGTTGGAGATTACACCTTCCGCTCGTCTGGTCGTGCATTAGTATTTGACGGCTATACTAAGTTGTTAAAACCACAAGATGACGAAAAAAACGGAATAAATATACCTGATTTAATAGAGAATGAAGTAGTTAAGAAAGAAAAAATTATAACCGAACAAAAATTCACAAAACCGCCTGTCCGCTTTGACCAAGCAAGCATAGTTCATGAAATGGAAGTGCAGGGTATAGGACGTCCGTCTACCACCGCTTCAACAATCATGACTCTATTTAATCGTGACTATATTAAGACGGAAAAGAAATATATCGTCCCTACCGAACTAGGATTTGAAGTCACCGATTATTTAGAAGAATACTTTAAAAATGTCATGGACGTGAAATTTACCGCAAACATGGAACAGCAACTCGACGATATAGCGGAAGGTAAAAAGCGTTGGCAAGATACAGTGTTAGAATTTTATACCCCGTTCATGAAACAACTCGATTATGCTAGCGAGAAAATGGGAGTAAGCCTACCGAAAGCACCACCAGAGCCTAGCGACATAAAGTGCGATAAATGTGGTGCAATGATGGTATATAGAGAAGGAAAATTCGGGCGTTTCCTTGCTTGCTCGAATTTCCCACAATGTAAAAATACTAAAAATATCAACGAAAATAATGTGACAGAAACTGGAATTTGTCCAAAATGTGGCGGAGTGGTTAGCGCCAAGTATTCAAAACGCGGTAAACTCTTCTTCGGTTGTGACAATTATCCAAAATGTGACTATATCTCATGGGATTTACCTTTGAGCGAGAAATGTCCAAAATGCAATGCTAATCTATTTAAAAAATTTGGAGCGAAAGGAAAAACTCAAATTATTTGTAACGCAAAAGGGTGTAATTATGTTAGAGATTAATGTTGTTGGTGCTGGTCTTGCGGGAAGTGAGTGCGCGCTGTATCTAGCAAATCACGGATATAAGGTTAATCTCTATGATATAAAAGGCGAGAGTTTAACTCCCGCTCATCATAGTGAAAACTACGCTGAAATCGTATGTAGCAATTCACTAAAAAGTGACGATGACACCACAGCATCTGGTGTATTTAAAAGAGAACTTACACTATTAGGGAGTAATTTATTAAAAGTTGCTTACTCTTGTCGTGTTCCCGCTGGACAGGCACTCGCGGTTGATAGAGAAGCATTTTCAAATATTGTTACCGAACTCATTAAAACGAATAAAAACATAATTACATATGTGAAAGAAGTTGAAGATTTTAATCCAAACGCAATAACTGTGATTGCTACAGGTCCACTTACAACTAGCAAAATGTGCCAAGCATTAAAGAAAAAAATTGGCGAAGATTTTCTCTATTTTTATGATGCTGCTTCCCCAATTATTAACGCGGAAAGTATTGACATGACTAAGGCATTCTTTGCTTCTCGTTACGATAAAGGCGACGCGGACTATCTAAATTGCGCTATGGACAAGGACGAATATTTGCGTTTTTATAATGAACTTATAAATGCAAAAACTGTTGAACTACATGAATTCGAGAAGAAGAATATATTCGAAAGTTGCATGCCGATTGAAATTATGGCTAAACGTGGAACGGACGCAATTCGTTTTGGGCCATTAAAGCCAGTAGGAATAAAAAATCCGCATAAAGAAAATCGTCCATATGCCGTCGTTCAGTTGAGAAAAGAAAATAATTATGCTACAATGTACAATATGGTTGGATTTCAAACTAATCTAACTTTTCCTGAACAAAGGCGAGTATTTCGCTTAATTCCAGGGTTGGAGAATGCTGAATTTTTGCGTTACGGAGTAATGCATACTAACCACTATATAAATTATCCGCGAGCATTAGACAAGTATTCCAGATTAAAAGTTGACAATAATATATATATTGCGGGTCAACTCTCGGGGGTTGAAGGATATGTCGAAAGTATTGCGAGTGGTTTATATTGCGCAATAAATGTAATTCGCCAGATTGAAGGTAAAGAATTATTAAGTTTTAGCGCAGATACAATTATTGGTGGGCTTTATAATTATCTAGTAAATGCAAATACTGATAATTTTCAGCCGATTAATGCGAATTTCGGTATATTAAATCCAATCAAGGAACGCGATAAGGTAAAACGAAATGTAATGTATCGCGACCGGGCGATAAATGAAATTAAAACAATATTAAAAGAATTAAAGGAGTAGAGATGGAACAACTTAGAGGCACGACTATAGTAGCAGTTAAGAGAAATGGAAAGACAGTTATAGCGGGAGATGGTCAAGTTACTCTTGGTCAGCAAATTGTCCTTAAAGGCACTGCACATAAGGTTAGAAGAATATATGATGGCAAAGTAATAATCGGGTTCGCTGGTGGCACGGCTGACGCATATGCTATGTTTGAAGAATTTGAAAAAATGCTTAATAAATATAGCGGAAGTCTATTGCGTAGCGCAGTAGAGTATACAAAAGAACTTAGAAATTCGGGCGGACACAATAGTAGTGAAGGCGCGTTCATGATAGTTGCAGATAAGGATAACTTACTTATGCTTAACAGTATTGGCGATGTTATTGAACCAGACGAAGGAGTTTGTGCTACTGGAAGTGGTGGTTTTTACGCTCTATCTGCTGCGAAAGCACTTATTAGAAACACAGACTTAGATGCAAAAACTATCGCGCTTAAATCCATGGAAATAGCGAGCGATCTATGTATTTTCACTAATAAAAATTTCGTAGTTGAGGAGATATAATATGCCAAATCTAATGACATGTAAAGAAATTGTTAAGAATCTAGATAATTTTATCGTAGGGCAATCGAAAGCAAAACGCGCTGTTGCTATTGCACTAAGGAATAGATATCGCCGTAGTCAGTTGCCAAAGAATGTGAGCGATGAGATAACTCCAAAAAATATTATATTAAAAGGCCCTACTGGTGTCGGTAAAACTGAAATTGCGAGAAGGCTTGCAAAACTAGTAAATGCCCCTTTTGTAAAAGTCGAAGCAACAAAATATACAGAAGTAGGCTATGTAGGACGCGATGTCGAGAGCATGGTGCGAGATTTAGTAGAAGCGTCAGTTCGAATTGTCCATGATGAACAAATTGAGAAGATAAAAGATAGGGCAAAGGTTGTTGTAGATAAGAAGATTACTGACATCTTATATCCACTAAAAAAGGTAAATAAGCCAGAAAGTGAGGACACAGAAGCGTTTAGAACAAAATTCTATGAAGATTATAATGCAGGGAAATTTGATAAAGAGAGTATAGATATAGATGTTCGTGAGCAACCAAAACCTATGAATTTACTCGACGGAGTAGGTGCGGAGATTAATATCGGGCAAATTATGGGCGGAATAATTAAAGCACCTAGAAAGATGAAGCGCATGACCGTTGAGCGCGCACGCGAAGTTTTACTTAATGAAGAGTGCGATAAACTCATTGATCCAGACATAATAAATAAGGAAGCAATCCACCGCGCAGAGCAGGAAGGAATTATCTTTATAGACGAAATAGACAAAATTGCTGCCAAGAAAAATAATGGTCAAGATGTATCACGCGAAGGTGTTCAGCGAGATATTTTACCTATTGTCGAAGGTAGTACAGTGAATACTAAATATGGGGTAGTTAATACCGATTATATACTATTTATCGCGGCGGGAGCGTTCCATATTTCAAGCATAAGTGACTTAATTCCCGAACTCCAAGGTCGTTTCCCTATCCAAGTTGAATTGAATAGTTTAACAAAGGAAGATTTTAAGAAAATTTTAACTGTGCCACAAAATGCAATCACTGAGCAATATAAAAAACTCTTAGCAGTTGATAATGTTGACTTAGAATTTACAGAAGATGCTATTGATACAATCGCAGGACTCGCAGTTGACGAAAACGAAACTAACGAAAATATCGGTGCTAGACGCCTTCAAACTATACTTGAAGCGCTTCTTGAAGATATTTCGTTTAACGCAAGCAAAGATAATCCAGTTGTAAAAGTTGTGATTGATAAACCATTTGTTTTAAAGACGATGGAAAATATGATACAATCGCATGATTATAAAAAATACATTATCTAGTATGCAAGATTTAAGATATTTAGATAGATTTACCGCTATGCTAAACGATGCACAAATCAAGAAATTGACAAACGCACGCATCGTAGTTTTTGGTGTGGGTGGAGTCGGCAGTGCGGTATGTCATTTTCTCGTTCGCTCGGGTATTCAAAATTTGGACATTGTAGATTATGATCAAGTGGATATAACTAACTTAAATCGCCAACTGGTCGCCTTCAATAATAATATAGGCGAGTTAAAAGTAAACGCACTAAAAATTCAACTAAAAGACATTAATCCCAACCTAAACATTACGGCTTTCCCTATTAAATATTCAGTTGACACACAAAGCAAGATAAATTTAACTGATTATGATATTATCATTGATTGCATTGACGATATTAGCGCAAAAAAGTTGTTGATAACCAATGCTAATAAGGATAATATTTACATTTTATCTTGTATGGGTGCGGGAAATAGGTATTTAGATATTCCGCGATTTGAGATTGCCGACATATCGAAGACAAGTTATGACCCGATAGCGAAAATTTTGCGAAAATTTTGTGCGGAAGAGAGAATAAAAAAACTTGATGTTTGCTATACTAAGCAAAAGGCGATAAAATTCGGTTGCAAAAAAATCGCTAGTGTGGTATACTATCCAGTAAATATGGCGACGGTAGTTGTCGCACATATTATCCAAAAAATAGTTAAATAGGAGAGTTTATGGAGCAAGTTAATAGTTCTAATTTTGACGATTTTATAAATCAAGATAGTTTGACTTTGGTCGACTTTTTCGCTACATGGTGTATGCCGTGTAAGATGTTTAAGCCGATTTTAGAGCGCGCATCAAATGAGTTAACTGATGTAAAATTTGCTACTCTTGATATAGACGAAAGCGAAGATATCGCTAAACGTTACCGCGTATTCAGCGTGCCGACCCTAGTATGCTTTAAAGCAGGGAAGAAGATCGATAGTATGGTAGGTCTTAACCCATACGACGAAGTGATTAATTTTATAAATCGTTGTAAGAATAGCGAAAATTAAATAAATGTAAAAGAGAAGAGCACTTAAACTATGTTTAAAAATAACTTGTTTTAATTGGCTCTTTTTTCTTTTATGTTAAAAATTTATATAAATTAATCTAAAATTGCTACTTGACAATACGTTCTCTTAGTGATATACTACCAATAAGGAGAAAATTATGGAGAGAATTTACTTAGACAATTCGGCTACTACGACTCTCAGTCCAGAAGTTTTAAACGCAATGATGCCCGCGTTAACTTCTGTTTACGGGAACTCTGCCTCTATACATTCGTTCGGTAGGGAAGCGTCCAATTTAATAGACCAGAGTAGAGATGTCATTGCCGAAACTATTAACGCTAAATCTAACGAAATTTATTTTACATCTAGTGGTAGTGAAGCAAACTCTATGGCCATCGTTGGTATTGCTTATGCTAACCGCAACCACGGAAATCATATCATCACTAGCAAGATTGAACATGAATCCGTGCTAAATGCTTGCCGATTTTTAGAGAAAAATGGATTTCAAGTTACCTATTTGAATGTTGACGAAAATGGACTAATTAATTTTACCGAACTACTACACGCAATTAATCCAAATACTATTCTAATTTCGATTATGTCAGCAAATAATGAACTTGGGACAATTCAATACATTAAGGCAATAGCACAGACCGCTAAGGAGAAAAACATTATCTTCCATACTGACGCAGTTCAACTATATGGTCATATGGATATTGATGTACAAGACATGAATATAGATGCGTTAACTATATCTGCTCATAAGATTTATGGTCCAAAAGGTGCAGGTGCTTTATATGTAAGAAATGATGTAAAAATAGACCCTATTATCTTCGGCGGAAACCAAGAGAGAAACAAACGCGGTGGAACTTGTAATACCGCTGGAATTGTTGGACTAGCAAAAGCGTGCGAAATAGCCACTCGTGATATGCGTGCTAACAATCATAAATTACGCCAACTTAGTGAATATTTCACGACCAAACTTAGTGAAGAAGTTGAGCATATCGTCATAAATGCAAATATCCGTCAAAAACTGCCTAATATAATTTCGGTGACTTTCATAGGTGTTGATGGCGAAAGTCTACTCACTAAACTTGATATGAATGGAGTAGCGGTTTCCACTGGCAGTGCATGTACAAGCAATAGTTTGACCGTATCCCATGTTATGAAAGCGATAGGTCTATCTAACGACAATGCGCGTAGCACCATTCGTTTTAGCATCGGTAAGAATAATTCATATGAAGAATTAGATAGAGCGATAGCAATCATTAAAAAATCGGTTGAAGAGTTGCGCGAATATTCGTCTACATTTGGTAGTAAAACGCGTAAGAGAAAGGGGGCGTAGGATATGTATAACGATATAATTATGAATATATTTTCTAACCCTAAAAATGCGGGAAGAATCTCTAAGCCAGACGGCATTGCAGATATGTATAATGAAGACGAAACTGCCCATGTAGAATTTTCGCTTAGAATTGAAAGCGGAATTATCATGCAGTGTAAGTTTAGAGCACAAGCCAATCCATATATCATTGCAGTTTGCTCAAAAATCACTGAAATGGTGACTGGCAGAATGGCAAATATGCTATTCATTGACGAATTGAGCGTAAAGAAAGCACTTGAAGACGATAGTGAGATTGACATAGAGTTTTGTCTTGACTGCTTGCGCGCTGCCGTCCGCGACTACCAAGAAAAACTGGAAAAATCTAGTAAATAAACATAAATACTAAATTAAAAAATATTCACTGTCAATTTGGTGAATATTTTTTTAATTTTATACAACAAAGTTATATTAATCTTAATAATTAAAAATGCAAAGTTATATTAATCTTAATAATTAAAAATGGGTATTGACAAAATTGGCTTTAAGTGTTAGGATATGGGCAAGAGGTATATCATGACAATAGAAGAAGAAAGATTAATTGAAGGATTGGATAATTATTTATATAAAAATGGCATAGATGAAAAATTTATGGAGTGTGTAAATAGACTCATAAAAACGAATAATGGGCGCGAGATTTTAAAACATATTTTTGCGGTGGAAACTTTTAATTTACCTGTTGATATTTTATTAAAAATATATCAATGCGACTCTCTTGAGGATTTAACCGATCTCATTTGTGAGAGCGAAGATCCAAGACAAATATGCTATTATGCAAAAAATATTGATAATGTGGATAAAAATAAACTCACTAACGCAATCTGCAAATTTAAAAAACCTCTATGTCTATATGACTTTTTACATGATACTAAAAATCTTAGTGAGGAAAACAAAAAGAAACTCATAGATGCGATTATTGGTACTAAAAGTGCTAAATATATTTGTGATACCGCTAGAATTGTTAAAGGTTTAGATTTAGATAAACTTACCGATGCTATTTGTGAAACAAATAGTCCTTTATATATTTATGAATTTGCTAGACATGTAGATAAATTAGGAGCGACAAACTTAAATAAGCTTAACAACGCAATATGTAAAACTAAAAATGCTCTTTGTATTTACTATTTTGCTGGCGAAGTTGAAGGCGCAAACATCACTCAACTTACTGACGCGATTTGCGAAACTGGAGATGCTCAATATATTTGTTGTTTTGCTGAAAAAATAGAAGAGGCGAATAAGACTAAACTCTCTGAAGGTATAGTTAAAACTCTTGACGCGTCATATATCTACTATTTTGCTACTGAGATTAAAGGCGCGGATATTGATGTGCTTTTAAAAGGTATGCTTAAAACAAATAATATGCTATATACATTCCTTTTAGGTAATAAATTCATCATAAGAGATGAACAACTTAGGAATAAGTATGTTGATGCCATCTGTAATAGCGGAGATGCTAGTTATATTTACGAATTTGCTACTGGATCTAATTCTAAGTATTTTAGCCAAGAAAATATAGATAAATTAACTAATGCGATATGTGAAACAGGTGAGGCAAGTGATATTTACTTATTTACTCTCAAGGTTAATGGCGCGAATTTAGAAAAATTAAGTGAAGCAATCGTTAAAACTAAAGATTTTAGATGTATTAGCATGTTTGTTCGCGAAGTAAAATATATAGATGTAAATAAACTCGCTGAGAAAATTTGTGAACTTGAAATAGATGATGCCTCGGGTATTTATAGTTTTATATTTGAAACAGGAAATAATTTAAGTTATAAAATTTTTGAAAAACTAGCATTAATTATTTTTAAAATTGGTGATGCTGACTATATTGAAGCAATATTGCGCAACTTTAATTTTGAAGTTTCATTCATAGATAAGACAATAGATAGTATTTGTCTATCTGGAAATGCAGAAAGTATTTATAACTTTTCTTATTATTTTATTAAAAATGGCGCAGATATTGATAGACTAACAGAAGCAATTTGTAAGACCCAGGACGCCGAATATATTTATAAATTTGCAAAGTATGTAGAGGGCGCGGATATAGATAAGTTAAAATCAGCGCTTGAAGAAATCGGCGACGATTATTACATACAAAAACTAAATAAGCACATAAATTCAATAAATCAACTGCCAATACTGAATAATATGATAGATAATATAACAAACTAAATTACATAAAATTTCATAAACTTGAATTAATACAATTTATAGTTTTTCTACATATTTTTACAAATTTTGCGGAAAATATAGTAGGAGGCTATTATGAAGGAATTATTAATTGGTATGGGAATAGGGTTCGTCGTTGGTGCAGTTGTTGCAAAGACTAATAAACCAGTCGCAGACACTGTAGAAAAGGGTGTCGAGAAGAGTAAAGAAATAATTGAAGACATCAAGGACGAAGTTCAATCCCAGGCTAAAAAGCAAAAAAATAAATAAAGTTAGAAGTCTACCTAATCTTAGGTAGATTTTTTATTTAAATTTATCGCGTTTTGTTTTACTAAAATGAAAATATATGCTATAATATAATTATGAGAACAATGGGGATTGACTTTGGACTTAAACGCATAGGAATAGCCCTTAGCGACGAGACGAAATTTCTCGCGTCTCCATATTCTACATACAAAACGAAAGAACCAAACACCGACATTGACTATTTTCTAACTCTCATTAAGGAAAAGAATGTTGACGAAATCGTTTGCGGACTGCCATTAAATACCGCTGGTGTCGAGCAAACTATTGCGAAACAAACGCGCGAATTTATGAGTAAACTCAGTGAGAAATCTAATATTAAAGTCGAATTCGTAGATGAGAGAATGTCGTCCGTCATGGCGGAAGATTATTTGAAACTCCGCGAAAAAGATTGGAGAAAAAGAAAGGAAAAATTAGATGCAGTATCCGCTACTATAATACTACAGGATTATTTAGATAGTAAGAAATAAAGGAGAGATTATGAAAGATTTAAGAGATGAAATTCGTAGACCAAAGAAAGTGCGGGCAGTCGACCCAATTAAGCAGATTTTCGACGAAAATAACTATGATAATGTCATTTTATACGACGCGGAGAATAAGCCGATTGAGTTTGAGCAAGTCGCATTAATTGCGCTTGACGATAGCGATAAAATGTACGCAATTTTAATCCCAGTTACTCCAATGCAGGGAGTAGAAGAAGGGGAAGGCGTGATTTTTGCTGTCGACGAAGCGAGCGGAAATCTAGATGTCGTGAACGACCAACCAACTATTGATAAAGTGCTTTCGGCATATGAAGCACTCATCGCTGAAGGCGACGACGAAGATAAAAATAAGTAGAAAAAGACTCACCATTATTATTATGAATGGTGAGTTTTTTGTTTTGCTTTAATTAACATATTTTTAATGATTTTTTAATATATGTAATTAAAATCATTGTTACTATTTGTAAAAGTGTATTCAAAATCTACTTTTAGTCAATTTTATTAATTTCGTCTACAAGTTCGTCAAATTATAGTTTACAAGGCTAAAATCGTCACTATTGACAAATCCGTGATTTATGGTATAATTTGGTAAAGGAAGAAAACAGTGACTATAGAGAACGCGTTAAAATTACTTCAATTAGAAGACGAAAATCAATTACGAAATCCTAATTCGATTGCTAATTTTTCGCCCGAAGAATTAGACGACCTTAATAGTTTGCAAAATATTATAATTATGGCTATTAGACAAATTGACGGGAAGAAATTTAAACGAATTATGCGTTTTGTCTGTGCTAATTCGGCAGAAATATTTTTAAAAATTAAGGAAAATGATATTGAATTAGATAAGGAAAATACCACAAAACTCCTAATTAAACTCACTTTTGAAATGCTCCCCAATGTAAATAGATTGACGGGAGAAGGTACAAGAGTCAATCCGTATAAGATTGATACAATTTATGGGAAAGGATTATTTTTCGATGCTAAATATTTATTTGATGACGATACTTGGCCAAGAGAGTTAAAAGACAATAGTTGTTATGTGAATTCGAACTATTTATTGCGTTCAACTAGTGCTAAATTAAAGCCATCTACCTTAACTGGAATCAGTTACAGAAATGGTGCGTATCTTCATTCCGTCCTTAAAATAAAATTGCATGGTAAAAACTTTATTTTGGATTCCAATTATCATTTATGTATGGAAGAAGATTTATATCTTAAATTATTCCCTATGGAAATTTTAAACGAAATCACGAAAAGCAATATGACTGAGAATGAAGATACTTTTAAGAAACTCGTTTCAAGTTGTCATATAAAAAATAAAGATATTAACATGGCTTTACTTATGTTCGCTTTTGACGATTTAATGGTACGCGCAAAAGATAAAACAAACGAACAAAATATTATGGACCAAATTTCACTATAATTTATGGTTTTAGGATTTATTAAAATCATATTATGAATTATTTGTGTTAAATTATTTAAATAATTATATACTTGTAAAAACACAGATATAAAAATTAATAAAAACTCGCAAAATTTAGCGAGTTTTCTTATTTTTAAACTAAAAAATAAAGAAATCATGACAAAAAAGGCGATAACTGTTGACAAAGACAAAATTTTTTGCTAAACTAAAAAAGTTTTATATGAATATTCACCTATTTACGATTGCTAGACTGTTGCCAATAAGGTTCGATAGCAAGACGACTAGATAGGGTAGACAAACAGGAGGAAAATTTATGTCAGTTATTTCAATGAAACAATTATTAGAAGCAGGTTGCCATTTCGGTCACCAGACTAGAAAGTGGAACCCTAAGATGAAGAAGTATATCTTCACAGATAGAAATGATATTCATATCATTAACCTTGAAGACACTTCTAAGAAAATAGATGAAGCATATGTATTCATCAAAGAAAAAGTGCTTGCTGACGCTAGTGTACTATTTATCGGTACTAAGAAACAGGCTAGTGAAACCGTTAAGCAGGAAGCAGAGCGTTCGGGTATGTACTACATTAATACTCGTTGGTTAGGCGGAACTCTTACTAACTTCACAACTATTAGAAAGAGAATCGACCGTATGAACAAGTTAAACAATATGGAAACTCTCGGCGATTTCGAACTTCTACCTAAAAAGGAAGTTATTAAGTTGAAAGCAGAGCGCGACAAACTCGCTGCAAACCTTACTGGTATTAAGGATATGACAACTCTTCCAGGGCTTATCATTCTAGTTGACCCACACACAGAGCATATCGCTGTTAAAGAAGCAAGACGCCTTGGCATTCCAACAGTTGGTATTGTTGATACAAATAGTGACCCAGATGATGTTGATGTATGTATTCCAGCAAATGACGATGCTATCGGTTCAGTTAAGTTAATCCTTAGCGCGTTGACTGATGCTATTATGGAAGCAAAGGGCGGAGAAGTGTTGCACGACTTAACTTCTGGTGAAGAAGACGAGACTATGGAGTCTATGGTTGGAACTCAAAAGAAGGAAAAACGCATAAAAAAAGTTAAGACAGAAGAGTCTAGCGAACAAGAATAAAATTTAAGGGGAGAAATATGGAAATTACAGCAAAAGATGTTGCAAATTTACGCAATATGACGGGTGCAGGCATGATGGACTGCAAAAAGGCATTAGTTGATTCTAATGGCGATGTGGATAAGGCAATCGAACTTCTTCGTGAACGCGGAGTTGCCAAGGCTGCTAAGAAAGAGAGCCGTATTGCTGCAGAAGGTGCAGTTGGAGCGTATGTAAACGGTAATATCGGTGTATTACTTGAAATAAATTGCGAGTCCGACTTTGTTTCTAAGGGAGAGAAATTCCAATCTATAGTAAATGACATTGCTAAGGTTATAGCAAAAGATATGCCTGGCGATCTAGATGCTCTAAACAACTGCAAAATTAACGGAATTACTGTTAAAGAATTTATTGCTGAGCAGACTCTTGTTATCGGTGAGAAATTATCTATCCGCCGTTTTGAAATCTTTAAAACTAGCGGAAAAATCGAAACTTATATCCACATGGGCGGAAAAGTCGGCGTTATGGTTGAAGCAAATCCATATACATCTGGTGAAGAGATTTTACACGATGTTGCTCTTCAAATCGCCGCTGCTAAACCTAGTTATGTTTCAAAAGATGAAGTTCCAGCAGATGTAATTGAAAAGGAGAAGAATATCTTACTCGTTCAAATGCAGAATGACGAAAAAAATGCTAATAAACCAAAGGAAATCTTGGCAAAAATCGTCGATGGTAAAATTGGTAAATTCTATACTGAAAATTGCCTTTTAAACCAACCATTTGTTAAAGATGACAGCATGACTATTGAGAAATTAATCGCAGGGAAATTCTCTGTAAAGCGCTTTGTTCGTTGGGAAATGGGCGAAGGCTTAGAGAAGAGAACTGACGATTTCGTAGCCGAAGTTGCAGCACAATCTAAGATATAGTATATTTAAAGACGAACTAATAGTAGTATATTCTATTACGATATAGTTCGTTTTTTTATTTATTATATTCACAAATATAGCAAAATAATATTAAATAATATTATAAATTTCATTATATCCGCAATTTTAGTTGCTAAAAATTGCCAATTTAGGTAATATAATTATTAGGAGAATATCATGAACGAAGAAATAGAGATAATCTTAATGGATTACGAAGAAAATCTTAATAAACAGTTTAATCATCTTTTAGATGAACTTATGTTAATTCGCGTAGGTAGAGCGAATCCAAAACTAATCGAAAACATAAAAGTTGATTATTATGGTACTAGAACACCGATAAATCAAACTAGTAATATTACGGTTCAGGACGCGCGCATGCTAGTGGTATCGCCTTGGGACGTAAGTACATTAAAATCAATACGCGCTGGAATTGAAAGTGCTAATTTAGGAGTATCGCTTAGTGATGACGGAAAAATAATTCGTGTCAATTTCCCTATGCTGACCGAAGAGCGAAGGAAAGAGTACTCTAAGGACGCACGCAAATTACTTGAAGAAGCAAAGATTGCTATGCGTAATTCAAGGCGCGAATGTCTAGATAAATTTAAAGAAATGAAAAAAAATGGTGAGATAAGCGAAGATGACTACAATTCGCTTGAAAAAGATGTACAAAAACAGATAGATAATTATACGAATAAAGCGGATAACGCCTGTGAAAAAAAGATTGTAGAAATCATGGAAGTGTAGCATGAATTTGGAGAAATTTAAGGCTGATCCGCGCATGCCAAAACATATTGCTTTCATTATTGACGGAAATGGTAGATGGGCAAAAAAACGCGGTCTTCCACGAAGTGCAGGACATAAGGTCGGTGCTGATAATGTAAAAAAACAAATTGAAGTAGCATACGATTTGGGGATAAAGAATGTGTCTATCTATGCTTTTTCATGCGAAAATTGGAAGCGACCTAAAAAAGAAACGGACTATCTCATGCAGTTGTTCGAAGAGATGATGGACGAATATCGCGAAGAATTTATAAAACGCGATGTGCGTATAATTTTTTCGGGAGATTTTAACGATACTAGACTTCCTGAAAATGTTCGTAATAAGGCTAAAAAACTCGTGGAAGATACAAAGGAGAAAAGCGAATTTATCATCAATTTATGCATAAATTATGGCGGTAGACAAGAGATTTTAAAGGCAGTGAACGAATTAATTGACGCAAAAGAAAAAAATATTGATTTTTCTAAATTTGAAAAGCATCTTTATACTGCAGAACTTCTTCCACTTGACCTAGTAATTCGTACTTCGGGTGAGCAACGCTCTTCGAACTTCATGCCATGGCAGACAACATATAGCGAATGGATATATCCTAAGAAGAATTGGCCAGCATTTGGTAAGCGTGATTTAATTAAAGCCATAAAAATATATATGGGAAGAAATCGCCGTTTTGGTGAAATTAAGGAATAGTATGAAAAAACGTGTTTTAACTAGTATTTTTATCGTCATCGCAGTGTGCTTAGCGATAGTGAGTAAACTATTACCGCTAAATATCGGCGATTATATTTTTGACATTTTTATCCTAAGCATTTCAATAATTGCAGGGATTGAGATGAGTGGACTTATGACTAGTATGAATAGACCGCTAAATAGATACATGGCGAGTTTTTATTCGATTTTTAACTATGTAATAATGTTATTTTCGCTAGGTGCGGTTGAATTTTATTTGCTCCCAATTATTCAAATATGCTCATTTATAATCTATTTTATAGTTGCATTGATTGTCGAGTGTATAAGGAATAAGGAACTTAAATTTACTGAAAATTTGTATCGTGCTTTTAACACCATTTTAGCATGTATATACCCTGGATTTTTGCTTGGACTAATGCTTTTAATAAATCATGCAGATTTTTATTCAGGGATACAATGGTTCTCAATTCCATTTATCGTAATCATCTTTGCAATCACATGGCTAACTGATACTTTTGCCTTCTTAATCGGCAGTTTATTAAAAGGCCCTAAACTAGCACCAAAAATTAGCCCGAATAAAACGATTAGCGGTGCGATAGGCGGACTAATCGGTGGAATGGGCGGAGCGATGTTGACATATCTACTTGTTTACTATATTCCAGCATTCTCGACTATACTTTCGACATACAATCTCACATGGTGGATTTTCTTAATAATAGGTGTAATAGCGTCTATTTTAGCGCAAGCGGGAGACCTGTTTGAAAGCAAGTTAAAACGCATGGCTGGAGTGAAGGACAGTGGAAATATCTTCCCTGGTCATGGCGGAATGTTGGATAGAATTGACGCCATGATGTTTACGACTTTCGTTATATACATCGCCGTCCTAGGAATAATTATTTAATTTTTAGATTATAATTAACTATGTTACAACTACTTAGCGCATCAACTACATTAACATATATTGGCTATATTATTGTAGCCATTATTGTTTTATTGTTCATGGTGTTGATACACGAACTAGGACACTATACTGCAGGTAAAATTTTAAAATTTAAAATAAATGAATTTAGCGTCGGGTTCGGCCCTAAAATCTTGCAAAAGAAGAAAAAGAATGGGGAATTAATTTCTCTTCGTGCGTTCCCATTAGGTGGTTATTGTGCTTTTGAAGGGGAAACAGAAGACGGAATCGAGTCCGAGCAGGCGTTTAACAAGCAAAAACCATGGAAACGATTAATAGTTTTATTCTTTGGTGCGTTTTTTAATTTTCTCAGCGCTATAATCTTTTCATTTATTTTGCTTATGTCCGCGGGATACGACATTGTACAAGTTAATTCGGTTAGTGAAGATTCAATAAACTACTCATATCTTCAAACTAGTGACGTAATCTATGGAGTTGACGGAAACGAAATTGACTTTCTTCATGATAAAAGTTTATCTGTATTAATCTCACTTGAGATAGAAGGTAATTATCCAAAATTAAATGAAACGGACGAAATTAGTTATGAATTCACATCTACTGACGGCGAAACTTATCGCATGGTTTTAAGGGAAATCAACTATAATGTCCGCCGAGACGGAGTTGAGATTTTACAACGCGGATATATAAATGTAGTCTACGATAAGGACGGGAACTACTCAGGTTGGTCGATGCTATCTACTGACCAAGAAGATGCAGATGAATTTGCCATTTCATCATATAAATATACATTTGTCGAAGCACTAAAAGAATGTGTGCCTTTTACTTGTAAATGGGCAGTAAAAATCCTTATGATTTTCGGTCAACTATTAACTGGGCAACTTTCAATCACTTCACTTGGTGGGCCAGTAACGACAATTAATATGATAGCGTCGTATACTCAACAAAGTTTTAATTATTTACTACTTTTACTTCCGCTCATTGCGGTTAATCTCGCCGTATTTAATCTATTACCAATACCAGCGCTCGACGGTTGTCAAATGGTATTCGTACTTATTGAGTGGATTAGGGGCAAGCCAATTAATCAAAAGATAGTAAACATCATAAACAATGTAGGACTTTTGGTCTTGCTCGGTTTTGTAATTATTGTTGACATATTGCAATTTGTCCTGTGAGTTTATCAAATATTTTCCAAAATATAAAACATAAAACAGGTGTAATTAAAAGAATTTCCTAAAAATGATTTAGCATTTGAGATAATGTCGTGACTTGACAGTTACGACATTTTTATATATAATATTAGCATGGAAAATTCAATCGATCATCTTAGCGAACTTTTCGAAGGCTTAAAATTTAAAGATGCTGTGTACACTGAGAAAAATAATACATGTACGATGAATTTTTTATACAATCCAGATTGTTTTAAACCCACTGAAGAAAATAAGGCACGAATACTTGACGAAGTAAAAAAATTAGTTGGTGATTTTGTTAAATTTTCGCTAAATTTTGTTAGTTGTCCGCTTGATAAACGCGCAATAGCAAACTATACTTACACAACAATTATCAACAACTTTCCCTCAATATCTAGAAACTTTAATTTTGATGATATATCGGTTGACATTAACTCATTAAATGTCGTAATTCACCTTAAAATATCTCAAAGTTCGTACGATTATGCCGTCTCACTTAACCGTGAAAAAATGGTTGCTGATAAACTAAAAGAAAGTTTTTTAGCCGATTTTTCAGTAGTTTTTGAAAAGAAAGAAAATAGTGAAGAAAGAGAAAAAAGTTACATAGAAGACAACATGGAATTAAATTATTCTATCCGTCAAGCCCAAGATAAGAACTTTTATTCGCTAACTAATATAGTAAATATTATAGGGAAGAATGATTATACTCTTGCTAGCGATTTTTCTACAATAAATACTCCTATGGAAAATGTTGCAATTTGTGGTGAAGTAGTAAATGTATTTCGTTCGCACTACATTAGAAAAACTAAGCGTAATGGGGTAGAAACTGAAATTGAGCATGCATATTATAGGATTAATTTAAAACTTAATCAAAAATTTTTATCAGTCGTAATTTTCCCTAAACAAGCGGACGAGAGTAAAGGCGATTTAATCGAACCTAATATGAAAGTATGTTGTTTTGGTTCATTTAGGTTGAGAAACGATAGATTTGGTTTTACTGCGACTAGTATCGCTAGATGTGAGTATAGTCGTGAAGAGAAAAAACAGGCATATAAGCAAGTAAATGAGAATTATCATACCGTTTTCCCATCTAAGTATGTAGACTACGAGCAAGCAGGACTTTTCGATGAAGAAGAAAAGACTTTTCCGGGTACATTTGTCGTATTCGACTTAGAAACTACAGGACTAGAAGCCAACAAAGATGAAATTATCGAAATAGGCGCGTGTAAGATAGAAAATGGGAGAATTACCGAGATTTTCTCTACATTCGTAAATCCAAATAAAAAACTACATAATGAAATCGTACAATTAACAGGAATAACAGATGCAATGCTAAAAGATGCACCAACTATTAACTATGTACTACCTGATTTCTATAAATTTTGTTATGGAAGCACATTAGTCGCACATAATATCTCGTTTGATATAGGGTTTATCTATAGTGCCGCTAAGAAATTATCATATAATTTTGATAATCCGCTTATGGATACGCTTGAAATGGCGCATAAAAAACTTCCAGGTTTAAAGAACTATAAATTAGGCACGATAGTAGATAAGTTGAATATAATACTAAACAATGCGCATAGAGCGGTAAACGACGCAACTGCGACTGCAAAAGTTTTTATTAAATTAATGTAAAAAATTGCTAAAAACTATTGATTAATTTAATTTCTTATGATATAATAAAAGTAGAGAGTAGGAGTGGCGGTGCCACTCCTAACTTAGTTTTAAAGGAGTGTTAATGAAAGTAGCAGATGTAGTTTTTGAAGGTATTAAACCATTATTTACAGATGATATTAAACTAGTTGAAGTCGAATATGTAAAACGTGCCGATGGTATGCACCTTATCGTGTATATTGACAAAGACGGCGGTGTAACGATTGATGATTGTGTTGCAGTCAACGATTTAATCGCAGACAAATTAGATGAACTAAATCCAACGAATGACGCACCATATTTACTTGATGTTTCCAGTTATGGACTGGATAAACCGCTTAAATTTGATTGGCAATTTAATAAATATAAGAACAAATTAGTGAACGTTAAATTATATCGCACTATTGACGGTAGAAAAGAGTTTACAGCAACCCTTATTGACCATAATGATAATAGTACACAATTTAATGTCGATGATGAAAATATTACTATAAATGCTACTGACATCGCATATATTACACCATATATAGAGTTTTAAGGAGAAAGAAAAGAAATGATTAACAAGGATTTTTTCGAAGCGTTAAAAGATTTAGAAAGGGAAAAAGGAATTAACCAAGAAGTGTTTATTCAGGCGTTAGAGCAAGCGCTCACGGCCGCATATAAGAAGAATAGCGGAATGGCAAAAAATGCCCAAGTTAAATTAAATCCAGAGAAAAATACAATTAAAATTTATTCGTATAGAACAGTCGTTGAAAATGTTGAAGACGAAGAAAAAGAAATTAGTCTAGAAGATGCTAAACAAATTAAACATGCATATAAAATTGGCGATTTAGTTATGCAAGAAGAGAGTACGAAAGATTTTAATCGTATCGCTGTACAAACCGCAAAACAAGTGATTACCCAAAAGATTAAAGAGATTGAAAAACAATCAATTTATAAGGATATTGCTGAGAAAGAAGGTAAACTCATTGTTGCAAATGTTAAGCGCCTAGATTTAGAAAATGTTTATCTTGAAATTGGCGGTACTACGCTTGAAGGACTTATGACAAAACGGGATATGCTCCCTAATGATAATTTTAAGCCAGGCGATAGAGTAAAAGTCTATGTTCGTCATATCCGCGACGATTTCCGCGGAACAGTTGTTCAAGTTTCGCGTACACACGCAAATTTCGTTAAACTCCTACTCGAAATGGAAGTACCTGAACTAAACAACAGCGAAGTAAAAATTGTAAATATAGTTCGTGAAGCGGGACTTAGAACTAAGGTTGCTGTTAGCACAACTGTTCCAAACCTAGACCCAGTCGGCGCTTGCATAGGAAATAAAGGTTCGAGAATTAATAATATTATTAATGAATTAAAGGGTGAAAAAATTGATATAATCAATTATAGCGATAATCCAGCCGATTATATCGTATCTGCGCTTAGTCCGGCCGAAGTTAGCGAAATTACAGTTGACACCGCGGCAGGCATTGCAAATGTTTTAGTCCCTGAAAACAAACTCTCGCTTGCGATAGGTAAGGGCGGACATAATGTGCGCCTTGCGGCTAAACTCACAGGTTACAAAATTGATGTTAAACCAGCAGCAACTCATGTAACTGAAGCAAAGTCTAATGATGTACTATCTACATCAAATGCAAATATTATTCTTGACGACGATTTCTTTAATGATATAGATGAGTAGGTGAAATATGTCTAAACGAGAGCGAAGATGTGTCGCATGTAGAACTGAAAGTCAGCAGTATGACTTGATTCGAATTGCTCGAATAGACGGCGAATACTTGATTGATAAGAATTTTAAACTTGGTGGGCGCGGGGCATATGTGTGTAAGAAGCCAGAATGTATCGCGCTAACTATAAAAAAACATCTATTAAATAAAGCATATAAATGCAATGTAGGTTCTAAAATATATGAAGAATTAGGAGAGTATGAACAAAGTAATTAGTTATATCGGGTTTGCCCGCAAGTCACACGCGATAATAACGGGGCAGACTTCAATAAAGCGTGCACGAGAGCAATTATATGTTATTTTAGTTTGTTTCACTGCCAGCGAAAACCTAAAAAACCTTGCTAAAAATGTTGCCGTTAAACATAATTGCCCATATATCATAACTAATGTTTTGCTCAGTGAACTCACCAACATAGAAGATATTAAAATACTTGCAATTACGGACGAAAACCTTGCCCGTGGAATAATAAATGAAAGGAAAACAATAGAGATTAAAGGAGAAAATATTGGCTAACGAAGTTAAAAATCAAGAATTTAATAAGTCGATTAAACAATTAACCAGCATGGTTAAAGACAAATTATTTATGTCGCTTGCTGAAAAGTTTTATTATTTAAAAAATGAAATGTCGACTTTAACGCGTTCTATGAAAGAGAAGGAAACATCTCTTCTATCTAAAAACGCACAGAACAATATTGAAGAGAAGAAGGAAGATACTCCTTCTATAGTTTCCACGCCAGAAGGGGAGAAAACAAATCCGCCAATCTTGCAAGAAGAAAATAAGCCAAAACAAAAATCTCCAAATCTACAACAAAATAAGAATCAACAATCCCCTAATAGACAGGGACAAAACCAGCAGTTTAACCAGCGTAAACCTTTTAATAACTATAATAATCGCCAGGGTCAAAATCAACAAACTCAAAATGCACAGCGTCCAAATTTTAGAACTAATAATCCTAACTTTAAACCAGGACAAAAACCACAATTTAATAAGGATAATAAACGCCCAGCAATTAATTATGCTCAACCTATTATTACCGCTAGCCCTGCTAGAAACAATTATAAAAAGAAGGAAACAGAGCATAGAGAAGAGAAACGCTCGTACACTAAACGCGATTTAATTAAGCGTGGAATGATTGATGAAGGTCTAGACGATAGAATTCTAAACCGCAAAGTTAGAAAGAAAAAAGAAGTTGTCGAACAAGTAGTTGAGCGTCCACAAGGCCCTGTTACAATCACTACAGACAACATTACAATTAAACTTCTCAGTGAATCTAGCGGTCGCCCAGTTAGTGAAATTATTAAGAAATTTATGCAACTAGGCATGATGGTGACTATAAATTCGGTAGTTGATTTCGATACCGCTGCGCTAGTATTTAGCGATATGGGAATTGAACTTAATCAAAAACTCGATAAGACCAGCGAAGAAAAACTTAAAGATATTCAAAATGATATTCGCTCGTATGATGATACCGACGCACAAGTTCGCCCACCTATCGTAACTGTTATGGGTCATGTTGACCATGGTAAAACTAGCCTTTTAGACTATATTAGAAAGACAAAAGTTACCCTCGGTGAAGCGGGTGGAATAACACAGGCAATCGGTGCTTATAGAGTAAATGTCAACGATAAGTACATCACATTTATTGACACGCCAGGGCATGAAGCATTCACTGCGATGCGTGCGCGTGGGGCGTCAGTAACTGATATTGCGATATTAATTGTAGCAGCAGACGACGGAGTTATGCCACAGACGGTTGAAGCGATTAACCATATCAAATCTGCGGGTATTCCAATGATTGTCGCAATCAATAAAATGGATAAACCGCAAGCCGACCCAGATAGAATAATGCAACAACTCGCTGAACACAACGTTCTTCCTGAAGCATGGGGCGGAGATGCTATAATATGTAAAATTTCTGCACATACTGGTGAAGGCATTGATAAATTGTTAGAAACAATATTACTAGTTGCCGATGTGCAAGACCTTAAAGCAAATCCTAATGTCCCAGCTATGGGTACAATCCTTGAATCTCGCCTAGATAAAGGTCGTGGCGCGGTTGCTTCTCTCATAGTCCTTGATGGTTCGCTAAAAATTGGGGACACGATAGTATCTGGAACATCTATATGTAAAGTAAAGGCAATGATTGACGAAAATAATCGACCAGTTAAGGTCGCAACCCCGTCTATGCCAGTAACAGTTTTAGGCTTTAACGAAGTTCCAATAGCGGGAGAGACGTTCACAGTAGTTGATGAAAAACTATCTAAACAGATTGTTCAAGAGAGAAAGACAAAACAAAAAGAAGAATTGATTAAGCATAGTGGCGGAAATACCCTTGAAGATTTACTGCAAAAGACTAGTGAAAAAGATGTAAAAGTGCTTAATATCATTCTTAAAACAGATGTCAATGGCTCGCTCGAAGCAATTCGTTCGTCAATTATGAAATTGGCTAATGATGAAGTTAAGATAAATATTCTCCATAGTGGAGTTGGTGCAGTCAGCGAAAGTGATTTAATTTTAGCAAAAGCGTCAAATGCGATGTTAGTTGCGTTTAATATTGGGCAAGATAGCAAGGTAAAATCTACCGCAGAGCGCATGAAAATAGAGATTCATTCATATAAAATCATCTACGACCTATTAGACGATATAGAACGCGTAGTTAAGGGTATGAAAGAACCTAAATACGAAGAAGTTTATCTTGGAAGAGCGGAAGTCATGGCTGTATTTAAATTATCAAATGCAGGAATCGTGGCTGGTTCGTTCGTTCGTGATGGGAAAATTGTTCGCGGTGAACATGCTAGAATATATCGCGGAGATGATATTGTTGCAGATACCATTATACGCTCGTTGAAAATTGTTAAAGACGATGTAAAGGAAGCAGGCAAGGATAGAGAGTGCGGTATTAAAACTGACTTTGATGATGTTTTAGTCGGTGATAGAATTGAGTGTTATTCACTTAAAAGGATAGAAGAATAATGAAAAGTATTCGATTAGAGCGCATTAATAGTGAACTTGAAAAAGTCATAAACAACATTATTGCTACTGAACTTAGGGATCCGCAGATAGACGCAATAATTAGTGTAACTAGCGTTGATACTACACCAGATTTAGCGCATGCACGAGTTTATATTAGTTCAATAGGAAATACCCCACCTGACGAAGTTTTAGCCCGAATTAAAGGTGCAGGAGGATTTATCCGTGGGGAAGTATCTAAACGCATTAAACTTAGAGTTACTCCACGCCTTGAATTTTATAAAGATAGTTCTATTGAGTATGGTAACAAGATTGATAATATATTAAAAACTATTAAATATTCGACTGATGGAGAAGAACCTAGCGATGATTAAAGGTATTTTACCTATAAACAAGCCAAAGGATTGGACTAGTTTTGATGTTGTTAATAAGGTTAAGCATTTATTAAACATTAAGAAAGTGGGGCATTTGGGGACACTCGACCCTATGGCAACCGGTTTACTTCTTGTAACGATAGGGAAAGCAACGAAATTATTTGATTTCATGCAAGAAAAGAGTAAAACTTATCTAGCAACATTCAAGTTTGGTTTATCAACTGATACTCTAGATATAACGGGTAAAATAGTTGCAACAAGTCCAAATATCCCAACAAGAAATGAGATTGAGTCTGTCTTGCCAAAATTTATAGGCGATATTGAGCAAGTTCCACCAAAATATAGTGCTAAGTCAATCAATGGTAAGCGTGCGTATGATTTAGCGCGTGAAAACATCGATTTTGAGTTAAAGCCAAAAATAGTAAAAATCGAGAGTATTGATATAGTTTCATACGCTGACGGAGAACTAACACTAAATATAACATGTGGGAGTGGCACTTATATTCGTTCAATTGGGAGAGATATTGCGACAGAACTTAATTCATGTGCTACTATGACCAATTTAGTTCGAACAAATATCGGTAAATTTTCGCTTAAAGACTCGCATGAAATTGACGAATTAGATAAAACAAATATTCAAGATAAAATATTAAAAATTAGAGACTGCCTAGATTTAAAAGTTTTAGATTTGGACGAGAAACAGACAGAAAAACTTTTAAATGGCCAAGTTTTAAATCTTAACTATCCAAACGGATATTATCTATTAAATAGTAAAGAAGACGCTTGCGCTATATTAAAAATTAGTAATTTTATGGCAAAAATGGAAATTTACTTGTTATAATAGATTGAAAAAAACTAAAATATATGCTATAATATGCAAAACTAAGGAGATATAAATGATAACAGCAGGAGATATTAGAAAAGGTGTAATATTTGACGATGGGAGTTCTACCGACCCTAAAAAACCTAGTTTATATTTGGTAGTTGACTTCCAACATGTAAAACCAGGTAAAGGAGCAGCGTTCGTTCGTACGACATTGAAGAATGTTTTAACAGGAAAGGTAATTGAGAGAACATATAACCCTTCCGAAAAAATTAATGACATTAGCATTGAGCGCAAAGAAATGATGTATCTTTACAACGAGGGAGGACTATACTATTTCATGGATAATGACACATATGACCAGATTCCGTTTAACTATGAAACAGTTAAAGACGCACTTAATTTTGTTGTAGAAAATACAAATTGTAATGTTCAATTCTATAATGGGCAACCAATTAGCGTAGAACCACCTATTTTTGTTGAGTTGACGATAACTAAGACAGAACCAGGTGTTCGTGGCGATACTGTAAAGACAGGCGGAAAACCTGCAACTTTGGAAACAGGTTATGTTATCCAAGTTCCACTATTCGTTAACGAAGGCGATAGAGTTAGAGTGGATACTCGTACTGGCGAATATATGGAGCGTTTATAATTTAAAAATTTTAGCGAAAAATCGATACTATTGCAGTATTGATTTTTTTTATGCATTTTAATTAGTTGCAATTAATAATTTTATGTATGTTAAAAGAATATTTAGATAGAGATATATATAACTTGATTATAAAAAATTTCAGTTTTAATGATATAACCGAAATTCGCATGCGCGCGAATGAAAATTTAATAATAGTTGTAAGGAATAAAAAATTCTATTTAAAGGACGAAAGTGGTGAATTCGTAAAATGTAACACTCTCATGATAGAAAACTTTATTAAGCGGGCGAGCGAAAATTCAATCTATGCGTATAATGAAAACATTATTAACGGATACATAACGCTACCTAAGGGCATTAGAGTTGGACTGTGTGGGAATATTGTTACAGATGGGAATAAAATCGTGACGATTAAAGAGTTCCAAGCGTTAAATATACGAATACCACATATTGTTAAGAATTGCAGTTTGCCAGCCTATGAATTTATGGTAGATAGCGATGTAAAAAATTGTTTAATCATATCTCCACCTGGAGCGGGTAAAACGACTTTTATCCGCGATTTTATCTATCAACTGTATTCACATAACTTAGCAAAAAATGTGCTTGTCGCGGACGAGAGAAATGAAATTTGTTCGGTTGTAAATGGAGAGCCTGCACTAGATATAGGTGGTTTTGTTGATATATCCACAAATTGTAGTAAAAAATTTGCTTTTAAAAATGGAATTAGGAGCATGCGTCCAGATGTTATAGTAACTGACGAATTGGATTTAGATAATGACCTAGATTGTATTATTGAAGCAATCAATTCAGGAGTGAGCGTAATCGCAACAATTCACGCAAAGGACATAAACCAGTTAAAACGCAAGGCAAATTTTGATAAAATTTTAGATGAAAAATTTTTCTCTAGATATATTGTATTGTCTAGTGATGAAGGCCCGGGAACATTAAAAAATATTTATGACGAAAAACTGAATTGTATTTATTGTAGGTAAATATGAAATGGATATTAATTGCGATATTAATCAGCGTAATAATGCTAATTGCTCGTGCGGTAGTAGAGCAGTATAATGAAAAATTTGATTTTTATTCCAATCTTTGCGAGTTTTTAAAGCAATTTAAAATAAATTTATCATTTAACCAAAATAAAATTGGCGAATTTTTAGAAAATGTAAAATCAAAAAAACAATTTAAAATCTTTATTGAAGAATATAAGTCATACTTAAAAACCAACAATTTAGATATATCTAAAATCAAAATTCTAGATGATGATGAAAAAAATGAATTGCTTTCAATAGTAAAGAATATAGGCAAATATAACGCGGAAAACGAAATTAAGCAGGTCGATTCATTTTTGTTTTCACTTGAAGGTAAATTAGAAATCGCCAAACAGGACAAGCAAAAACTATGTCCAATGATAATAAAACTATCCTTACTTTTCGCACTTGCTTTATCTATAATTTTAATTTAGGGGGATTTTATGGAAATCATATTTAAACTTGCGGGCATAGGTCTAATTACATCTATTGTAAATCAAATTTTAAAATATTGCGGTAAGGAAGAAATTGCATCAATTACTACATTGGCGGGACTAATAATTAGTTTACTCATGGTTATCGATTTAGTACGTGATTTGTTCGACACAGTGCGAGCGTTATTTAATTTTTAGGAGATTATGACCGAATTAATAAAGATTATAGCGGTGGGATTGATAACCGTTTTTGCACACATGTTAGTCAAACAGACGCGCCCAGAGATAGCGGTATTTATTTCAATCGCAGGCAGTGTATTAATAATAATCATGGCAGTCGATACACTAACCACTGTCATATCTTCTTTTTATGCTATTTTTTCGTCAACTAATGTAAATACTGCACTTTTAACTCCGCTATTTAAAATCATTGCGATAGGATACCTGGCTGAATTTAGCGCGAATATTTGCGTAGATGCAGGAGCGAGTAGTATAGCGGATAAGATTTTATTTGTAGCGAAACTCATTATTCTTCTTCTTGCGTTACCAATAATCACTAATGTTATAGATATGGTGGTGGCGCTATTATGAAGACCATGATTTTAAAAAAGGGACGATTTAATCGTGCAACATTAATTGCATTAGTGCTCTTAATATCATTATTTTCAATAATCTCTCCATTAGAAGTGTTTTGCTCATCTAATAATGAGTTGGAAGAAATTAGCGAAGAGTTAAACTCGAGTGTGATAGAAGAATTAAACGAAATCGATTTCTCGGGTTTCAACGCAATAATAGCAGAGTTGAACGAAAATCAAACAAATATATTTTCAATAGAAAACATTAAAGATAAAGTTTACTCAATTTTATCAGGAGAAAATGCACTCTCGTACTCATCATTTTTTGCAAGCATATTTTCAATGTTTATTGAGATGATTTTAAAGTACATACCACTTTTATCTCTTGTCGTAGCGATTGGCGTAATATCTAATTTATTGGGTGGTATAAAGAGCAAATTTAACGAAAAATCAACAGGCGACTTAATACACTTAGTTTGTTTTTTGGCTGTCGCCGTGCTAATTATTGGTATGATAACCAGCCTGAGTACGCTAACAACAAAATCTGTTAATAACATGGTTAGTCAAATCAATGTGCTTTTCCCAATTATTCTTGCTCTTATGATAGGACTTGGAGCGAACGCAAGCGTGGGGATTTTTCAACCAGTAGTGTCAATAATATCAACATACACAGCCGATTTCTTTTCATATATAATAATTCCTTTATTTACTATTAGTTTTGTTTTCGGTCTAATTACTAACCTTAGCAATAATATAAAACTAGATAAGTTTAATAGTTTTATATCCAGCCTTTTCAAGTGGTGTGTTGGATTAGTTTTCACCTTGTTTTTCGCGGTATTTACAATACAAGGTATAAGCGCAGGTAGTTTTGATAGTCTTAGTATTAGAACTACAAAATATACAATAAAAAGTTATATCCCTGTCATGGGAGGGTATCTTTCAGACGGTATGGATTTAATTTTGTCAAGTACAATCTTAATAAAAAATTCGGTAGGGCTTGTTGGGATTTTACTAATAATTTCAACTATAATCTCGCCGTTGCTTGAAATAGTAGTATTCAGTTTACTATTAAAACTAGTTTCTGCAATTTTGCAACCTATGGGAAATAGCAAGACTTCAAACTTCTTAATGTCAACATCAAAATCAATAACCATGCTATCCAGCGCAATTATAGCGATAGGGTTCATGTATCTTATTTCTATAGGACTTGCTATGACTACGGCAAATGTGGTGGTGTGATGAGTGGATATATATTAAGTATATTAGGCATAGTTATCTGCGGGATAGTCATAGATATAATTCTTCCGTCGGGGGGTATAAATAAGTATGTAAAAAGCATTTTCTCTATATTTGTTGTCGCCGTAATTTTAAGTCCGCTGATAAATTTTATTAATTCAAATAAGGAGATAAATTTAAATTTCGAAGAATATGAAGTACAGGAAAATATAACTAATTACATATTCTCCGAGCGCATACGAGCGATAGAAAGTTCAATTGAGAATGACCTAAGTGAAAACGGATTTAAAAATATCGACATAAAAATTACTTATTCGGTAGAATCTAACGAATTAATTATTATTTCATGTGAAGTTTTTTTAGAAAATGCGGAAATTTCGCCGGACAAGTCGCATATAAATAAGTATGAATTCATTAGTGAAACCGTGAATAAGTATTCGACTTTAGGTAACGAGGAGATAAAATTTCATGAATGAGAAAGAGAAAAAAACTATTAAATGGCTCGCTAAACTCAAAAATATTAAGCATATTGAAGTCTATGTCGCCATAATATTTATTGTAATATTACTTCTCATCTATATGTCGAACATTTCATCTAATGGGACAAGCACAGACGACTCACAAAGCACGAACGAATTAACTATCACAGCATATGTCGAAGATTTAGAAAATAATTTACAAGACATATTGTCTAACATAGGGGGTGTATCAAATGTAAAAGTGATGATAACACTTAACATGAGCGAATCAACGGTTACTGACTCTAAAATAACAATAGAGAATTTCCCAGAGATAAAAGGAGTGATTATAACCGCTAGTGGAGCGAGCGATACAGCAACTAAGATGAAAATTCTACACGCTGTAGAAGCAGTGATAGATGTAAAAAATGGAAATATAGAGATTTTATCAAGTGATTAGGAGGGATTATGAAAACTATGTCAAAAAAGAAAAAAATCGTTATAATTTCGGCTATGATAGCATTACTTTTAATTACAGGGTATGTTAATGTTGCATTAAATAATACAATATCTAGTGGCGGTAGTACAACAACTAGTACGACATCGGCAAATTTTTACACAACCTACCGAACCGAGCGCGAAGCCACTAGAACACAAGAGATTCAGTTCTACGACTCAATAATTGCTAGCACATCTTCTAGTGAAGAAGCAAAACAAGAAGCAGAAGATAACAAATTAGCGCTAATCTCCCAAATGGAAAAAGAATTAGTGACCGAAGGAATTATTCGCGGGAAAGGTTTTAGCGATGCGATAGTGACAATGTCAACAAATAATGTAAATGTATTCGTCCAGAGTGCAGAACTAGAAAAGGCAGAAGTCGCTCAAATTACATCAATAGTGACAGAACAACTTGGAGTAGAAATTGATAAAATCATTATTATACCGTCAGAATAATTGCTAAATTTATTTAATTGTGATATAATACGATAGAGGAATTTAAGTTATGGCACAATTAAAAAATATAAATGGGGATAATAATACATATATAAATAAGAGCATGGTAGTGTCTATCGTTAGCCTTGCAACAAAGGAAATTAAGGGCGTTATAGATGTTTATCAGCCTACTAAACTTAGTTTTAAAAAGTTATTTAATCGAAATATAGGGAAAGGTGTTAAGATTAAATATACTAATCTAGGAATATTAATTGATATCTATGTAGTTGTAGATGTAGATTGTGAAGTCAGCGATGTGGTATACCATATTCAGCAAAATGTTAAAAATAGTATAACATCGCTACTACCTATTACAATAAAAGCAATTAATGTTCATATAATGGACGCAGATAAAAATTCTCTCTAATACGAGAGAGTTTTTGTCGTTAGGAGGGAAAGATGAAACGCACTGAAATGCGCGAACTTGCATTTAAAACTATCTATTCAAAATTTTTTAATCCAAGTGAAGAAGATATTTTTTCTAACGCTGACCAAGTTGGCTTGGAATTTACTAAAAAAATATTAGAGAATTTTGCCCTTCACTATACTGAGATTAACGATTTAATTTCCGCTCATTTGAAAGGATATACTATTGATAGGGTATATAAAATTGATTTAGCAATTATCATTGTTGCACTAATTGAATTGAAATATATTAAGGAAAACCCAAAAGAAGTTATTATAAATGAAGCAGTCGAACTTGCTAAAAAGTTCTCGACAGACAAGAGCCCAAAATTCGTAAACGGAGTTTTAGCCGATATTGTAAAAGATATTAAATAATTAATGAAAGTATTTACCGTTAGCCAAGTTAATAGAATAATTAAAGATTTAGTAGACAACGAAGTCATTTTAGAAGATATTATGGTCACTGGCGAGTTGTCTAGTTTTTCTATTACGCGAGGTATCGCATATTTTACACTAAAAGATAATGAGACAATGCTCTCATGTATTCAATTCGGCGCAAAAAAAGAGTTCAAAATTGGCGATTCGGTGCAGTGTAAGGGTAATATAAAATATTACGCTAAAATGGGTAAACTCTCGTTTAATGCACTTACAATTGAACTTTGCGGGCAGGGCGAACTATACAAGAAATTCCTTGAGATGAAGGAAAAGTTAAGTGCTGAAGGGCTGTTTGACGAAGAACATAAAATTCCACTGCCTAAATTTATTAAATCAATAGGGGTGGTCACAAGTAAAACTGGCGCGGTGTTGCAGGATATAAAAAATATAGCACTGAGAAGAAATCCTAATCTTAATATATATGTCTATGACGCACAAGTACAAGGAAATCTTGCAGTTGAGCAGGTTATAGAAGGTATCAATTATTTTGATAATTTTTCCGATGTAGATGTAATCATTGTCGCCCGTGGTGGTGGGAGTTTAGAAGACTTAATGCCGTTTAATGATGAAAAACTCGCGCGCATAGCCTACATTTGTAATACACCATTAATTAGCGCAGTCGGGCATGAAACTGATTTTAGCATACTTGATTTTGTTGCCGATTTACGCGCACCAACACCAAGTGCCGCCGCTGAACTCGTAACTTACAATAATGCAGATTTAATTAGATATGTTAAAGACATATTTTTGTCTATCCAAAATAAAATAGATAGTATGCTAAGAGAATATACAGACAATGTTAGTTTACTTACTGCTGATATTGAACATGAGATGTCAACTCTAGTAAATGACCAAATTTTATATTTAAATTCCATTATTGATAAAGTAGATAGGGCAATGGACAATTCGGTTGACACCGCTAGATACAAGGTAGATATTTTATTAAATACACTAGATAGACTAAATCCAGTAAAAATTTTAAAGTCGGGATACTCATATGTATCGCTAAACGATAAGCCGATAAGCAACAATGTAAAACTAGGAGATGTGGTAGATATTAGGACAAATTCATTAAAACTAAAAGCGGAAGTAAAAAGTAAGGAGAATTTATGATAGAGAAAAATATAAAAAGACTTGAAGAAATCGCCAAGATTTTGGGAAATGGGACTACTCTTGATGAAAGTTTAAAACTATATGAAGAAGGGTGCAAACTCGCAAAATCTTGCTTAAAAGAGTTGGAAAAAGCGAAAGGAAAGATTATAATGATTAAGAAAGAAATGAAAAAAGAAGAAAAGGACGAAGATAATGGCTAAACAAGATAAACAATTTGTAAATAATATTGCAGACATTAATACGGATTTCGCTCAGTGGTATACTGATGTTATTTTAAAGACGGATATGGTTGATTATGGTCCAGTTAAGGGCACTATGGTTATTAAACCGTATGGCTATGCTATCTGGGAGAATATTCAACACTATCTAGACACTGAATTTAAAAAATTAGGCGTACAAAACGCGTATTTCCCTATGTTCATACCTGAAAGTTATTTAAAAAAGGAAGCAGAACATGTAGAAGGTTTTGCGCCCGAGGTTGCTGTTGTAACTTATGCAGGCGGGGAAGAGTTAAATGAAAAACTCATTATTCGACCAACTAGTGAGACAATAATCTGTGCCATGTACTCAAAGTGGATTAAGTCATATCGTGATTTGCCAGTAGTAATGAATCAGTGGTGCAATGTAGTTAGATGGGAGAAAACGACTCGTCCTTTCCTTCGTACCAGTGAATTTTTGTGGCAAGAAGGGCACACAGTGCAAGCGAGCATGGAAGATGCGGTTCGCGACACTCAAACTATGCTTAATGTATATAAAAATTGCCTGCGCAACTTAATGGCTATCCCTACGCTCACGGGCAAAAAGACGGAAAATGAGAAATTTGCAGGTGCTGTAGAAACATATGGAATGGAAGCAGTAATGAAAGACGGAAAATGTTTGCAAGCGGGCACATCTCATAATCTAGGACAAAATTTTGCTAAAGCGAGCGATATTAGATTTTTAAACAAAGACGGAGTCTTGGAGTACGGATATTCTACCAGTTGGGGAGTCAGTACTCGTCTAATAGGCGCTCTAGTAATGGTGCATGGAGATGAACGCGGACTAAGAATGCCTCCAAATATTGCACCTATTCAGGTTGCTTTAATTCCAATAGCCAGTAAAGTAGACGGTGTTTTAGAAAAGTGTGAAAATATTAAAGAAGAACTATCAAATGCTGGCATACGCGTAAAATTTGATAATTCAAATAATACTCCTGGTTGGAAATTTAATGAATACGAAATGAAGGGTGTTCCTTTACGCCTTGAAGTTGGACCTCGCGATATTGAAAATGGAGTTGCAACCGCAGTTAGAAGAGATACTCATGAAAAAATACAATTAAATTTAAATAATTTAGCCGTAGAAGTTGATGATTTATTAAAAGAAATTCAATCAAATATGTTAAAGCAAGCGGAAGACAATTTAAATTCTTCTATCGTAGAAACGGAAGATTTTAATGAACTAGTTAATGAAGTAAATAATAAAAAGGTAGCATTGGCTTATCATTGTGGAGACTCAAATTGCGAGAGAGAAATTAAGGAAAAGACAACCATCACCGCTCGTGTAATTCACTCATATGATGAAAATCATAAATGTATATATTGCGGGAAGAAGAGTAAGTATCGCTTATACTTTGGAAAACAATATTAAAAAGCAGTTTAGAAAACTGCTTTTTTTGTCGTTTTGGATATGAAAATTATGATTTTCACATAAGATAATTGAAAAGTTCAACACAATTTTCAAAATATGTCTTGTATTTTTCTTATCTTTATGGTACACTAAAGTGAGTCTTACTATGAATGTTTTTAAGTGGTTTAGAGCAATACCCGAGCAAAATAAATTAGTGGCTTATGGCAAGTTGGCATTTTTAAAAAACTTGTTTTATTTCGTTTTTAAAATTAGCGTTGGTGTTGTGTTTAAATCGTGGTATCTTATTGCTATTGCATTGTACGGATTATGCATAGGGGCGGTTAAAGATATATGTTCACGCGGTCTTAAATTGAAAGACGAAAACATTATTTTAAATAGGTACATTACGGGCGGAGCAGTGCTAACAGCATCGAGTGTATTCTATATCATATACTCCGTTTTCCAGATGTTTATGCCGACTAACTTCCATTACAACATGATAATCGCCATTGCAATTGCCGCATTCTCTACTTATAGCATCGTAGTATCAATCATAGGGGTAGTAAAGGCACGCGGGAAATCTGTTCTCATAAAAGAATATAAACTAACTAATTTCGCGACTGCTTTTAATAATATCGTGCTTACTCAAATCGCTTTGCTGTCTTTTAATGCAACAGGTGATATGAGTTTCTATAATGGCTTGATGGGAGTGATAGTTGGAATTATAATTATGATTACAAGTATCTATCTATTGGTTGACGGCATTAAGCGAAAGCGCAAGTTAACTAATGAACCTCAACCGATTGAACAACCAATAGCCGAACAAGAAAATTAAAAATATATAAGGAGAAAAACATGTTAGAAAAAACTTTAAAAGAAAATATCGACAAATTAAATGAATGTTATTCGAGAGCAGGCAGGAACCATGAATTTATAAAAATTGAAAACAGATTATTAAGTTTATGTTCGGTCGAAGAATATGCTCAAATTTTAAACGAAGTAGAAGGAATTAATAAAGAAAAATTTATTTCAAAAGTCGAGAATAGCGGGGCAATATCCATATATTGTTTTGCTAATGCTTATAGGGATAGTGACGTTACATCTCGCCTTTTAAACCAAGTTTTAAGTAGGGAAAGTGGGTATGCTTTATATCTTTTCGCCAAAAATATTGTTAATGGTGAAGATAGGGAACGCATTTTTGCTAGATTAATCGAATTAAACGCACTTGAATACCTTTTAATGTATGTTAGGGATATCGATAAATCAAAACTTGAAGATGTTCAATCATTGATTTTAAAATCAAAAAATCCTTATCTAATTTATAAATTCGCACTAATCCCAAATAGTAATACTCAAAGGCTTCAAAAGGCATTGATTAAAACTAAGAGCGTTCCTTTCTTAAGAGAATTTGCCGAACATGTTCGTAGGGCTGATGTAATGGTAATTGATTATGCGATTGTTGAAATAGAAGAAGAGCAGACTCTCAATCAAATTAAGAATTTATCAAAACAGACAACAACTGACTTAGACTAGTCAGTTTTTTTTATATAATTTTCTTATACTTAATTAAAATTTTATTAGATAAATTAAAATTCTTAATTTAACTATAAATATAATATTTGAACATTAAATTCTTAAAACTGAATTTTAGATACAAACTGAAACAAAAAATCATAAAATACTATTATATTTTGTAAAGTACAATAAAAAATACGGGAGTAAGTTTAATCCCGTATTTTATATTCTTAATTACTTTTTATAACTGCTTAATCTAGCTTTCTTTCTATTAGCGGTAGATTTTTGTAAAATACCCTTAGAAACAGCCGAATCGATTAATGAGAATGTTTCGCTCAAAAGTTCAGCGGTATTCTCTGCATTATTATCAACAGCATTTTTATATTTCTTCACATAAGTTGCGATTTTTGTCTTATAAGACTTATTTTCCACAGTTTGTCTGTCGATAACTTCGATGCGTTTTTTAGCCGATTTAATATTAGCCATACAAACCTCCATTTGAGTCTAATTATATCAAACATTTACCTAAATTGCAAGCCCTTTGACACTATTTCTTAAAAATATTTAAAACTTTTAATAAATTAACAAAATATTTAGCAAAACAATAAATATTTATATATGTTAGATAAATTAAAACCAACTATTGCAGTGCTAGATAGCGGAATTGGCGGAATTAGTGTCTTAAACTCGTTAATATCGAAATTTAAGACAGGCAATTATATTTATTACGCGGACAATTTATTTATGCCATATGGTACACGAACAAAAAGAAATATAAAAAATAGAGTTGATTACCTTATACGATTATTAAAAGAAAAATATATGGCGGATATAATTATCATTGCTTGTAATACCGCATCATCTAGTATAGACATAAGAAATTATAAAAATGTATATGTCATGCAATTTAATTCTAAGGACAAATATCTTGCAACTAACTTGACTAAGGAAAATAGACCAGATTTAGATGTTATCGTAGATAGGACTCTGGCAACACTTATAGAGCAACACATTGATGACGACAAATTAATTCGAAAATTAGTCAAACAGCATGTAGGTAAATACAAATTATTAAAACTTAATAAACTTGTTCTTGGTTGTACTCATTATGAGTTAGTAGGGAATTTATTTAAAGAGTTTTGTCCTAATACTGAAATCGAATTTAATAGTGAAAATTTAGTAAATACAATAGATTTTGTGCCAGACAATAATAATTTGACCATAAAGGTTTTAATGAGTAGGGATAGCAACCGCTATCATAATAAAATAATGAAACTGATTAGGAGATAGTATGTGCGGAATATATGGTGCAATATCTAATAAGAAATCGTACGATAAAGTTTTTAGTGGATTAAAGTTGCTCCAATATCGCGGGTATGATTCTTGCGGTATAGCATATTTCGAAAATGGGAAATTTAAGTTAAATAAAGCGGTCGGCACACTAGACAATATGAAGCCAATAAGTACAAATGCCTCGATAGCATTTGGTCATACTCGTTGGGCGACTAATGGCGAAGTTAATATATCAAATACACACCCACATATTAGTCATGATAAAAATTTTACGCTTGTACATAATGGAATAATATCTAATGCAGATAGAATCAAACATGAATTAGAGAAGAATAAAATCCCATTCTATTCAAACACAGATACCGAAGTAATAGCAAATGTATTATCTAATTTAAGTGGAGATGCAGATGACCGCGTTAAAAAATTATTTAATGTTCTTGAAGGCTCATTTTCATTAATAATAGGATACACTGATGGTAGCATATATCTTGTAAAACATTTTAGCCCACTAAACATAGTCATCTCGGGCGATGAAATTTACATATCTAGCGATGTATCTAGTTTACCTAAAGGGGGTCTGTATTCACTAGTTGACGGAGATGTTATTAAAATAAAGGGAAAGGAAATTATATCCCTTACTGAAAATAAAATCGAATTTACACCGCACGAAAATTCTATTAAAAATTTAAGTCTAAACGGATATGAGCATTTTATGCTAAAAGAAATTAATGAGATTCCTAAATCAATTTACAATACTTATAAATATTTAGAAAATCTTAAAATGTCATCAATTTTAAAAAAATATAAAAAACTCACATTCATAGGGTGTGGGACGGCATATCATTCGTGCCTGGTGGGGGAATATTTGTTTAAGCGATTAAAGAAATTTGATTGTGAGAGCGTTCTAGCGTCAAATTATGTAGTCGATACTAAAATAGCACATAATCATTTACATATAATCGTTAGTCAAAGTGGGGAGACTGCTGACTGTATTAAGGTGGCGGATAATATTAAACGCTTTAAAGGAAAAATTTTAATTATTACGAACGAAGAAACTAGCACAATAACGAAATTTGCTGACTATCTAATTACGACAAAGGCGGGAAAAGAACTTGCAGTTGCCAGCACGAAAACATATTGCTCACAAATATTAGTTTTTATGATGCTTGCGAAAAGGTTAACTGATAAACATTTTAAAATAGATATAAAACGACTTTGTTATATGTTAAAAGAATTTATAGATAATATTGATTTAACCGATATTGTTGAAAAATTAAAGGACTGCAAATATATGATTTTAATCGGCAAGGATATTGATTATATTACTCTTCTAGAAGCAAGTCTTAAAATTCGCGAAATAGATTATATTTACACAATTCCTATGTATGCGGGCGAATTAAAACATGGGACATTATCCCTTATAGATAGTTCAACTAATATTTTATCTTTAAATTCATCTAAAGATATAACTAAATTAAATAACGCAATTAATGAGATTTCTTCGCGTGGTGGTAGCGTAATAGATATGTCTAGTTATTTAAAAAGTCTAAAAGCCAATGAAGATTTTACTCCAATTTTTAGCATAATCCCATTTCAATTACTTAGTTATAATATAGCGTTGGCGCGGGGATACAACCCAGATATGCCTAGGAATTTAGCAAAAAGCGTAACCGTTGAATAATTAAACTGAAAAGCGTTTTTTCCCAGATAAAAACTCATTATTTAATTTATTAATTAGATAATCTTTTGGTTTAATTTGAACTTCATTTGATTTACATTCTCCAGTTTTTACATAGTATTTTATAGTGCTATGACTAAAAATATCTTTATCTTGCACCTCAATTTTACCCGTGCTATTAGTAATTCTATTTAACAACTCAGTTGTAGCATCAAAAGTTCTATATATTTCGTATGTCTTGTATTTTTCCGCATTAAAGGTTATATATGCATAAGAATTCTCTATTTTAACTTCTAATTTTATATCGTCATTTGCGTCTATTTTTACAGGTGGAAAATCAACTTTAAAATAGTCATAGCCTATATACCTTTGAATATCATGATTAGGGGAGATCACTCTGTGATTTTCATTAAGTTCAATTAAATCATATGCCAACCTTTCTACCTTTTCGGGCTGTTCGAAGTCGGTAGGACTATCGTCTTCATAAATTTTTTTAAATATTCGTTTTGTTATTTCAGTAGGTTCTACCGAACTATACATTCCATTCGGTAAAGTATTGTCTTTTATATTTGCTATCCATGTTAGAGTGGTATAATCAGTGGTGTAGGCTACATTATATAAATCGGTTTTGTTTCCATTATTCGATGCTGTACCAGTTTTGCTCGCAATCGGTATATTAAGTGAATTTAGTCTCTTCGCAGTACCAGATTTTGCCACATCTTTTAACATATCAGTTAAAATGTAAGTATCTTCCTTTTCAAATATTCTTTCACTAAAATCTTCGTGTGAATAAACTATATTACCGTCCTTATCCAGTATCTTATCAACAAAACTTATAGGGCGGTACTCACCTAAATTTGCTAAAATTGTATATGCAGAAAGTATATTAATCAAGTTTATTCCTTGATACGTCGAACCAAGGGCTAGTGACATATTCATGTCATTTTCGGTTAGATTTATGCCTAACTTAGTCAATGTTTCACGCGCGTTATTAAGTCCAACGCTATCTAGAAGTTTTACTGCTGGTATGTTTAATGAGTTTTTTAGTGCATCTCTTGCACTTACATAACCGTGAAATTTGTTATCTGGATTTTTGGGAGAATATCCATTATAATCAATCTCTTCATCTAAAATTTGTGTTACCGGAGTCAATATATTGTGTATTATACTTGGGAGATACACCGCCAATGGTTTTAATATTGATGCAGATTGACGGCGTAGATTGTGCAAGTCATAATTGCTATTCGCATAATAGGCACGCATTTTTCCGTCATTTGACACTAGCATAGTGAGACTATCAAGATTACTACTAAGAGAACTGGTTTCATTAAGAACGGAATTGTTAGATTCGATAACTAGATTTTGAATTTCATCGTCTTTAAATGTGATTATTTGATATTCACGATTTATTAATTCGCGTTCACTAATATTTAATAAATCACAACTTTCAAATATTGCTTCTTTTTCATAACTATGGTCTAGATCATTACTTTTAGCAACTTCTAAATTACTTGAAATTACAGTGTTATATTCATCTGCGCTTATATCTCCATATTCTAACATTTTTGAAGCAACAAAATTCCGCCTGTTTATAGAATTATCATAGTTTAAAATAGGAGAGTACTTTTTAGGAGATTTAATAATACCCGCTAAACAGCATGCTTCATTTAGAGTTAAATCTTTTGCAGATTTATTAAAATAAACTTTACTAGCATTTTCTATTCCATAAGCGTTAGCACCAAAATAGATTGTATTTAAATACATCTCTAAAATATCATCTTTGCTAAATTCCTTTTCCATTTTAATGGATAAAACTAATTCTTCAATTTTTCGCTGATATGTCTTTTCATTTGATAAAAGTGCATTTTTGATTAACTGTTGACTGATTGTAGATGCTCCTTGAGATTTCGATTTAGTTGTTAAATTGACTAAACTAGCCTTAATTATGCGCATTAAATCGTAGCCATTATGTGAGTAAAATCGTTTATCCTCCACATCTATAAAGGCATTTTTAACGTAATCAGGTAGGGTATCTAATTCAACTATTGACCTATTTGTATTGTATAAAGTTGATTCGTTCCCCGATGATGAGTATATCAAAACACCATTATTTACTCTAGTCAACGCGTCAACATCAAGTTCGTACTTGTTATAGAAATAAAAGACAACTAAACTTATAGAAAGAAATAAGGCAATTATCATTATGCTAAAAATAAGTATTATGCGTTTTAATTTTCCTTTTTTTGACTTGTTCATAATCGTAATTATTATTTGCACAAATTGATAAATAATGAGTATTTTTGTAATTTTTAGTTGAAAAAAATACCACAATATATTATAATATAAAGTATGAGTTCAGTTGATTTTTGGGGAAAGAAATTCCATGTCGTTACTTATGGCTGTCAAATGAACGTCCATGAGTCCGAAAAAATACGTGGTCTACTTTATAATTTAGGAATGATTGAGTCTAACGACATTGAAGATGCCGATGTCGTAGTTTTTAATACCTGCTGTATACGTGAAGGGGCAGAAGATAGAGCGTACAACAACATCATGGCACTTAAAAAAGTAAAGCAAGCGGATAAAAGCAAGATTATCGTCGTATGTGGTTGTATGCCTCAACAAAAGAATGGAAAATATAATTTAAAGACAAAACTTCCTTTCGTAGATATTATAATTGGTACTCATAATATAAATATGCTAGATAAATATCTTTTGAAATTTGATGAAACGCATAAACGCATAATTGATATAATGGAAACGCCAGTTGCAAGTATGGACAATGTCAAAAGCGTACGTGATGATAAAACTAATGCTTATGTCAACATTATATACGGCTGTGATAAGTTTTGCACATACTGCATAGTTCCGTATGTCCGCGGACGAGAAAAAAGTAGACCAGTTAAAGAAATATACGACGAAGTTAAAGACCTAGTCCAAAATCAAGGATATAAATTTATTACACTACTTGGACAAAATGTTAACTCGTACGGAAAAGATTTAGAAGAGAAGATGACCTTTAGTACACTTTTAAATCAGTTGTGCACCATAGAAGGAGATTTTAAAATTAAATTTATGACTTCTCACCCTATGGATTTTAGCGATGACTTGATAAATGTTATGAAGACTCAACCAAAGGTTGCCAAAGCACTACATTTACCAGTTCAGTCCGGTAGTAGCAAAGTTCTCGCTCGAATGAATAGACATTACGATATAAAGCATTATATGAGAATTATTAAGAAAGTAAAGCATGCTATACCTAATATTTCTCTATCTACTGACATTATAGTTGGCTTCCCAGGGGAGACTGAGCGTGATTTCAATCAAACAATGAAACTGATCAAACGGGTAAAATATGACCAGATTTTCGCTTTTATGTATTCTAAACGCACAGGGACACCTGCTGCTGAGTTTTTGGACCAGATTGATGAGCGTACTAAAAGTATACGAGTAAATAAACTCCTTCGACAACAGAAATTAATACAGAAGGACCAAGTAAAAAAATATTTTAATAGAACATATAACTGCCTTATTAAGCAAATTAATGGGGTGGCGGTTGGAATAACTGACGGCGGGAAAGAGATTTATATTCCAACATATAGATACAATAATCAAAATTATTTTGCAGATATTAAGGTCGAAGATGTCCGCAATCACAAACTCTCGGGAGTAATAGTTAGATGAAAAAGACAACAAACAATCCAAATAAACCATCACCTGTAATTGAACAATATTTGACTATTAAAGAACAATACAAAGATTGTATTCTCTTTTTCCGTCTTGGTGACTTTTATGAGATGTTCTTTGAAGACGCAAAAATTGCTTCAAAAGAACTTGATTTAACTTTAACTGGTAAAGATTGCAACTTAAACGAGCGCGCGCCGATGTGTGGAGTGCCTTATCATGCTTATGAAGGTTACGCGCAAAAATTGATTGAGCGCGGATATAAAGTCGCTATTTGTGAACAGACAAATAATGTAGTCAATAAGATTGTCCAGCGTGAAGTTGTTAGAATAATTACACCAGGAACAGTAATGGAATCTAGTATGCTTAATGAAGGTAAAAATACATATATAATGTGTATTCATTTAAGCAAGAACACTATATCTTATGCCTATAGTGATTTGTCAACTGGGGAATTTAATGTTGGAGATTACACTGGCGAAAACATTAGGGGATATATTAATGACCAAATTATGCGTATAATGCCTAGCGAGATTATATGCAATCATAGTATGCTTGAAATTGCTCACGAACTACCGGTAGTGCAGTCCAATGATAAGTATAAGTTTACAGAATACTATGAATGGGCGTTCAATCCAACAAATGTGGAAAATGCTATACTAAAACAATATAACTTAACTTCTCTTAAAGGATATGATTTTTACGCAAGGAATTTAATATATCCTATTGGTGCACTTTTAGAATATTTTAAAGAAACTCAAAAGCGAGAATTAAGACATCTAAAATTACCAAAACTATTAAAAGATAATCAATATATGTATATTGATACTAATACACGCAGAAATTTAGAAATTGAGCAGACTATGCGTGAAGGTTCAAAAACTGGTTCGCTATTATGGGTGTTAGACGAAACATGCACAAGCGGTGGAGCGAGAATGTTGCGTAGTTGGGTTAGACAACCACTACAAGAGAAGAAAGAAATCAATAACCGACTTGATATGGTAGAAGCACTAATCCAAAATTCGATTGTTCGAACTAATTTAAAATATATTCTTTCAAATATTCAGGATATTGAGCGAATAGTAGGTAAAATCTCATACGGAAATATATCGCCAAAAGACTGTATCGCTCTTTCAAATTCACTAAATCAAATTCCGGAATTAAAAAGACAGATTATTGCAAGTAATAATAAGAATTTAATTGCCCTATCTAATGAATTGCTTGATACAAGTGAAATCGTAAATCTTATTACCGCTACTATAAGTGAAGCACCGCCTGCTCTTATGAAAGACGGAGGATATATTCGTACTGGATTTAATGCTAATCTAGACAGGTTAAGAAATTTAAAACAAAATGTGGAAAATGTAATTTTGGGAATCCAAGCACGAGAACGCGAAACTACCGGAATTAAGAATTTAAAAGTAGGGTATAACAAAGTCTTTGGTTATTATATTGAAGTTAACAAGCAGTTTAGCGATTTAGTCCCTTTTAATTACATTAGGAAACAGACCATTTCTAATAATGAGCGATATATCACTGAAGAATTAAAACAATTTGAAGAAGAAGTCTTAACTTCGCATGAACAAGCGCTAAAATTAGAGGAAGAGATATATTCTCAACTTAAAGCACAACTAGTAAATAACACTATTGTAATGCAACGCGTTGCAGTTGCGGTCGCTACTATTGACTGTATATATTCGTTAGCAACAGTTGCAGTCGCAAACAACTATTGTCGTCCGCATATAGTAGACAACAGTACTATAAAAATTGAAGCAGGAAGACACCCTGTCGTCGAGAAAATGCAACATACGGGTGATTTTATTCCTAATGATTGCTTATTAAATAATAGCGACCAACGAACGATGATTTTAACTGGTCCTAATATGGCTGGGAAATCTACCTTTATGAGGCAAGTAGCACTCATTACGTATATGGCACATATTGGAAGTTTTGTCCCGGCAAAAAGTGCGGATATTTGCATAGTTGACCGTATCTTTACGCGTATTGGAGCGAGCGATGACTTGGCAGTTGGTCAGTCTACCTTTATGGTTGAAATGATAGAAGTAGCAAACATTCTTAACTTTGCTACAAACAATAGTCTAATTATACTAGATGAAGTGGGGCGTGGGACATCGACTTTCGATGGATTAAGCATTGCATGGGCTGTAGTTGAATACCTTTCAAAGAAACTTAATGCAAAAACTTTGTTTGCAACTCACTATCACGAACTAATGCAGCTAGAAGGAATATACGAAGGAGTTAAAAATTTCTGCATATCTATAAAGGAAATCGGCGGGAAGTTAGTTTTCTTGCGTAAAATTATGCGCGGAAGCGCAACTCGAAGTTATGGTATAGAAGTCGCTAGCCTTGCTGGACTTCCTAGTGAAATAGTTAATAGGGCAAAAGAATTGATAACCAAATTTGAAAGCGAAAAAATCTCCAACACTGTTCAAAAAGATAGTGAACTCGTAGATATCTTAAAAAGTATAGATATAAACAATCTTACACCACTAGTTGCATTTGACACACTTTCTCGATTGATTGATATGGTAAAGTAGGACTTATATGGCAATTAATATTCTTGGTAGCATGATAATTAATCGAATCTCGGCGGGAGAAGTTGTCGAGAGCCCTTTTTCAATCGTAAAAGAACTTATAGATAACTCGCTTGACGCGGGTGCTAAAAATATTTCTATCGAAATTTTAAATGGCGGAATTGATTATATTCAAGTAAAAGATGATGGGAGAGGTATAGAGAAGGACGATTTGGTTAAGGCCTTCCTTCCTCATGCCACTAGTAAAATCAAAGATTTAACCGATTTAGATGAGATTGGAACTCTCGGGTTTAGGGGAGAGGCACTTGCCAGCATATCAAATGTGAGCAGAGCAAAAGTAGTATCTACTACAAAAAATCAAGATTGTGCCTATACGCTGGAAGTAAATGGAGGAGAATTTTCTATTATTTCTCCTTCTACTATCGATATAGGTACTAAAATTGAAATAAGCAATTTGTTTTATAATACACCAGCTAGACGAAAGTTCTTAAAAAAACCTAAAACAGAAGAAAATCAAATAACCAATATAATTTCACGCTACATTTTGGCGCACCCAACCGTTAATTTTAAATATTCTGCCAATGGAAAAATTATTTATCAAACGCATGGTAACACGCTTTTAGATGCAATATATTGTATATATGGTGAAGAATTTACACAAAATATTATGCCCGTAGATAAAACAATAGGAAATCTTCATCTATATGGTTATGTTTCAAAAGTAGGCTACAGTAAACCAAATACAACTTATCAAACTCTAATGATAAACTCGCGCTATGTTATAGATGAAATTGTTTCAAAAGCAGTCTATATGGCAAATGAAGAATATCTAATGACTAGACAATTCCCTGTATATGTCCTAAATTTAGATATGCCTAAAGTTGACGTTGATGTAAATGTTCACCCGAGCAAAATGAATGTAAAATTCTCTAATCCTAGTAAAATTTATGATTTAGTTTATACTGCAGTTCGTTCTGCTATCTATAATTTCATTAATCCTACACCTAGTTTTAGTAATAATTCGATTCAACCTGAAACGGGTGAAAATTTAAGTGAAAATCTAATAAAAACCGATATAAATTCATTAAAAGAAATTGAATTAGAGCCGACGAATATTAAGATAAATCAAAATTATACTTTCCGTCAAACAGAATATTCACCAATCACAATATTTGATTTAAAGAACACCGAAAAATCAAAAAATTTATATGAAGATTCTGCAACAAATCTAAAACACAATAATGAAATCGAATTTAATACTAAAATCAACGAAGTAAACGAAACATCAAACGACATCAAAGAAGACAGAGAAAATTCTCATTACACGAATATTGAAGATGTTTTAAACTATAAGATAGTTGGACAACTATTTAATGAATTTGTTATTTTAGAATATGAAGATAAAGTGCTTATGCTTGATTTCCATGCTGGACATGAAAGATTAAATTATGATAAATTTACTGAAATGGTGAACAATAGAAATGTTATTATTCAAGATTTACTAATTCCTTACGTACAAGAGATGAGCGTGCAGGAAGTTGATTTTATTCTATCGCTGAAAGATGAACTTAGTAAATTAGGTTTTGATGTGGATAGTTTTGGCGACAATAAGATAATTATCAATTCTATTCCTATGCAGTTAAAAGATATTAATTTAAAGGATTTCGTAGATGATTTAATACACGATATGAAAAACCTAAAACCGAGCATGGACAACGAGATTAGGCACTATTTAATGCAGAAAGCATGCAAATCAAGTGTGAAATCAGGAATGACGTTAAGCGAACAAGAAATTAAAGAGTTACTACGTGATTTAGACTTAAAAAATCCAGTTCTTCTTTGTCCACATGGAAGACCTGTTATAACTGTTATTTCACGCGCACAGATTGAGAAGTGGTTTAAAAGAATAGTATGAAAAAGATAGTGATAATAACTGGGCTTACTGCCAGCGGAAAGAGTGGACTTGCACTAAATATTGCAAAGGAGTTTAATGGTGAGATAATATCAGCCGATAGCGTGCAGATTTATAAGGGACTTGATATTGGAAGTGCAAAAGCAACGAAAAGTGAACGCGAAGAGATTAAACATCACCTTATAGATATTAAAAATTTTGATGAAAATTATAATGTCGGTGAATTTATTAAGGATTGTGAGCAGGCTATACTTGACATTACATCTCGTGGGAAACTACCTATTGTTGTCGGTGGAACCGGTCTTTATATTAAAGCCCTCATTAGTGGTTATAGTTTAGGTGAAAAATCCAATCTCGAATTTAGAGAAAAGTATCAAAAATTGGCTGAAAAATATGGGAATAATTATGTACACGACATTCTAAAAAATAAAAATCCCATTAAGGCAAATTCAGTCCACCCAAATAATCTAAAGAGGGTAATTCGCTATCTTGAACTAGAAGAGAGCGGGATAGATGAGGTTAAAATGGATAGTATTTTAACTAATTTTAATGTCCTGGCACTTGGAATAGTCGATGATAGAGAACAAATCTATAGAAAGATAAATGAGCGTGTAGACCATATGATGAACTTAGGGCTAAAAGAAGAAGTCGAACAACTAATAGATAGTGGAGCAACTAAGGACATGCAATCAATGAATAGTATTGGATACAAAGAGTGGTTCGATTATTTTCAAAATAAAACTAATCTAGACGATACAGTAAATCTTATAAAACAACATTCACGCAACTATTGTAAACGACAATTAACTTTTTTAAAGACTATTCCAGAACTAAAACTCTGCACTTTAAATGAAGCGAAAGAATCTATAGTCGAATTTTTAAAGGAGAGAGAATGATAGAAATTAATGAAAATATCTTAAAACTAGTAAATGATAGCGAAAAAAAAATTGCGCATCTTTTTAATGCTATTGATGAGATTGAACTAAAAAATCAACTTAAAGTACTTAATGCTTTTAATGAAAATCATATTCAATCGTACCATTTTATTGGGAGTACTGGTTATGGGCATAACGATGTTGGTAAGGAAAAAATAAGTGCAGTTTTTGCTTCAATTTTTCATACCGAGAGTGCATTCGTTTCTCCTTTGATTAGTTGCGGAACTGAAGCAATAAGTCAATCACTTTTAGGAATTTTACGACCTGGCGATAATATGCTTTGTGTAAGCGGTACTCCATATGACACTCTAAAACGAGTTATTTTCGGGGAAGAAGGGCGAGATATTGGCTCACTTAAAGACTATAAAATCAGCTACCATGAAATAGATTTAATAAACAATGATTTTAATGTACCTGATATCCTTAGTGCGATAAAAAAATATACACCAAAAGTGATTTATATCCAACGTTCACGAGGGTATTCCCTTAGAAACGCAATCACCATCGACCAAATAAAAAGTTTGGTAAAATATGTTAGACAAGTTACTTCCGCATACATCGTAGTAGATAATTGCTATGGCGAATTTACTGAAATACGAGAGCCTACTGATGTAGGAGTAGATTTAGTTATTGGTTCTTTACTTAAAAACATGGGAGGAGGAATAGCGCCAACTGGCGGATATATAGCGGGGAAGAGTGAATTAATTGAGTTAATTTCATATAAGATGATGAGCCCTGCGTTAAGTGTAGATAATGGCTCTTATGAACCTGGTTATAAGGCGTTCTTTCAAGGCGTCTTTATGGCTCCGCATGTTGTAGGAGAAAGCATGAAATTGGTTCGTCTAACTTCAAGCGTTCTTTCATCTTTAGGATATAAAACTATTCCTAGTGTAAACCAACCAATTAGTGATATCGTTTGCACTATTGAATTTAAAGATAGAGACAAATTAGTTAATTTTGCTCGCGCAATTCAAGCATGTAGTGCGATAGATAGTGACTCAATTTTAGAAGCGGGAGAGATGGACGGTTACGAAGACCTTATCATCATGGCTAGCGGTAGTTTTAATCAAGGAAGTAGTATTGAACTAAGTTGCGACGGACCGATGCGCGAACCTTATGCAGGATATCTCCAAGGTTGTTTGACATATAAACATGGAAAACTTGGACTTATGAATGCGATTAAAACTCTCGTAGACTAATTGTTTAAAAATATTTAGTTCGAGGTAATATAGTTTACATTCATTTTAACGAAATAAGTTAGAATGAATTTTTTACGCAAAGATATAATACAAATATATATAAAGCGCAGTAGAGTAGTGTAGAGTAAATTTGCGTGACAATGAATTACATTAGTAAGACTAATTAGATAAATTTATTGCTGGTTTTGGTTATAGCAACTAATTTATATTAAGATTAACTTAATCTAGTATGTTGACATAAATCAGTGTTTTGATAAACAAATGTTTTAGTTATTTGCTCTGGAACAATTCCATTTAATTGTAATGCTATTTGGATTGCAAGAACAAAGTTTACTTATATAAGAATTAATTTGTCGCTTAATTTTGAGCCTATATGTTACTAAAATCTTAGTTAGGTAGAGAAAATATATTTGTGGACAAAAGCGGAGTGGTGTAGATTTTTATACATACATCTTTGCGCAAAACTCTTCTTTTGCGCAAAGATATGACGATTTTGAGCAAAAAATCTGTGGAAAACCCGATTTTTGTCCACAGATTCTAAATTAATCTATATAGTTTGACATTATTCGACAAGATTTAGTTTTAATTGTCCACATAATAAATTTTGGTTTATTTTTATAAATTTTCGTATTTATTGTTTTTATAAGTTTATTGTATCAGCATGCAATTTCACTTTGACTAAAGATTGTTGCCCGGTTAACTTAATTTTTAAAATCTACATGACCAATACCTTATTTTAACTTATTTCAATTTGTCTCAGCGCAGATTTTAGGCCATTTATAAAATTGGTATTGATTGAGTAAAAAATTGTAAATCCATGTGAATAATTACTTAACTAAATTTTAATCAATTCGCCTGAGAGCATTTTGTGGTGATATGCCTTTTAAGTTGTTTTGAATAAATTGCGAAATTCCCTATCATCTCTCAGGTTTACTATACTTATTGTTATATTCTATCATTTATACCATTTAATATTTCAAAAACATGTCACATTTTATCTTATTATCAAATAATTACATCTTTGCGTAAAAAACTAACTATATTGTTATATTCATTATGATTAGCGAGTGTGACTTTAAAAAGCCCACAGTGTTGGTTATAGGGAATGAAACTTTTGGTATATCAAAATATTGGCAAGACAAGGCCAATCATTTAGTAAAAATAAATATGCGAAAAGGTATAGATTCATTAAATGTCGCTAATGCCACCACCGTTTGCCTTTATGAAATATCGAAACAGCGTGGACTAAACTAATTTTATCTAATAAACAAACATTATCTTTGTGTAAAAAATCTTATATAAAAAAACTAGCAAGCGAATTTAAGTTTAACTTGCTAGTCTTTTATATGTTACTTTTTAGGAGTTATTACTTTTGTTCCTCCCATATATGGCCATAAAACTTCAGGAATAGTTACGCTTCCGTCCGCCTGTAGATGATTTTCTACAAAAGCAATTAACATTCTAGGCGGTGCTACAACCGTATTATTTAATGTATGCGCAAATACATTTCCTTTTTCGGTTTTATATCTAATGCCTAATCTACGCGCCTGAGCGTCTGAAAGATTACTACATGAGCCAACTTCGAAATATTTTTTTTGTCTAGGGCTCCATGCTTCGACATCTAGACTTCTATATTTTAAGTCTGCTAAATCTCCTGAACAGCATATTAATGTTCTAACCGGAATTTCCATGGATACGAAGAGTTCTACCGTATAGTTCCACATTTTCTCATACCAACTTTCGCTATCTTCTGGTTTACAGATAACTATCATTTCCTGCTTTTCGAATTGATGTATACGATAAATTCCACGCTCTTCTATGCCATGTGCACCTTTTTCTTTTCTAAAACATGGACTATATGATGTTAGAGTAATTGGTAGTTTATTTTCTGGAATAATGGTATCCATAAAGCGCCCTATCATGCTATGTTCACTAGTACCGATAAGATAAAGGTCTTCCCCTTCTATTTTATACATCATATTCCCCATTTCTTCGAAACTCATTACGCCTTCGACAACACTACCATGTATCATAAATGGCGGTATGACATAAGTAAAACCTTTATTAATCATAAAATCACGAGCGTATGCTAAAATTGCACTATGAAGACGCGCAATATCCCCTGTTAGATAATAAAACCCTTGACCTGATGTGCGCCTAGCACTATCAACATCAATTCCGTCTAATTTTTCTAAAATTTCAGTATGATAAGGAATCTCAAAATCTGGGACTTTTGGCTCTAAGAAGGTTTGTGCTTGGACATTTGATTTATCATCTTTTCCAATAGGGACATCATCTGCAATAATATTTGGAATGCTCATCATAGCGTGCTTTATTTTCGCGTCTAAGTCGCTAACTTCCTTTTCAATAGTCGCAATTCGCTCATTGTTCGATACGACTTCTGCTTTGATTTTATTTGCTTCATCAACTCGTTTTTCTTTCATGAGCGCACCGATTTGGCTTGATAGAGTATTTCTTTTTGCGCGAAGGTCATCTCCTTCCTTTTTTAAAGCACGAACTTTAATATCCATATCAATAACTTCATCTACTAAATGCAATTTATGGTCCTGAAACTTCTTTTTTATGTTTTCTTTCACAATATCTGGGTTAGTTCTTAAAAAATTAATGTCAATCATTTTCTCTACCTCTTAATTGTATTGATTATAGCACATGCGTCTATTTTTTGCAACAAAATACAATTTCATAATAAAATTTTAATAAAATTCATAAAAAATCATTTGTTTTTTACGCAAAGATATATTATAATATAATTATGTCATCTAATTACTATTTGGATAGAAACCGTAATAATATGCGTAAATTAAACGAAATGTTAGCCGATTTACCTGCGTTTTGTTCAATATTTTTTATTGGAATACAAGACACCACTACTCCACTCACTCGACTTAATTATGCGGTAGATTTAAAAACATTTTTCTCTTATTTAGTTACCTATGAAACGAATTTTGTTGGTCGTGAGATTAAAAGTATAACGCTCGCAGATATTGACACCTTGGATTCCCAAACTATTGAGCGTTTTATGGCATCTCTATCCTATTACGATAAAGAAAATGGAAAAATCATTACAAATGGTGAGCGAGGGAAACTAAGGAAACTCTCAACAATACGTGCCTTTTTTAAGTATTTTTTCAATAAAGATATGCTTAAAGCCAACGTGGCTAGTAAAGTTGCAAGTCCTAAACTACACGAAAAGCCGATAATTCGTCTTGAACCACAAGAGACCACCGAACTAATGTATTCGTGCGATACTCTATCTGGATTTAGCGAACACCAGAAAAAATACAATGAAAAATTTAAGGTTAGAGATAATGCTATTCTCTCACTGTTTCTCACAACTGGTATTCGTGTTAGTGAATGTGTTGGACTTAATGTTGACGATATAAATTTTAACCTAAATTCGTTTAGAGTAACTCGAAAAGGTGGTAATCAAGTAATTTTATACTTTGGTGAGGAAACAGCCGAAGCATTAAAGCAGTACCTGGCATATCGAGATACATTAAATTTACCAAAAGAAGAACGCGCGCTATTTATTTCTAGTCAAGGAAAGCGTATGATGGTACGCGCGATGGAATATTTAGTAAAGAAATATGCTAAAGTCGCCACTCCGCTTAAAAATATTACTCCGCATAAACTCCGCTCGACATACGGCACGAATTTATATAATGAAACTAAAGATATTTATATAGTCGCAGAAGTACTTGGTCATAAAGATGTAAATACTACTAAAAAACACTACGCTGCCATTAGTGATGATATTCGCAAATCAGTCGCGGGCAAAGTAAAACTTAATAATAACTAGATACTGTGTATTTTAATAATATAATACACTATATCTACATACTCTTATAAATCTTTCTTTTTAAAATTTTCTAAATAAAATTTTTAATTTATCGAACAAATGTTTGAGAAATGTTTGACATTTGTTTGATTTTATGTTAAATTTGTGTTAGGAGAATTATATGAATAATACCCAAAAGACATACGATTTTATTATATCGTTCATGAGAGAAAATAAATATCCCCCTACCGTGCGTGAAATTTGTAAGAGTCTAAATTTTGATTCAACATCTAGTGCTATGTACCATCTAAGGAAATTGGAAAAAGAAGGTAAAATTTCGCGAGATTTTAATAAAAATAGAGCGATAGAACTTAATGAAGAAACTCCGCCAAGTATTACTATTCCAATAATAGGAACTATCGCTGCCGGGCAACCTATACTTGCTGAAGAACACTATGTAGACAAAGTTTTAGTAAATGAAAATCTCTTTGTTGGGAATAATATGTTTATTTTACAAGTTAAAGGTGATAGCATGATTAATGTTGGAATTTACGACGGCGATTATGTAGTCATTTCAAAGCAATCTGTTGCAAACAATGGGGAAATTGTTGCTTGTCTTATAGAAAATGAAGCCACTGTTAAACGCTTTTATCGCGAAAATGGATATTTTAGATTACAGCCTGAAAATTCGTTTATGCGCCCTATAGTTACTGACCAGTGTGTTATTTTAGGAAAAGTTGTAGGATTAATTCGCAATAAATTTTAGTTTTTCTTTAAGAGTAAGGATTTCACCTTATTCTTTTTTGTACAAATTTTCATTAATTTTAGATAACTATTGACTAATAAGAAAAATTATTATATAATAATTTTATGAAAACTGCGGATTTGATACCTTTAATTCTACTCCAATTAAATAATGGGGATAAATATGGTTTAGAAATTACTAAGGAAATAGAAACTGCATCTAACGGCCATATTATTATTAAACAGCCAACTTTATATACTATTTTAAAAAAATTAGAGAAATCTAAGTTTATTTCTTCGTATTGGGAAGATAGTGACATTGGTGGAAAACGTCATTACTATAAAATCACAGCAAACGGAAAGGCACAAGTCTCTACCCTTCCATCTTTTGACGAATTAGTAAAACTTATAATGTCGGGCGATAACGAAGATACAAACGAACCTATAAAAGATGAAGATTATGCGTCACGCGAAGAAAAATTTGTTACTTCGTCTGTTCCAAAAACTGAGAATCATTTTGATGAAAATTTTGAAACTAGTAAGAAAGATGACAAATATGTTTCTATCATGGACATTCTTGCCGAATCTAATGCCTCTAATGATAGTTCACCTCTCCCTAGTGTTCTCCCTACAAACGAAATATTCTCGTCGAACTCCATTGACAATGCCACAGAAACTGATATAAATTTAAATAATTCAAGTTTGTTAAAAAATGAGAATGAACAAAGTGTTGAGAATTTTGCTAGTAGTGAAGAGGTCTCAAAGTTTACTGAAAAACATACCTTGTCTAATGAATATAAAGCCAAACTTAAGTCATTGTATAGCGATAAATCATCTACTCAACCGATTGAATATCAGGTAAACAAAAAAGATGATGAAATAGAATATGTCGACTATAAGGACTTAAAAACTGTACCTGAATACGTATCTTCTAAGCGAACAATAAAAAATTTAGTTTCAAAATCGCTAGTTACATCTGCATATATGATATTAACTCTAATAATATCTTCTATAATCACATCATTTACGGGCACTAGCCCGAGTTATTATGTTGTTTTAATCCTTGGAATAGGTTTCTCCATCTTCTACCCTGCTATATTAATATTTAATATGGACAAACTGAGATTAAAATACGAATTCGCTCCATTAAAATTGAATTTAAAGAAGCGTATAATATTATCAATAGTGCTTTATGTAGTATTATTTATTATCGTTATCATTTTAAATACATCTATCGGTATTGACAATTTCGCCAGTTGGTCAAATTATTCTAATTTCTACTCAATACTACTTTCTGGGACTACGATTTTTATGGATTTGCTCTTTACTTACATTTTTATGAATAAATTAAACAAAACTAAGAATTAATGGGAGTTTAAATGTTACCTGTTTTAAAAATTGAAAATTTAACTAAGGTGTACGGGAATAAAAAGGTTGTTGATAATGTGACCTTCTCCGTATTTCCTGGGCAGATATTTGGTTTTGTTGGACCTAATGGCGCTGGAAAATCAACAACTATTAGAATGATTACTGGACTAACCCCCGCAACTCATGGAATAGTTAGAATATGCGGATTTAGTATAGAAAATAGTTTTACACATGCAATTTCCAATGCCGGTGCAGTGGTCGAAATCCCACAACTCTACCCCTACTTATCTGGATTAAAGAATTTAAAATTATTTGCTAGTTTTTATGGTAAAAAGGCATTAGGTAGAATAGACCAGATAGTTAAACTTGTAGGTATGGAAAATCGTATTAAAGATAAAGTTTCTACCTATTCGTTAGGAATGAAACAGCGTCTAGGAATCGCTCAGGCACTACTAAATAAGCCAAAACTTTTAATCTTAGACGAACCTACTAATGGATTGGACCCAAATGGTATAGTTGAAATTCGAAACATTCTTTTAGCGTTAGCAAAAAAAGAAAATATAGCGATAATTATTTCTAGCCATAATCTTGCAGAATTAGAGCAACTATGCGATGTGATTGGGGTTATTAATAACGGTCGAATGATTGAACACAAGAGTATGGAAGAACTTAGCGGAATTGTTGAATCAAAGCAACGCATACAATTAGTTTGCAACTATCCAAACTACGCATCAATGCTATTAAAGAAAAAATATAAGATTAATAGCAAAGTCGTTGCAAATTCGGTCATTCTTCCTTTAAAGGAAGCAAATATCGCAACGGTCATCTCATTTTTAACATACAAGAGAGTTAAGATTTATAAAATTAAAAAGATTAAAAAGACATTAGAAGAACTTTATTTTGAGTTATTACACAAGGAAAGACCATCTACGAGTATTGTTTAAAATACATAAGGAGAAATATGTTTAAAGTTATTAGTGCTGAATTAAAAAAGATTGTCGCCAAACCTGGAATATACATTCTAGCAGTTTTGCTTGCCGTTATTCTCGTTTTAGGCGTCTTTATTTATAATCCTACATCTTATAGCACAACGGATAATACTTACCAAAATTACAGCGTAATAGAGAATTATAGACGCTTTGTTGGGACTGAAACATCTACTAACGACGGATATAAAGACGAAGCAGATAATCTAGTTTCGACCACCATTAGTAAAATTGATAACTATGAAATAAATGGCATGACGTACAACACCTATGTAAACTATCTTTATAGAGAATTTATAGATAGGCTAGATTTATATGCGGACTACTCTCCTTCTAGAAATCCTAATTTATCCGTGAATGATGCTGAAATGGAAAGCCGTAGAAATGGTGTACTTTCGTCTTATAGAACTTTATATTATACTGTAACAAATGGTTATACTTATGGTAGCAGAGGCAGTTACCCAATCATTACGACTGAACAAAATTCATATGATTTCAATAATGTTTATAGCGTTTCAAGTACACTACTAAGCACAGTTACAAACGACCCCGCAAATATTTGCGAAGAATTTGAAAATCAATATCTCCCTACTCTAAGAAAATGTTTAAATTCATTTATTTATTCCAACTTAAATGAGGGATTTAAATTAAACTACACTTCTACTAGTTCTTCTACAACAAAATACTCTACTCTACAGGCTAGGTTAAGCTTAATTTTAGTTGAAATTAACAATTTATACAATGAAGCGTTAAATGACAACGATGGTGTAAATTTAAATCAAGATAAAATTAATGAAATGGCTGAATTGTGTAATAAATATACCGCTACATGTTATGTATATTCGCAACTAGTAGATTACGAACTTATGACGCGAGCATTCTCTCTAACTAGCACAACTCAACAAATGAATCTACTATATTTAAATCAAGATAGCGAATATAATGCAAATTCAAATTTAATTAAATATTCTTATTTGTTTGACAATAATAAGATTGATACTGATTACGCTCACCCTCTCACTATCAGTGTGACTTCAAATACAGAGACTAACGCTTATGATTACGCATATTTTATTCTAAAATTATTTTCATTTGTAATTATAGTTTACGCAGTCATGGCAGGTTGCCATTCTATCGCCGGGGAAATAAAAGAAGGCTCTATGCGATATTATGCTATACGCCCAGTAAGCAGGTTAAGCATTTTATTTGGAAAGTTTCTAGCAATATTAATCATGTCAATAATTATGATTATATTTAGTTCAATAATCGCAATTCTAGTCGGCGGTGCTGTATATAGTTTCGAAAGTTTGGAAATTTTAACTATATTTAATGGAACGACAGCAATTACTATGCACCCAATTTGTATGATTCTAATTTACATCTTGAGCCTAATATTTGAAGTTATGGTATATTTATCTATTGCGATGTTCCTATCATGCCTGTTAAAATCGGATTTATTAAGTGTAACAATTCTTTTAGTATTATATCTAATTAATACATTACTCCCTGTATTTGTAACCGGAGTTAATAGTTGGCTTACATACTATCCGTTCTCACATATATCTCTATATGCCCTATTTGGAAGTAGTATTTACGCTAATAATTCTAATTTCTTCTATCTCTTACTCGGCTCAAAAATTTATGCTGGTACGGGTTTAACTTTAACGATAGTTATGATAGTTCTATTCGTACTCGTATTTAACCTATTAAGCGGTTTAATATTTAGACGCAAAGAGTTATAGAAAAATAAACTTTATTAAAAAAGGAAGAAAATTTAATTCTTCCTTTTTTGTCACAGGTATTTAATCATTTTGGTGTTTAGCAATTTCACCTGTTGCGAGTTCATCGCAGCGATTGTTATATTTGTTATCTGCATGACCTTTTACTTTTATCCAGTTGATTTTATGCATATTGTTAAATTCTATTAATTGTTGCCATAACTCAACATTTTGCACCGGTTTTTTATTTGAAGTCCTAAAACCATTTAATTGCCAACTAGTTACCCAATTTTCTTTAAACGCATTGATTAAATATGCGCTATCGCTATATAGGTCAACTTCGCATGGGACTTTTAACATATCGAGTGCCTTGATTGCTGCAGTTAACTCCATTTGATTATTAGTGGTATTTGGGGAATATCCGCTAATTTCTCGCATATTATCCTTATAAAAAAGAACGGCGCCCCAACCGCCAGCGCCTGGATTTCCACTGCACGCTCCATCAGTATAAATCACAACTTTTTTCATATTTTTGGCAGGGGAGACGCGATTCGAACACGCAACCAATGGTTTTGGAGACCACTACTCTACCGTTGAGCCACTCCCCTCTATCTTTATATTATACAATACTTAAATTTTATTGTCAAGGAAAGATTACATGTTATTGAATTTTATTTGAAGATATGAAACAAGAAGATTAAAGAAAAAGTGAGTCAAAACGACTCGCTTTTTTATTTTTTTATATTATTTTGCAGTATCAGTGAAACGAGATTCACGAATTACATTTACTTTAATATGCCCTGGATATTCGAGTTTTGCTTCGATTTCCTTTGCTATGTCGTGGGCTAAAATTTGTGCTTCTTCATCACTGATTTGCTCAGGCTTAACCATAACACGAATTTCTCTACCCGCTTGGATAGCGTAAGTCTTTTCTACTCCATTAAATCCATTAGCTATAGATTCAAGTTCCTGCAATCTCTTAATATAGTTTTCTATTGATTCGCGTCTTGCTCCTGGACGTGCACTAGAAATTGCGTCCGCCGCTTGTACTAAAACAGCCTCAATCGTCCTAGGTTCAACATCATTATGGTGCGCTTCAATACAATGAATTACCGCTTCGCTCTCTTTATATTTTCTAGCAAGTTCTACACCGATTGAAACGTGAGTGCCATCTACTTCATGGTCTACAGCCTTACCCAAATCATGTAAGAGTCCACCGCGTCTAGCGACCTTTTCATTCGCTCCCACTTCTGCAGCGAGCATGCCTGCGATGTATGATACTTCAAGTGAGTGATTTAGTACATTTTGACCATAGCTTGTACGATATTTTAATCTACCTAAAACTTTTACAATTTCAGGGTGAATGTTGTGAATATCCGCGTCGAAGCAGGCATTTTCACCAGCTTCTTTAATAGTTTCTTCAACATCTCGTTGTACCTTTTGAACTATCTCTTCAATACGCGCGGGGTGAATTCGACCATCTAAAATTAATTTTTCTAGCGATATACGAGCCACTTCTCTTCTAACTGGGTCAAAACCTGATAAAGTAATTGCTTCAGGTGTATCATCTACTATGAAATCAATACCCGTTGCTGCTTCTAACGCACGAATATTTCGTCCTTCTCTACCAATGATACGGCCTTTCATTTCTTCACTAGGGAGAGCAACAACACTTGTTGTAACTTCGCTAGTATTATCAACTGCGCATTTTTGAATAGCAAGAGTTATAATGTTTCTAGCCTTTTTATCCGCTTCTTCCTTGGCTTTATCTTCAATTTCCTTCGCAATTTTAATTGCGTCAATTTTTGCTTCTTCTGTATATCTATCGATTATAACCTGTTTGGCTTCTTCTTTAGTCATAGCACTAACTTTTTCAAGTTCTTTTACTATGCTTGCTTGTAAATCATCTAATGCTTCTTCTTTTGAATTAAGCGCTGAAATTTGATTTTGCACGCGCTCTTTTGCTTGTTCTAATTCTTCTACTTTTTTATCTAGTGCAGTTTCTCGCTTAGTAAGAAGTTCTTCACGCGCAAATAATCTTTCTTCATTGCGTTTGGACTCTTCTCTACGCTCTTTATTTTCCTGTTCAAAAGTAGATTTTAATAGACTAATCTCGCTATAAGTTTGCTCAACTTGCTCTTTTTTCGCGAGTTCAGCGTCTTTTTTAATTTGTTCCGCTTGTTTGTAAGCCTCGTCGAGAATTTTATCTGCTTTTACATTTGCTGATTTAGATTTTTTATTCATAACAATCGCAAATATGCCAGAACCTACTCCAACACCGATTGCTAACATAACTATTGATAAAATCCATGCGACAGGTGTGCTTACCATAAGCATACTATATATTTGCATAATTTCCCACCTTTTCGTCGCCTTTGCAACAATTTAATTATATAATATATAAGGTATAATTGTCAAGCAAGTTTTAATATAAAAAGGATACACAATTAATAATTTAATCAAATAATTGTGTATGTAGTATGTATAATACACTATATATAGTTTTATAACTTAATAATTTCAATATTATCTATTACTGCCGATATTAAATAATCCAAGTTGATTTTACTCTCTTCAAATTCAGCCTCTTTTATCTTAGGCTTAATTACAGGGTTTCTAGGTAAAAATACGGTACAACAATCTTCATATGGTAATATACTTGTTTCGTATGTGCCTATTTCCTTAGCAATTTCGATAATTTCATCTTTATTAAAACTAATTAATGGACGAAGGACCGGATATTCAGCCACAGCGTTCGTCGTGGTTAAACTCTCTATTGTCTGGCTTGCAACTTGACCAAGGCTTTCGCCTGTAATTATGGTTTTATATTTATATTTTTCACAAAGTTTGTTTGCTACTCTTATCATTGACCTTCTTAATAAATTAATTGCGTATTCGCTAGCACACGACACATGAAACTCTTCTTGTAATTTAGTCATAGAGCAAATATACATATATTTTGCACCAATAAATTTTTTTATACTTTTTGCAAGAGTTATAACTTTTTCTTTTGCTTGTGGACTAGTATATGGGAAACTATCAAAATGTAATATATCTTGTCTTAACCCGCGTTTTGCCATACAAAATCCTGCGACAGGACTATCTATCCCTCCGCTTAATAGCAATAACCCGTCTCTATTCTCCCCTAGCGGTAAACCTGAATATGCATAAATAATTTCGTGGAAAATAAAGGTCTTTCCGTTTTCACGAATGTCCACATGTATGACAGTATCAGGATTATGAATATCTACATATGCATTTTTGTTATTACTTAATACGATTTCACCTAAGTCTGCATTAAAATCATTTGACTTAATAGGAAATGTTTTATCCGCACGATTGACATCACACTTAAAACCACCTTCCACCTTAATTGTAGCCACAAAATCACTAATCAACTTAGGGTCATTATCTAACTCTATAGCAGGAGATATGGAATGTATACCAAAAACACATTTTAACGCTTCAATAATTCCGCTTTCATCTGTATAATCGCGAATAACAATCCTGTTTTGAATATTCTCTATTTTACATTCAAAATCGTGTAGAGCATATTTTATATTATTTACTAATAATTTTGTAAAGTATTTCTTGTTTCCACCTTTTAAATGTATCTCATTAAAGCGTATTAATATTACATTATTCATTATTTTATCCTTTTAATATATTGATTAACAGCAGACGACAATTCTTCCGCCACCTGTTTGCATTCTTCTATGGTAACATCTTCAAAACTAAGTCTAATGGCACCTTGAGCATATTCACGCGGTACTAATTGAGAAACGACTCTATTTAATCCAGCCTTGCTATTACATGCCGACCCTGTTCCTATGAGAATGTCGTATCCTTCTAACATGTGTTGAATAGTTTCCGCACGCACACCCTTGAAACAAATAGAGATGATGTTGCTAACACAATTATCAGTCGAAACTAATTTATAATCGCAGTTTAAATTTGATATTATTGTTTCTTTAAGTTTTGTATAGTCCTTAATTTTAAGTTCTTCAAGCGCTGTTTTAAAACTTAATATTGCGGGAATATTTTCAGTACCAGCGCGCAAACCTTTTTCTTGCTCCCCGCCAATAATGAATGGCTTAAATTTGTTAATATTCTTTATGTATAGCGCACCTATGCCTTTTGGCCCATGTATTTTATGTGCAGAAATTGTATAATAATCAACCCCTAAATCTGTCAAGTCAATCTTAATTTTTCCAACTGCTTGAACGCCATCTGCATGCACTAACGCATTTCTACACCTACTCTTAACCATTCGTACTATCTCTTTAATATCATTAATTGCACCAGTTTCGTTACTAACATGTATACATGACACAAGTGCAACGCTATCGTCTAACTCGCATTCTAATTTAGAAATATCAATACTTCCATTAGATTTGAGCGGGATAAATACTACATTATATCCTAACTCTTGGTAATACTTAGCCGTATTATGCACTGAACTATGCTCGCCTGCGCTAAAAATGTATTTCTTATCCTTACGAGTAATAGCACTTTTTAATACTGAATTATTAGATTCGGTTGCACAACCTGTAAAAATAAAAGTCGAACCTTTATCTGCATTGAAGTATTTTAAAAAGAAATTCCGTGCATTTTCTAACTCTTTACTAACCTTAACGGCTGGCAAATATAATGCACTAGGATTGTAAAAAAGTTCGCTAGATTTAGTGTATGTATCTAACGCGGACTTCGATATTTTAGTGGTTGAAGCATTATCGAAATATAACATGTAGTTATTATATCACAACAAACACTTTTATTCAATTGTTTTTTAAACCTTATGTTAGATATTTTGAATTATTATATTATTTTTAATTGTTATATCTCCTATTATCTCCTTACATTTTATGGCACTAAATCGAGCGCCTGACCTAAACTACCACCATTTAAATATACTTCGGGTACTCTACCTACAATTATGCTCTCAGCGAGCAATACTTGAGCCGTAGAATATATTTCATACGCATGAATTGGTAAAATAATGGTTACATGAACATTTATGTAAAGATAGAGAGTATGTTTAGTCATATTAATTCCCACCGAACTAAATTCACTAGAAAACTGACTACTTACATCACCCACAGGTACGAGTTTTAGCGTAATTTTTGGCCCGCGCCCAATAAAGAAAGGTATCCCCGTAAATGTTCCTATATTTATGCGTAATCCATCTTCCCCAAGCGTGTTCATTTGATATTGTGTTTCCTTGATTATTTCACGCGTTATACTATTTATCTCATATTGATTCGCTGAAAATGATGCTATTTCTCCGGTAGTTGTATAGTTAACATCAATTAGTGAATCGTAACTTAGCGTTCTATTTACAACACTGCTCACTGCTATATTTACTGCCTTTTCGGTCAACTCGCGCGTTTCAGCCGAAGTGTATGTCTTTATTATGGGACTGGTAACACTAAAATAATATACTAACAAAAAAATAATAGCAAAAAGAAGAAATATAATTATTCTAACTTTCCTTTTGCTAAATTTTCTCATATATCAATATATTTATAAAATGCCAATTTTATTTTAAATCGCTATTATACGACAATTAATGCCCGCCACGCTTGGTCTTACTATTAAAGATTAGTGCAAATATGAATGATGCAAATATTGCCATAGAAATTCCGCCACTCGCGGCAGTTAATCCGCCAGTAAAAATGCCAATTATTCCGTATTCTTTTGTCGCCATAATAGCGCCTCGTGCCAAACTTGCACCAAAACCAATTATCGGAACGCTTGCTCCTGCTTTTGCGAATTCCTTAAACGGAGCATATACGTTAAATACTTCTAAAATCATTCCTATAATCAAAAACAGCACAAGTATTCTCGCTGTGGTAATTTTTGTTCTAATTACCAAAATTTGCCCTAAAAAACAAATAAATCCGCCAACTAAAAAAGATATTACATAATCCCATATATTAATCATTTTCTCTCCTTTTCTTGCGTTTTGAATTGGTAACTAAATTCTTCTTAATTGAATTTTTGCTATCGATTTTATTTTTATCTTCTTCCACATATTCAAGTTCAACGGCGTGCGCTATCCCTGGTATAGTATCCCCTTGTTGCGATGTTGTTGTGCTCATCAGCGCGCCGGTAGAAACTAGTAATACTCGCCTAAATTCACCATTTTTTAGTTTGTGTAAAATATACGAGTTAAGTACACTTGCACTACAGCCAGCCCCGCTTCCGCCCATAAAAACATGCTGATTTTTGTTAAACATCATACACCCGCAATCTGCATAGTTTCTTCCTAAAATTACTCCGTTATATTCCATTAAGTCAATTAAAATTTCACTACCTAATTTCCCTAAATCGCCAGTTGCAATAAAATCATAATCGTTCACTTTTTTGCCCATAGAATTTAAATGATTTAGAATTGTATCGCAAGCGCTAGGCGCCATAGCGGCACCCATATTATTTACATCACTAATACCATAATCCACAACTTTACCAAAAGTTACGGCGCTAACCCTTATCTTACTCTTTTTATTTGAAATAACACTTGCTCCACCGCCAGTTATTGTCCATTGTGCTGTAGGTGGACGCTGATTCCCGAGTTCTAGTGGGAAACGATATTGCCTTTCCGCACTGCTGAAGTGAGTACATGTCCCTGCCACAACATTATCTGCAAGCCCGTTGTCTACAAAAATTGAAGCAAGCGCAAGTGACTCTGCCATTGTCGCACAAGCAGAATATAAACCTATAAACGGAATAGATAATTCGCGCGCTGTATACGATGAACTAACTATTTGATTAAGCAAATCTCCACCAAAGAAAAAGTCAATATCCTTAAAACTTAGCCCGCTTTTCTCTATAGCCCCTTTAATGATATCTAGCAATAGTTTCCTTTCACTTTTTTCAAATGTTTTTTCTTTTAAAGTATCGTCCTTTAAAGTGTAATCAAAATAATCTTTTAGCGGACCTGCTCCCTCTAGCGGACCAACCATGCTGTACCCATCTAGGAGATAAACTTTATTTTTCATTTTTATAGTTTGCATAATAACTCCTAAATAAATAGTCCTATTATTCCGGACACGATTGAACCGACTACTCCACATACAATCACTGGCCCTGCAATAGTGAACATCTTAACACATATACCGTAAATTATACCTTCTTTTTTGAATTCAATAGCAGGACTTGAAATTGAATTTGAAAAGCCTGTTATTGGAATGACAGAACCCGCTCCACCCCAGGCACCAATCACATCATAGACACCAATTCCGGTTAATAAGCATGTGATGAAAATAATGGTCATAAGCATACATGTGGCCACTTCGCTTTCTGCAAGATTAGGAAAAAAATATGAGTACAAGTCGAAGAAACCTTGCCCTATAGCACAGATTATACCACCAAGCAAAAACGCTTTAAAAAGCGACGGCCATGCTTTTGTCTTAGGAACTTTTGACTCCACATACAACTTATAATTAGTATTACGCTTATTTTTATCCATGCAGTAATGATAGACAAGATATAAAATTTTAATCGCTTTTGATTTATAAAAAATTAAAAAATTTCAAAAATTGGATAAAAATTGCTGTAATTTTATTGAATTTTAGTTATTTTTAACATCTTTTTAAAAAATTTTTTAAAATTTTAAATATTTTAAATATGTTTGTACAAACTAATTTCGAGGTGAAATTATGAAAAAATTTATTCCAATCTTATCAATATTAGGAGTCAGTGCTTTATTATATTCTGGCTGTAACAACACTGTTGCAGATATTGGAAAAGATACTTTACAAGAGAATTTAAATGTATTTACGAGTCAATTAAATGAATACTCAAATGTAAATGAAGATAAAATTGAGCGTACATTATTAAACAAATACAACCTGTCTTTTTCTACACCCGATAACACAATATTGACAGCAAGTGATAATCAAGAGAACGGAATTATGACCCTACCTTATTATGAAGATGAAAAAGACATTCCGCCAATTTCTTTATATAACAATGAAAGCAATCTTGAAAAAAAAATTGACGCCGATTCTACAAATAGTTCGCAAGAAAATTCATTAGATAACGAGAACATTAACATTAGCGATGACACACTTAACGATACTAACAACGATAACAAAAACATAGTTGAAAATAATGAGAGTAATGATAATTTAGTAACAGACAAAAACAATGACAATGATACTGAACTTACCGACGAAACAGATGACGAAGAAACTAATAACGATGAACAGGACGAAGATTCTATTACAGACAAAGAGACTCTTGAATCAATATCAACTTTATATTCTTTATCTAGCGATATAGATGAAAGTTGCGAAGAATTTTGTGAGTTAAAAGAAGAAATTACAAGCGCTATTGTTGAAACACAAAATTTGATAAATAAATTAAACAATAATGAAATTGAATTAACTCCAGAACAACGCATATTTATCAGCGAACAATCAAGTCAATTAAAGAACTTAGGACGACAGTTAAGCACTATTACAACAGAACTAAATATTAGTTTGAGTGACATTTCCAACATTATGAAAAATTCGGGCAATCAAATAGATGCTTTGAACTTAAAATATCTAATAGTATTAGATAATTTAATAAATGGAAACGAAATGCTTCAAAATGGTCTTAATTCGCTATATATGATGAACCAAATTTTTAACTCAAATAATATCATTCCACCTAATAACACTGGTAGAATATTATATGGATTTAAACGAAATGATGAAACTCCTATTATTAAGGATTATTTAATAGATAAGGACGGAAATATAAGTGAAAATACCGATAATGCTAATAATCCTACTAATACAACTGAAAATGCAGACAACGAGACGCTTTCTAATGTTGATAACTATCTTCCCAATATCAGTAAAAGCAATATTGATACATTCTATAACTCAAACGAGAAAAACATTGACTCTTTCTTTAACACAGCATGGCTAAACAACATGAACCGCGGAATGTACAACGCTCCGTATGCGAACGGATACAACAATCCTTATAATGAACTTCCTATGGGTCAGCCAAATTATTATCATGACAACCCTAATGCAAGAACAAATGAGAATACTACAAACGGTGTAGATACGGATAATAATACACAAGATATAGAGAATAACAAAAAACTTGAAAAAAAGAAATTTAAATTTTATATATCGAAAAATATCGACACATATAAGACAGGAGATGCTCCTACATTATCCGCGAAATTTAAAGATTTCAAAAATTCATTTGCCAAATTTTTTAAAAAATTACGACCAGAAACTGGTGTTGAAAATCCAATCTATAATATAAATAACGATGATAAGATGCATGATAACATTGATAGTGCAAAAAATTAAAAAAGTGATTAAAATCACTTTTTTTTAAATATCAATTTCATCTCTTAATTGTTTTAAAACCTTATTCTCTATCCTACTTACTTGAACCTGACTAACACCCAAACTCGTTGCAATTTCGCTCTGTGTTTTGTCTAAATAGTATCGCATTATTATAATCTGCTTCTCTCTTGCGGACAATTTTTCTATCATATCTCTAATTGTAAGTTTATCAAAATAATTCTCTGGTGTGAAATTGTCCGTAAGTTTGTCCATGATTGTTGTCGAGTCATCGTCTGCATTGAAATGCTCGTTAAGCGATAAAGTAGAAGTATTCGCATCTAGAATAAAAACAATATCTTCGATTGGCATATCAAAATGTTTAGAAAGGTGTTCTAGAGTTGGATTGGTATTAAATTTTTGATTATATTCACATATATAATTTTTCATTTTTATAGCATTATGTTTTACACTCCTTGACACCTTAACTGAGCCATCATCACGCAAAAATCTCTTTATTTCACCAGCAATCATAGGAACGGCGTATGTCGTAAACTTAACATTAAAATTTGGATCATAATTTTTTATCGCCTTAACAAATCCTAGCGCCCCTAGTTGATATAAGTCATCATATTCTATCCCTTTATTTAGATAGCGTTTTACGATGCTTTTTATTAATGGGGAATTAAATGTTAATAATTTTTCTTTTGCCAAATCGTTACCTTGTTTTGCCTGTGTTAAGAGTTTACTAGTTTCATCATTAGTCAGCATTTAAAGCCCCACTACAGACTCTTCAATTTCTTTCTCCATATTGACAACCAACCCATTTTGATTTTTGACTTCCAATTTATCCATAAAACTTTCCATAACAGTAAAGCCCATGCCACTGCGCTCTTCGTCTGGTTTGCTTGTATAAAAAGGAGTCAATGCACGTTCAATATCTTGTATACCCACACCGTTATCCGAAATCGAAATCTTGACCTTACTGCCAACAATAGAAATTTTCATAGTTACGAATCCAACCTTATTAGGATATGCGTGAACGACTACATTCGTTATCGCTTCATTAACAGCCGTCTTTATGTCGGATAATTCGCTCAAACTTGGATTAAGTGGTAATATAAAACTGGCAACTACATTGCGTGCAAACGCTTCATTTTCTGCTATCGCTTTAAATTTAATTTCCATAGAATTATTCATTTTATTCTCCTTTAAACTATTTTTGGCATTATTTCGTATAAGCCAGACATTTTAAAAATTCGTTCAGCATTCCTAGATGGATTCGTTATAAAGATAGGTTTGTTATATTCTCTCATCTTTTTATATCTCCCTATCAATACACCCACACCCGTACTATCCATAAAAGTTAGTTCGCTCAAGTCCATAACTATTTGGACATAATCTTTCTCGGTATCGAAAAGTGTATCTAAATTTTTTCGTACTGATTTCGCAGTGTATTCATCTAGTTCGCCAGACAAAAGTACATATAATGTCTTATTTACAATCCGTGATTTTATTTGCATTTCTTCACCCCTTAATTAAATTTTAAAGGATTAGATTTTAAAAAAAATAACTACATTTGTTGAAATGCAGTAGAATTTTGTAGTTGTTTGTTGATTTTAATTTTTATAAAAAATCGACTTACATCATTAATAAAAAATTAATTAAATTTTTTAAAAATCGCTAAATTTATGTAAATTTTATTGATTTTTTGACTAAAAATTGATAATTCTTATAAATTTAATTAATTTTTGCAAGAAGATGGCATAAAGTTGCACGAAATTACACAAAAAAGTTAGAAAATTAACAAAAATTGGCAGTTTTCTTGCTAAAATTTGCAAAAATTTTCAATTTTATTAAAAATTTAACAAAAAATTTAGCATTTTTATCTACTTTTAGTCAATTTTTTAAATAAAAAAACGAGCGATCGCTCGTAAATTTTTATACTAATTAAGATATATTGCCTGTCATAAATAATATTAATAGCACAAATCCGACTAAAATTCCAAGTGACAATAGAATAGTTAAAAATACTCTAAATTTATTTTTAGGCAATCGTCCAACTTTACCAGTTTGTCCATTCATAATCACGGTGTATTTTTTATTCTTTTCAACTTTGCTTATGAAATAAACTGGAAGCAAACAATAGTTGTATTTTTTATCTAGATAATCCGTATGCAATGAGAGATGAACTACGCTATCACATTGGTACTTTTTCAAAAGTTCCCTTTCTACATCTTTTTCAATAAAATGCATTGCATAGTCTACACAATCATTAAACATTTTGTCTTCATATTCCAATAAATATCCATGCATGAAATCGTCTTGAAAATCAACCGCAGAGCCATACTCAAATGGCATTACGCTAAGTAGATCGCGTTGCTCTAAATTAGAATTTGCTTCCACTGTTAAATTTCGATAGGTTTTATCAAAGATACCAGAAATATTTTTATGTTCAGTTATTGTTTTAGAATTCCCTTCTCTGTCTTTGATATTTTTTGTATAGGAAAGTACTCCGCTATATCTCGTTGCGGTATTGAAATCAAAAACAAATGTGTTGACATATGCTCCGTAAATTTCGTTTTCACTGACATTTTTAAAGATTTTCTTATCCGCATAAAATTTCTTTGCCACTTCTTTTTTTAATCTCTTTAAGGCTTCCGCTTTACCAAAAGAAAATGGAATAATTGAATCTATATACATTAGGCGCTTCTTACTACTTTCTTCTATCGTTGTACTTCCGCAATAAGGACAAGTCGCCTGGGTTTGAAATTTATTTAGCATCATATTAGCGCCACACGAATTACATTTTATATTCTTAAGAGAGCGCGCAAAATTGTCAACCTTTAATTCCACATTTTCTTCAAAAGGTTTTTTCTTAAAGTTATAGTTATACTGTATAGGGAAAATTGACCTACAATTTTCACAAATATTGCCTTTATCTTTTGGGCTAAAAACCAACTTCCCGCCACAATTTTTACAATTTTCTATCATATTGTTATTATATCAAATGCAACAAGTTTTTTCAAATAAATTTGCATATTAGTTTTTATATTTCCGCTATGTCACTACTACCTTTTGCATTTTTAACTTCTTCTCTGCGTGCTTTTAATTCTTCTAAATCTTTAAATTTAATATGTGGAGGAGTAATTAAATGCCCAAGTTTTCTTTCTACTTGATCTTTTTTAACACACGTACTAAACCCAACTTGACATACAATTTCGCCAATATATTCATTTGATACAAATTCATCATAAATAAATTTGCCATAAATTTCTTTTATATCTTCAAGCGAATAGAAATATCCAACATAATATAACTCCTGGTTTAGTTTCTCACTTTCTACAGGATATACTTTGCCTTTATAATTAGTTTCGTCAATCATTCTATCAAATATTACTAGTGTAAAAACATCGTCATCAATTGATAATTTAGAGACATCTCTAGATTCAATTTCTTCTACTTTAAAATATTTTTTACCATTAATATATTTATAAAATTGCACATAATGTTTAAGTTTCATTTTTTACCTCGCAAAAACATTATAACATACATAAACTTAAATGTCAATACCGAATTTTTTTGCGCAAAAATTTATAATAAAGCGACAAAAGCGTACATTCTGTTAGTTTTGATATTTAATAACTATAAATTTTTATTAAATTATATATAAAAATTTTTAAATATAAAATAAAAATACCGCATTACGCGGTATATATGGAGCTAGTGAAGGGAATCGAACCCCCAACCTGCTGATTACAAGTCAGCTGCTCTACCGTTGAGCCACACTAGCATATTTAATTTTTTAGCAGTTGACGATGTAACCAGCATCAACAATTTTTGATAGTTTAGAACGACTTCTAAATATCTTCATAATTTTCTCATTTCATCTTATGATGATGCTTACAAGTCAGCTGCTCTACCGTTGAGCCACACTAGCAATATTAATTATCCTATCCATAAGGATTGGTGGGAAGAGGTGGATTCGAACCACCGAAGACGAAGTCGACGGATTTACAGTCCGTTGCATTTGGCCGCTCTGCAATCTTCCCTGGTGCCTCGAACCGGAATCGAACCAGTGACACAAGGATTTTCAGTCCTTTGCTCTACCGACTGAGCTATCGAGGCGGATAGCATAAACTAAATGGCGACCCGAATGGGGCTCGAACCCACGACCTCCAGCGTGACAGGCTGGCGCTCTAACCAACTGAGCTATCGGGCCAAAATTTTAGTTTTATGCTGGTGGGCCTTCACGGACTTGAACCGCGGACCGACCGGTTATGAGCCGGTTGCTCTAACCAACTGAGCTAAAGGCCCTTATGTAATGGTCGGGGTGAAGGGACTCGAACCCCCGGCCCCATGATCCCAAATCACGTGCGCTACCAACTGCGCTACACCCCGACGATTACTTTTAAATTTTACTATAATCTAAAATAAATGTCAATAATTTTTAATAAAGTTTTTTAAAATATATCAAATTATCTGTATTGCATGCTTTTAAATTATATCTATTTTTTCATTTTTTAATGTATTTTAGTAAGATTTAAAAGTAAATTAATAAATTTTAATATTATTTGTTATTTTAAGAATTGTTTAGTTTTATTAAACAAACTTTTAATTTATAAATTTTTAGTATTCTATGTTAATAGTCCAACTAATTGCACTATCCTTGTATTTACTCTACCCTATATTTCAGTATACTAAATTCGGTAGAGATTAGTTCATATTAAAATGGTATATTCACTATTGCAAGTGCAAAATCATACAACTCTAATGCTTCTTTATTATTTGACAAGTAATCTACTATAAATTTTTGTAAAATCGATACGCAATCTTCCTTGGATATTTTAACTTTCCAATTATTTCTACGATACAATTCAATTACATTTTGATGAATATTTTTTTCCACTATCTCTGGAATATACAATTTTGTTATGTCATTTATTACCTTTTCCCTCTTATCCTGAATCTCTCCATTAAATGATGTTATAATAAATTCTTTCTTGTCGCCGATAACATTTTCAATATCATCGCATATCGTATCTCTTCCATTAATGTTTTTATTATACTTTTCATTTAAGTAATCAAGATACTCAGCCACAACATCTTGCATAACTCGTCGATTTGTTGCTTCTTCTTGCTTGCTTATATATTTTTTGTATCTCTCATGGTTTTTTAAAGAATATTTAGTGTCTAGCTTAAATGGTTTTAATGAATCTTCAATTTTATTTTTTAGCTCGTCCTTGGATAAACCAACAAAGTTTGAAAGATGATCAATTAGTTTCCTTATGTCGTACACTCTCGCATCTCCAAAGGCAAGAGCAATATGATTAACCAAACTTCTAAGGTCTGGTTCTAAATCATCATCTAAACAAGATAAACAGGAGCTAAACTCGACTGTTTTAGGAAATTCAACATAATTATAACCTTTCAAAGGTTTGTAGAATAACAATGATGGTGCTAGATAAATATTCTTACCTTTGTAGTCTTTACCATCTTTTATACATTGTAATAATATATCTTCCCCATCAAATAAAAGTTTTTCAAAATTCGAAATATTAAATTTACTGTAATCGATATCTCCGTTTTCATTTTTGCAGTTATTAAGTTCGGTCTGTAAAGTAAATTCTATGGTAGATTGAATTTCATTTTTAGAAAATTCACTACTTTTTTCACCCTCATTTAATGCATCTTCTAAGAACCTAGGTAGGAATTCTTTTTGGAAAATTTCGGTTTCTTTTTCAACCTTATAGATAATGTTGTTTAAGAACCATTTTGCAATGAGTTTATGGAATAATGTGATATTATGTGGAGTTGTTGCCATGAACTTGTTGTAATAATCTCTATCTATCACAATATCTTCATATCTTTTATTTCTAGTCGGTCCATATATTGAGCATTGTCCTTTTTTAAAATCTTCTTCATATTTTTCTACTCCTTCGCTTTTTATCTTATCAATTTCTTGCGAAAAACGAGCGGACTTTAACTTCGATATAGCATCAAAACCTTCGCATAAGTAAATCACTCTTACGCCTACCACTTTTATCCAATCCGTTATTTGTTTAATTGATTTTGGGCTCAAACTATTGGGAATTGTTACAATTAGTTTTTCAACCCTTTCCTTTAATTCGGGTTTAAGTCTGTTTAATCTATTTAATACTTCTTGACGATCTTCTCCTCTTTTACCAAATTCATAACCATTTTTTACTGTAAAATTTCTTAACTTATATAAATCAATATCTGTTGTACCCGGTTTTACCATAATCATATGGTAGTTATCACCCAAATCTACCGTCGTTGTATCATGATTTCTATATTTTCTAGAAAATCTTATCCAACTAGGCAATAAATGCAACATTCCAAACGATGAATCGGTTTTAGAAAAATTCAATAAAACATCTTCACCCTGTTCCACCTTTGCTAATAACTGAGTATATACTTTAAGTTTATCTTCTAGTTTTATATAATCAGCGAGTAATTCCCAGCCTTTTGCGACTGTATTTTTAATTTTATCTGGTGAGGTATTTCCATTTGTATAAAAATTAGATTTATTAAATATAGGGTGTTTTAGTTCACCATCATTATCGTCCTCATCTTCTAAGTACTGATTTTTTAAAAGAGATATTTCATTCCATTTTATTTCGAATGCATAGTTATCGTAATCAAATTCTTCGTTAAAAAATCCTACAAAATTATATAAGAAAAAGACATATGCTTCTTCGTGCGCATCTGTTCTATGATCTATATCGTCTGCGGGAGTATATGTTTTCGCTAGTTCACCGCAATCATATCTTACACTTCTCCTGAATTTGTATCCTTGCTCACGATTATATCTTTCAATTAAATCCTTAACACCACCCGCCGATATATCAACTTTAAATATGCGCTCTGCATTCTTTCTGCTCATATTATAACTTACTAACAAGTCAATATATTTGGTTTTTATCGCCTTTAAGTGTCTTTTTATGTTTTTTACATTTTTATTGTAATATTCTAATAATTTCTCACGCATTGCTTGGTCAAATTCATCTTGATTAGTGTAATCTAGCGGAGATATACCCATAACTTTTGTCTTTTTATTAATAGCGAATTCTTGATTATGCAAAACTCTATCTTTATGTGCTTTCTCAGTTTTTACGCGAGTTTCAATATCTTTAATTTCTTTATCTATCGCCTGCATGTAATTTTTTAATGAGTTGTATGTGCGAGAATTTATGATATTAGGAAAAACGCTACTTACTTTATCGTCAATAGCAACAAGTGCAAGTTGCGATTTAAAAACTAAATTTAGTTCGTCCGCTTCTATGAATTTTTCTGCTTGTTTCTTTACAAGGTTCGCCAAATCGCTTGTAAAAAGGAAAATTCTATCTTGTCGTTCGGCATACGCGCCTTTGTTTTGCAATGTTGGAAATTCATTTATAACTATATTTCCAGTTTTTAGGTCTAATTCAAATTCAAGTTTTCCGTCATAAATAAAATCTTTTAAAATTATACTTGACTGGGTTGTAATTCTCGGTGAAAAATCGGTTAATATGAACTTAACTTTATTATCTTTCTTTTCATTGTATACTTTACAATCTGTAACTAAATCATTTCCGTGTAAGAGATTATCATTTATTTCTGTTAAATGAGTATGAATTCTACTTAAAATTGGATTTTGTAAAAGCATAGTTTCTCCTAAGTTTTCTCAATTATAAAACCAAATACTCATTTAGTCAATACCAAAAAATTTATTAATACTATATAAGTATCAATCCATGAAAATAAAATTTAAAAATTCATACAAATGGAAATATAAAAATATCAAAAAATATATTAAAACAACGATATAAAACAAATGAAAATTAAATCCATGTTGGAATAATTTCAAAAGTTTTACTGTTTAGATATTTTAGTGGTGATTGCTTAGGAAAGTTGAAAGCAAGATAGTTTGCGGTCAAGTGCATTTGTTTTTCATTGTCTTTGCCGTATTTCTGGTCGCCCACGATTGGATAGCCATAATATGCAATATGCGCACGAATTTGATGAGTTTTCCCTGTAATTAGGCGAGCTGTCATCAATGTTTTATCACCCCTATATTCTAGTATGCTAAATTCGGTAGAGATTGGTTCGTATCCGCTCGTCTTTACTTCGCTAATCCAAACCTTGCTTAAATTGTCCATCTTCTTTAAATAGACAGTGCGTTTAATTTTCGAGATGTCTACTCTACCGTGAACTAGAAGTGCATATTCCTTGACAATAGATTTTCGTGTTTTAAAGGCGGACAAAAGTTCTTTTTCGCTAGTGGAATTTTGCGCAAAGATGACTAGACCTTCCGTATTTCTATCTATTCTATGTACTGGAATAATGTTGGTATAATTTTGAGATAAAACATGGACTAAATCGCGTTCAGTTTCGCTCACAACTTCAATCCCCGCGCGCTTATTTACAATTAGTATATTTTCATCAGCATAAACCAAAGTATACCACTCTTTTTGCTCCCTTTCGTAATAGAAAATAGTAATTTTATCGCCCGAATTCAGTTTTAAATTAGATTGTACTCTTAAATTATTGACTTTGATATCTTTGTTTTTAAGGATTTTTTCAATTTCAAAGCGCGAAAGAAAGGGCAGTTCGTCAATCACTGCCTTAATAAGTTCTTTATCTTTATCTAGAACAAATTCTCTCTTTTGCATTATGAAACATACTTATCGTGCATATATTTTGCACCTAATTCCTGTGTGTCAAGCGCTTCACTTATAACCCACGGTTCGATTTTCATTTCTTTCAGTACTGCGACAAAATCGTCTAAATTAGGTTTGCCCTCGTCCCCGTTCGGCATACTTTCGCCATGTTTAAGATGTTTAATTTCTCCTTTATCTCCGTAGTTAATAGTATATGCATGAAAATGAATATGCTTAAATTTCTCTGGAATTTCACGTTTTATTTTTGATAGTCTATCGATTAAATCTTGTTTTGTTTGTATGCTACCATGTTCGCGGGCGTGTAAGTGTGCTATATCAATACATGGATAACAATATTCGCATCTCTTACATATCTCGATAATTTCATCTATTGAACCAAGGCTTGCTGTCTTTCCGCCTATTTCGGGATATAAGCGGACATCTCCCATATCTATTTCGCTAGTAAACTCATTGACGGCATCAACTAACTGGTCAATCGCTCTTTTCCTGCCTTCAATGGTGTTCTCATGCCCACCACCTGGGTGAAAAATTATACGATTTACACCGATGAGTTTTGCGAGTTCAATCCCTTCTTTCATGTTAGATTTACTACGGCCGACAACTGCATTATTAAGACTTCCTAGATTTATATAGTATGGTGCGTGCATGGAAAAATACATGCCGTTTTTTTGTTCGGCATTTATAATTTTCCTATTCTCTTCACTAATTTTAAAGCCATATGTACACTGAATTTCGTAACCGTTAAGCCCCATTCCGCGTAACCAATCAAAAAGGTTTACGAATTTACCTTTGTAATTAGTGGGTACACCAGCCACACCAAAAACCATATCTTCTCCTTAGATTAAATGAAGTTTTTAAAGAATTTTTCGCGTAATAACATGTATTTTGCATTAGAAATCTTATAACTATTCTCTACCGCATTATTAAACATATTATTAAGATAATTTACGACTTTATCATCTTCTACTATAATAATGTTTTGCATACAATTATTAATTTGGTCACGGTTTATTGTGTACGAACCCACAATTGCATATTTGTCATCAATGACTATTGAATTATATCGAATATATCCGTCAAACAGGTATACCTTTGCGCCCGTTAGTGCAAGTTCTTTTGCATATGCACGCGATGCAAAGTACTTACTATGCTTATATGTTTTTAGAGGAACCATCAATTTTACTTCAATATTAGAATGTATAGCAAATTTTAAAAGAGACATTATGCATTCGGACGGAATGTATTCGTCTAGTTGAAGTTGAATTGAAGATTTTGATAAACTTATCGCTTTAATAATCGACAACTCTAAATCGCGGGAAAACTCATTAATAACATACTGTATTTTTGTTTCAGTTTTTGTTATTTGCATAAGCCTTTCTTCGTACTCGATATACTTACCACTAGCGAAGACTATATCTTGACGCACTGCAACATCTATATCTTGTACTACGTTACCTTTTAACTCTAAGAATAAATTTAAAGTTTCTACATTATCTCTTAACTGTTTCTTCTTTATATTCAAATCACAAGAGAAGCAAGTGTTTCCATCAATAGAGATTATATTTCTTAAATTTCTATAATAGTTAGAGACGCGCGGATATTTACTAAATTTATATAACTTTATACCTTCTGCTTTTAGTTCTTTAATAACCTTGCTGCCTAAATTCTTTTCATACACAAGTTTAATTAAAACACCCGCTTTCGCTCTATTTATTAATGCGGACTTTAAATCGTTATACTCTTTAAAGTTTATTGATGTAATCTCAATCAAAATATAATTTTTTGCTGAATTTATTTCGCCTATCAGTTTATCTAAAAAAGTTTTAAAATTGTTATATGTCTTTACTTGGTTGTTATTAGTTAGTCTCGCACTAAATCCTATTTTGTTAAAGTGAAATAACTCGTTATATTCCCTATATTCATAGGTCGATAGTTTATTTTCAATTAACTTTTTGTAAATCGCATCTTCATTTTGTTTCAGTTTTAAAGATATTTTATTTTTGTAATTTACAATTTTAAATATCATATATATGAGATATCCAACGAGTGATGTAAATAGAAAAATAATTGTCCAGATTATCATATTTCGTGGTTTATCACGCTCAAAAATAATCATGACTGATTCCATGACTATATACATAATCAACAAAAAAATTATTGCTACAATTTTTACTGCCATTCTATTTTATAATATCAAATTGGCAAAAAAATTGCAACTAAATACATTCGCTTACTAAATTGATGTAATCAAATTTTTTAATTTTATATCTATTCCTTGCTATTATTCATATAAAACAAATACAAATTTTGAAGAAATCTGCATAAAATGATTGAAAATTTTAATAAATTATGCTATTATAGGCATATGCTACTGTGGCTCAGTCGGTAGAGCAGCTGATTCGTAATCAGCAGGTCGGCGGTTCGAGTCCGCCCAGTAGCTCCAAATAAAAATATTCCAAGTGTTTACCTTGGAATTTTTAATGCTTTATCTTTTAATGTATTTGCAATTTTTTAAATAATTATGAAGAAATAAAATACAAATATTTAATAATCTTAATAAATCATATAAGTAAAAATCAATTATATGGTCACAAAATCTAGCATATACTAATCTTCTAACCCTAATAAATAGTCCACTGAAACTTTAAAAAATTTTGCAAGAATTATAAGTTGAGAGCCTTTTACATCGGCTTGTTGATTTTCCCATCGGCAAATTGAGGATGAACCGATTTTTACTTCTTTCGCTAGAGCTTGGATGGATAGCCCTTTTTCAATCCTCAATTCTTTCAATCTTTCAGCAAATTTTTTCATATATTATTCCTTTTTATATAGAATACTCCAAAATATGCAAAAAAGTCTTGACAATCCCTATATAGGGATAATATAATTATTCCGTAACAGGGATGAAATATGGGGAATAATATAAATATAAAACTAATAGAAAACTATATAAAAGAAAAGAACTTGACTAAAATCAAGTTTTGCAAAATTTGTAAAATAAGTTTAGGTACTTTAAATAAAATAATGACAAATAATAAAAATTTTAGTATTGTTACGCTTTTTAAAATTGCCAAAATTCTAAACATTCAAATTTATCAATTATTTATATAAAATTATAATTTGAACAAAAATCTAGATTTTCACATGTTTAGATAAAAATTAAAACTACATTGTGAAATTTTAAATAAAGTAAATTATTGCGCGATTGTCTTTTAGCCAGCGTTCACTATCTTTGTAGTCGGGCATGCATTTCTCTACTAGTGCCCAAAATTTTTTACTATGATTTTTCTCAATCGTGTGTGAAAGTTCATGAATAATGATGTAATCTACTACTTTTCTCGGGCACAAAATTAATTTATAAGTAAAACTCAATGAATTTTGGTAGTTGCATGAACCCCAACGAGTATGTGCAGAAGTGAGTCTTATACTTTTATATTTAAAATTGAATATAGTTGCAAGTTCCCCTACCCGTTTTGTTAAATAGTTTTTCGCATAACGGACAAGAAAGTTTACTAACTTTTGTTTTGAATTTTCTCCTGGAATACATATATTATTGTTAATAATTTTCACCCTTGAAATTTGTCCTAACTTTATTTCGTAAATGTTGTCTAGAATTGGAATTTTTTCACCTGTTTTTGGAGTTAATGGAGTATATGGTCCGGACTTAATTTCGGTTCTTTTTTCTCTAATCCAGTCAGCCTTTTTAAATATGAAATCATAAATATCCTTATCTCTACAACGCAAAGGGGCGCGGACAATAAGTTCTCCCCTACTATTCACTATTAATGCTATTGAGCGCCTACGGGAGTATACTATTTTAGTCGGTTTAAGTAATGTATAATCCATTAAAACACCAACTCATACATAGCATGCTCGGGAGTTATCTTACCTGACTTGATAGAATAATCAAGGTCAACATATTTTTGGTATAAATCAATGTAATACTTTACCCCATTTTTTTTAATGTTTTTCCTAGACATATCAATAGCATATTGTTTTATATTTAGAATTTTAGTCAATTTCGCATCGTCCTTAGATATTGCAATATATTGCATGCGCCTAAAGAATCTCCCCATATATGAATAAATTTCCGCGACGCTACTAGATTTCGTCATATTGGATAAAATCGTTTGAAATTTTGTTAAGTTTTTCTCATCAATAGCGCTTGTAAGCATATATGTCGCATATTCGGTAGAGTTTGCGACTAACTTAGATACAACATCTATATCAATTAGTTCTAAATCGGTAGAATAAGCAATAATTTTATCTAACTCATTTCTAATTCGTGCCATATCACCGTTTGTTGCATCAATCAAATAATCGAGCGCTCTTTCTTGTATTGATAATTTAGATTTCGCTAAATAATTAAGTACATATTTTGTTATATCCTTTCTATCAAGTGCATCGCAATCGACCATCTCTCCCGCGGTCAATTTATCTGCATTAATAGTTAAAATAACGCAAGATTCATTATCAAATTTGTATGAATTTAAAAATTTCACGATCTCTATATTAGGATTTTCTACCACTATCAATCTATAATCACTAGCAATAGGAAGAGTTTCAATTTGCGCTATCAATTCATCTTTTTTTAATTTTTCACCACTTAATCTAGCATAGTTAAATTCTTCAAAATCAGTGATTAATGTTGATTTTAAATTATTTATAGCAGTTTTAATAAGAAAAATGTCTCCGCCCTTTAAATTATATAAAGGGGCAATCTCAGTTTTTAAAGATTTACTAAATTCCATGAATTTCATGTATCTATTATACCAAACATACCACTAATAATGCAACTATTGGGAGCACCATCATTATCCTATGTTCATACTCTGCTCTACATATTCGACTTATAAGTAACAATATAGCAAAATATAAGAAAATCACTATATAGTTTAATTCGATAGTTAAGAAATTTGCGATTGGAAGATTTCCTAAAACTGTCGCAATAAGGTTGATAAAATCAAAAATTGGATTTATCACAACTAATAGATAAGTTATGCCCGGAACAATTAGCGACAATAACGAAATCACAAATACCACCATGAATGCAAGAGTAAAAATTGGAATTAAAATAATGTTTGCGAAAAGCGAAATTACATTTAGCGTTTTGAAAAAGTATGCCATAATGAAAATTAAAGCGACTGTAGTTGAGCAACTCATAGCAAGACTTTGTGCAATTTTCGTTGAAATTTTAGTTTTTGATAAAACATTATAAATGGGTTTATACATTAGGGCAATTCCATAAACACACGAAAAACTCATTATAGTACTAACATCAAATATTGCAAGTGGATTTATTAAAAATATTATAATTCCAGCAAATGATATAGACGACAAACTATCATATTCTCTATGCATAAGTGGTGCAATAAGCATAACTAGTGCCATAATTGTAGCGCGAATGACTGAAACAGCAAAATCACATAAATACGCATATGCAAATAAAATTACGCCTACGATTAAAACCTTATACCAGCCCTTAATTTTTAGTTTGTCTAAAAGCCAATAAATAATCCCAACAATTATACTAACATGCAACCCAGACACCGCGAGCAAATGTGCAACTCCACTTAACCTATACGCGCTATACTGAGAATCACTAAGTAATGCTTTATCCCCGAAAAGTGCGGAATATGCAATCTCTACATTCTCATTCGTCAACCCATTTCCTAGATTTTCCTTAATATATTCACGCAAAGTTTCTGCAAGCGTTAAATCTTGACCTATTATTGCAAGATTGTTCATGCTAACCGTTACACTATATTTTAAATTGTTTGTGTATAAATAACTATTTGGCGTATTTGAATAAAACAGGTCGGATTTATAAACATTTGAAGGTATAAATCTTATAACCGTTCCAATCTCTAGACCTTCAAAAATATTTGTATTGTCGTAAACATAAATTGTTAAATTAGTATTCTCTTCTTCTCCGTCAAATAGCACACTATCCGTACGAAGTCTTACTGAGCCGTCTTCTGGAACGCTCACGCTATAAATTCTCGCTTGAATATATTCTGGTTTTTCATCTGTAGTTTTATTAAATGAATAGACCGCAAGGTAGTATCCAAAGACACCAATAACGAACGATATTAGCGGAACTAAAAAATATTGTAATTTTCGCTTTAGAATTGAAATTATAACTACCAATATAGCGATTATGATCGCAGAAATAATTGTAATTATTGTATTTTGTGTTACATAACATGCGAACAAACTTCCTAAAACTAGGAATCCTAATATCACACACATTGGGCGGTAATTAAACCATCTTTCTCTTATGAATGAGCGCATTTTTCATCTTTAAAAAATTATAAATTATCCTTAAGAATACTTATTTTAATATCAATTCATTAAAAATTTTTGAAAATTTCAATAATTTAGTCAAAACTACTTGAAAATTTTATAAATTTATGTTAGTATTAAGTCACTTGGCTCTATAGTCTAGAGGTTAGGACGCGACCCTCTCACGGTTGAGACTGGGGTTCGATTCCCCATAGGGCTACCATACAACACAATATATAGTGTATATAGATTGACTTAATCGGTGCATTTTGTAGTTTGATATTAAGTCAATTTTTTGTTTTTAATTTTTTAGTTTGTCAAATTAATTTGAACTTCAATATAAAATCTTTATATATGCTATTTTTAATGTATCATATAATTTATTATTTATTTTATATTTTAATTTAGATGTTCAGCATATATTATGGTCACTACACGAACTATGTTTTCGTCTTCCGCAGACGTTAAAGTGAAAGTATATTCTCCATAATCACTAAACTGAATGTATATCATAGGAGATAAAATTAATACATAGATATCATCGTATTCCTGTGCGAAATCGTATGTTATTAATTGACTAATATCCGCAGGTTCGTTATTTGCGGTAAGTATTGCATAATAAAAGTGCACCGACGATTCGCTAGTATAAATTATTTCATTAGTTATAATCATACTATTTTCAGGGTCTTCGGATAAAACTATTTGATTTTTAACAGGTTCCACAGGAAATTCACTATCTGGGTTTGAATTTCCATTTTCAAAACTACCATCGATGTCCGGAACACTCACTTCTTCATTATTACTATTGCCTGTCGTATCGTCCGGCTCTGTTGTTTGATTTCCATCGTTTGTGCTAAAATTCCCGTCTTCGTCATCATGATTTACATCTTGATTACCAGTGTTTCCACTATTTATTGCATCGTCATTTGTGCTATCCTCATCTCCGCCTGGAATCGTTATTTCTTCATTATTGTCTGTTGTAGTGTCATTGTCTTTCTGCGACTCTTCTTGATTATCTTCATGTGACGGCTCGTCAGTTTCATTACCTAAATCATCATCAGGTTGAGTTGTGTTTTCGTTCCCATTGTTATCATTCTCAGGCGTATTCTCTCCACTTTCTTGGTTATCATTGCCACTATCTATATCTGGAATATTTGAATTGTCAGTGTCTTCTGGCGCCTCAGTATTATTATCGTCATCGCTAGCATCTATGTTTGTTTCATCGTTCTCTAAATTTTCATTGTTATTTGAATCATCAACTGTATCTTCAACTTGGCTCTCATTAGCCGAATCATTGTCGGTTTCATTCTCTGTGTCATCATTCGAATTAATATCGTCTTCTTTATCTAAATTACTATCTAAACTTTCATCATCATTTAAGTTTTCTTTATCATTATCTACTTCTTCTTCGCTTTCATTTGTAAAATCATCATTTGTATCATCATCTAAATTTTCTGTTTTATTAGTCTCGTTAGTTATAGTTTCGCTCAAATTTGTACTTTCAGCGGCTTTAGCATTATACGGTGAATAAAAAACTAAAAATAGTGCTAAGGACACTATCACACATACGCTAAACACAGAAAAAAGAATCGCTTTCTTCACGATTCAATTATATCAAAACATGCATTACTTTGCAAATAATTTGTCGAATAATGTCGAATTTATTTACCTATTATCCTGTTTTTTATGTGTAATCAAGTTAATTTTATGCGTAGATTTATTAATATACGAAATTTCACCTTTTATTCTACTATTCAATTTGTAAAGGTAATGTGTCGCTACATTCGCTCTATCACTATTTTCTTTAGTTACTGCGAAAGCATTAAGCCCGTTATCTAATGTTATAACTGCACCCGCTTGAGTAATTTTACTGACCACACCTTCAACCGTATCTCCAACTTTTAATTCATCATATTTTGCATCAATAGGATTTTCTTTTAATTGCTTCAAACCAACCGAAATACGAGAAAAATCCGCATTCGTATCTAGCACCTTAAACTCATATTCTTCGTTTAAATTTATTAAATCTTTTAAACTGTTAATTCGTTCATAACTCGCGTCACTTATAGACAATTTTGCCTTATCTCCATTCTTTAAAATTACGATGGCATACTTATCTTCCAAGCGAACGACTGTACCCATAATAACTTCGCCGATTTCTACTGGCTGAAAACTTGTGTTATTTAATAACTTTGAACTGCAAACAATGGACTTTTTAATATTGTCCAATTCAATAACGATAGCGCTAATTTCACGATTAACTAGACTGTTTCTATTGACGAAATCAGTATTTGTGCATTGTGAAAATGGTAGAAAAACTCTATATCCCATATATTCACCAGTAAGTCCCGAATTATTTATTGCATTAGGCGTAAATTTTAATTCGCTACCAACCTTTAAACTCTTTAATTTCTCCTTTTCTTCAAGGAATTTATTTACACCCGAATGAGTGAGAACTAAGCAACCTTTATCGTCGATTTCACCAGTAACCAGAACCAATATTGCGTCACCTATTTTAAATGCGCTATCTAACTCTTCTCGCGGAAAAACTCCTTCTTTAAGCCCACCGAGTGCAACGACTACTTCCTTGCTCCCAATCATAACGATAGTGCCAGTTATTATATCACCGCGGTTATATTGTGTCATGTGTATATCAAAATCTTTCATTCTCATTTTTTGTCTCCTAATTCCAGTTTTTTGTTGTAGGTCAGTTTCTTAGTATCATTATTTAACAAAAGTTCGTTCATCTTTTCGATTATCGAAGATGAAAATTCGTCCAAATATTCCTTATCCTTTTTTCTAGTGATATCAGGATAAATTGGTTTTCCTATATATAGTTTTGTAATGTGGAACGGGCGTATCTTTCTATCATACATCATTGGAACAACAGGTGTACCCGTACGAATAGCAAACATTGCCACTCCTTCCTTTGCTGTTTCACCTTCAACGACTGGAGTTTTGGTGCGTGTACCTTGTGGAAAAATACAAATGCGCTTTTTCTTGTTTATGAGCGAGAAAATTTCTTTAACTGCTCGAGTATCAGCAGAACCCCTATCAACTGGGACAGCACCAAGTCTAGACATTAACCATGCTAAAAATTTATTTTTGAAAAGTTCTTTTTTTGCCAAAAATCTGTGCTTTTTCACTAATCTAAGGTCTAACATAACGGGGTCAAGATTAGACATGTGATTACATGAAATAATAAAATTTTCTTTATTCTTCTTTAATGTTTTAAGATGCTTTTTCCCTATAATTTTGACAGGGCAAAAAATAGTTAACGGAAGATATATAAGAATAAACGCTATAAAAAATACCATATTAACCTCTAATACTATTACCTGCGAGATAGCCAGTTGACCATGCAATTTGAAGATTATAACCACCTGTAAGTGCGTCAACATCTAACAGTTCACCTACGATGTACAGCCCGCTCACGAGTTTACTTTCACATGTCTTTGAGTTGATTTCTTTTACATCAACCCCGCCCGCAGTGATAATTCCTACATTTATATTATCTAATGATTTTACTTTTAAGTCAAATCTTTTTAACCCATTTATGATTTTATCCCTATCTTCGCGCGTCAATTCAGCAACCTTTTTATTATCTAGGCGTTGATGAGCGATAAAATATTCTACCATGCTTCGCGGAAGCAAGGTATATAAATAATTTTTTAGTTCCTTTTTAGAATACTCGATAAATTCTCGTCCAAATTTTAGTTTTAATTGTTCATCTGTAAGAGCAGGCTTAAAATCAATTAAAAGGCGAGCATCAACTAAATTCAATCTATTAATTTTACTAGATAATGAGAGTGCGATTGGACCAGTAACCGAATTATAAGTAAAGAGCATCTCTCCAAATTCGGTGAACTTTATTTTTTTATTTATTTCAACAGAGAGCGTGACATTTTTTAAACTTAACCCATTAAGTGAACTTATATCTTCATTAACTAAGATTGGGCAAAGTGCACTTGTGGGTGGTATTATTTTATGACCAAAAGATTTTGCTATTTCATGTCCTATTGCACTAGCGCCAGTTCCGCTATAAGATAATCCGCCGGTTGCGAGTATTGCACTACTACTAGTGTATGTAATACCGTTAGCACACCTTATATTGAATTTTATCCCATCTTTTTCTATACTTTTAACTTCGGTATTTAATTTAATTTCAACACCATATTTATTTAAAAGTTTTTCTAGTATCTTAATGACATCACTTGATTTATCGCTCTTTGGAAACACTCGATTACCGCGCTCAGTTTTTAGTTCTAATCCGGAATTTGTAAAAAACTCTATTGTATCCTTAGGTGAAAACGAATTTAACGCACTATACATAAATTTTGGATTGCTGACAATGTTGTTTAAATGATTTTCGATTGAACTGTCATTTGTAAGATTACATCTACCCTTACCCGTTATAAATAATTTTTTACCTAATTTTTCGTTATGCTCTAAAATTAATGTTTTAAAGCCATTTTTGGCGGACTGGATAGCGGACATCATTCCACTTGCTCCACCACCTATAACTATTACATCATATATCATAATTTTATACTAGCATAAATATCATAAATTGTCCAGTAATATGAAAAAAATAGGAATTATCCTATTTCTTTAAACTATTTATAAATTTCATTTCATTACTATTTAATTCGGCGTATTCTCCGCGCGATAGTCCACCTAGGTGAATTTGACCTATATCGGTGCGCTTTAAAAAGGTTATTGTTTTCCCAATAGACTCGAACATACGGCGAATTTGACGATTTTTACCTTCTTTAATCGTAACTGCTAGGCGACTATTTCCTTCAGTGGTATCTAGCAGTTGTACGCTACAGGGCTTAGTGGTATAATCACCAATATCGACACCATTTGATAGCGTTTTTATTTCGTCTGGTGCAATTGCACCTTCTATATTTACTATATATTTTTTCTTTATCTCACTATTCGGTTTAGTTAATATATTAGATAGTTCGCCATCATTTGTAAGTATTATTAATCCTTCTGTATCGTAATCTAGTCGTCCAACAGGGAATATTCTCGCATGCACTCCGCGCATGAGCGACATAATAGTCTTTCTACCTTTATCGTCGCTTACAGTCGAAACGTAGCCTTTAGGTTTATGGAGTTTATAATAAACGAAATTTGAAGCAGGTTTTACAACTTTTCCATTTACGCTAACTCTATCGCTATCCTTAATGTCGGTAGATAGTTCATAAACGATTTTCCCATTTACTTTTACTTTTCCCGCACTTATAAATTCTTCCGCTTTTCTTCTGCTTGCGACACCTGCAGACGCTAAATATTTGTTAATTCTCATACCTTCCTTATTCTTCCCATAGTACTTCACTAATCGCTAGAGTTTTACTATCAATTAGTTTATCTATCTTATTCATTGTAAATAATTTTATTGTTTTTAGCAAGCGATTATCAAAACTTATATTAATTTCACCAACTTCATCTCCTGATTTTGCGTCATCAAGGTTCACAGAATAACTTATTTTTAGTTTATCCAATTCGCCTTCTTTTAACGGATAATAGAAATCTTCTCCCGCATATAGATTAAGTTCCCCTTCTACGTTATCTATGATGTATTCGTTGTAAATTTCTTTATCTTTATCAATTATTTTCATATAATCGTAATCGTCAAAACTTGAGTTCAGCATACTAGCGCTTTCTTCAAACATTGGACCGCAATTTAATACAACTGCTACACTAGTTCGGTTGTCGCGTTCGACTGCACTAACTAAACATCTGCCCGCTTTACTTGTGTATCCCGTTTTTACTCCACAACAGCCGTCTAAAGTCGAAAGTAAACGATTTTTATTAGTTAAATAGCGTTTCTCACTTACATTAGTTTCTTCAATTACGTGCGTCTTAGTTGAAACAATCTCCTTGAAAATTGGATTATTAAGTGCATATGCGGTAATAAGTGCTAAATCATACGCAGTTGTGTAATGATTGTCATCATCTAATCCGTGCGGGTTAGTAAAATGTGAATTTTTAGCACCTACTGAGATCGCTAATTCATTCATCATCTCTGCAAACTGAGATATGCTTCCACCTACATGAATTGCTAGCGCAGTGGCACTATCGTTTCCGCTCCTAAGCATCAAGCCATACAATAAATCTTTAACCTTTATCACTTCTCCTTTACGAAGATATATAGATGTACCTTCAATCCCAACGCTTTCGTCTGCTACTTGAATCATCTCATCTAAATCTGTGCAATTATTTAGTACCGTGATTGCGGTAACAACTTTTGTTGTTGATGCCATTGGAAGTTTTAAATCCATATTTTTGCTGTATAACACTCGTTTACTATCTTTATCTAATACGCACATACCCCTTGCGCTACTTAACGCATATACATTTGAAAAATTTTTATTTTCAGTAAAAATAAGTAAAAAATTCAATAAAAATATGGGTAAAATTAAAAAAATTAAAAATTTTAAACTTTTTGTTTTCATTTTAATTTCTCCGCAAATTTCTTTAATACATCTGTCGCATTCTTAATCAATCCTAAATATGCGCTTGATTTATCAGCATGGACGATTTTAAATTTATCCTTATCTACAACGAAAAAGCCAATTGGTGACACTGTAAATCCACCACCCGTGCCTCCAGCCATTGGAAAGTCCGCTGAATTTCTTTTTGCGTTAAGGTCGTTATATTCGCCCCCGCCAGCAACAAATCCTATACTTACCTTTGATATTGGTATTATCACGCTGTTGTCTGGCATAGTTATTGCGTTGCCGATTACGCAATTTACATCAATCATGGAACGAATTTTATCTAAGGAAATATTAATTAGCGATTCAATTTTATTATTTTTTAATGGCACTCTTTCTATTTTTTTCATAATCTCCCCACGAATAAATTAGAGTGTAAATAACGGCGTATAATATGTCTAAAAACGATATTCTAATTGAGTTTATTAACCGCACATTTAACACATCTTGATTGTATTTTGGCTCAACAGTGACGAAAATATGTGTGGTTTTTTTATTATTTTTTATTTTTGAAAGTACGCTTTTATAGATTACATCCATGTAGCCACAGCCCACCGCCGTTATGCGTGAATCGTTCACATAACCAAAATTTGAGCGCATAATTATGTCTATAAATTGTTCTCTAAAATATAATTGACCTATGAATTTCATGGCGAAAATTATATTAAAATTGCTTTTTGTGATTTTTTCCTTTCTAAGTTTATTTTTATGATTAATATAAATATAACCGTGTTTAATTCTAATACGAAATTCAATTTTAAACTTATTAAAAATAGATATAATTACAACACCTTTTAAGCGTAGAATGTTAAATCTAATATCAATTTTTAATGAAAATGGAAAACTAATGATGATTATAAAAATTATTAAAAAAAATAAAAAAATTAGATACGACATAAAATTAGTATCTAATTTAGGCAAATTTTTATTCATTTTTTAAATTTTTAAAAATTTTATTTTTTACTTTCTTTATTTGTGTTATTAGTTTGAGCGGATTCTTCATTTGAATTTTTATTGTCTTTGTCAGTTTTGTCACCTGAATCTTCATCTTCGTCAGGTATAGTAAATTCGCGATATAAAGAATCTCCATCACTATGAATTACTCTAATTCTATCAAGCAAAGCATCATAGTCAGGAAGTTCATTTATGCTCGTCAATTCAAATCTCTTTAAAAAGTTTTCAGTCGTTCCAAAAAGGACAGGTTTACCTACGCTATCTTTTCTACCAACAACTTCTATTAAATTATTAGATTGCAAAAGTTGAATTGCATAATCACTATTAACTCCACGAATATTTTCAATTTCAAGACGAGTTATAGGTTGCTTATATGCAATGATCGCAGCCGTTTCCATGGCTGCTTTAGTTAAACTTCGCTCACGGATTGGATTTAAAATTTCTGCCACATTATCCGCAAGGCGAGGATTAGAACAAAGTTGAACTTTAGATTTATATTGTATCACATTGATTCCGCTATCTTCATTATATTTCGCTTTAAGAATATCTAAGCACTTGTTAAATTCTCTATCGTTCATGCCGAATTTAGACTTAAATTCTTCTATCTCCACGCCCTCACCTGAGACGAATAAAACTGCTTCTATAATCTGGGCTATCTCATTAATTTTCATTAGTTTCCCCCTTTTCAACTTCCTTGCGTCTAATCAAAATATCAGCGTATCTCTCAGTTTGCACCACCTCAATTTTTTGGAATTTTAAAAGTTCTAGAATTGCCATAAATACCGTAATTACTTCCAATTTTGAATATGTTTCGTCGAATAGACTAAAAAAGTTAATCTCTTTATTATCTTTTAAAATGTTAGTTAAAAATGCGATTTTATCTGCAACCGTCCATCTATCTTTATTAATCTTCTTTTCTTGTGGGTTCTCCCTATCCTTCACTCGCATCAAAATAAAAGCGAAAGCATCAAGTAGTTTTTCCAAATTAAATTGATTAAATACTACACGGACATCTCCAACTGACTTATCTGGTTGTTTATAAAAACGATTTACATTTTCATGCTTTTGTAAATTTGCAGCGGCTTCTTTAAATAGTTGATATTCTTCCAACTGCATTTTTAACTTTGTTTCAGGGTCAAGCTCATCTTCTTCCTCTTCAACTTGTTCTACAGGAAGCAGTGCACGCGACTTAATTTCTAGAAGTATGCTAACCATATTTAAAAACTCGGTTGCTTCATTCATGTCCAATTCATTTATATTTTCCATATAGCGCATATACTGGTCAGTGATTGATGCAATTTTAACTTCCTTTATGGTCATATTCTTTTCTTTGATTAGGTGCAATAAAAGATCTAGTGGACCTTCAAATCCATCTAATTTAAATGTTAAATTCGAAGATAATTCTTCTTCGTTTAATTCAACTTCTTCCACCCTAGACCCCTAAAAATATTATAGGTAAATAAATATAATTATAAATTATCGACAAATACCAACTCAAAATGTCCACACCGATAAATACTTCTAATATTAAAGAAATCACTAACACGCAAATAATAATTATATTGCTATTTTTTACACTAAAATGAATAAACTTATTATCCGCACGCATGAATGATGTAATAAAATTAAAACCATCAAGCGGATAAATTGGGAGTATGTTGAATAGTGCTAGATAACTATTCACCAGCATAAAGTATTGCAAAATTAACAAAACATACTCCATAGCAACATTTGACGCGCCTACAGTATGATACAAAATTGCATAAATACCAGCAGATAATAGCCCTAAAAGAAAGTTAGATAAAACTCCCGCCGAAGACACCCATCTAATCCCTGCACGATATTTTTTAAATTTAAGCGGATTTACTGGTGTTGGTTTTGCCCAACCTATACCAAATAAAATAAAGAACAGCGTCCCAGACATCGACAAATGTTTGAACGGATTTAATGTTAACCTTCCCGCGAGTTTTGCTGTATCATCTCCCATTTTATATGCCGAATATGCATGCGCAAATTCATGAATAGATAGCGAAATGAAAAATACAAAAATCGTAATCAAAAATATGATTACTGCTTCTTCTGGCGTATAGTAATTGTTGAATAAAATATAATATAACACCACTATAAGTATATCAAAAAAAGTAGCGATAATCAAGTAATTAACGCTACTAAATCTTGTGTATATCATATCTAAAACATATAATATATAGATTGTTTTTAATTTGACTGACTTACCTTAATTGTATTTAAACGATTGTAAAATGCACTTGAATTTAAAGGATTTTTCTTATCCGTTATACTCAAAATCTCACTATCACTCTCGTCAGTCAAGACAATTCCTAACTCTTTAAATACTTGAAGGCAAACATAGAATTGCAGATACGAATATTCTTCCTTTGTTTTTATCTTTTTTACAATATTTGTAAAGAGGTTATGGCAATAGTATCCCTTTATTTTATTCTCGTTAGCAAATTGAATTAGTCTAAAGTATCGTCCAAATGTTTGTCTTGAAAGGTCAATTTTCTTCACAAGAGATATGTTATTTGTTGGCATGTGTGGAAGATAAATAGTTGACTTAGTATGCTTTTTCAACTCACTTAAATACCCCATATTAATTACAGGGTCTAGGAATATTATGCGACTAAAGGTATTAAATGATTCAAAGTTTGTTGGTGCTAAAAGAATTGTATTTAATCCAGTTTCATCATTAATTTCAAAAATGCGGTTAATGAAAATGTTGTTACTATCATATATCGCTTTAAAGTTGATATATGTGTTATAATCATTCGCAATAATGAGCGTGCCATAAACAGTCTTATCCATATCTACCAATAAACGAATTAATTGGTCTCGATTGTAATTATTAAAAGAATATGTCCCATCGAGTGGATAAGTAATCTGCTTAATATATTCAGCCTGTATTATTTCGTCGTCTACTGGTCTATATATATCTTCATAATCGATAGACTTTACTATTCCCGAAATCTTTTTTGTATCCCTAAATGTATCAATGTTTAGGTCGGCAAGCACATTACAAGATGTGTTCCCAGACAATATAAAATACTTATTACTTGAGTTAAACGCTAAAAGATTGAAGTTTGGATAAGATAAAACTAGATGCTGTTGATGGCGTGGCAGACATGAAATTGATGCATTTTTTAGTTTAAAATTAAATATAGGGCGTGCATTCATATGTCCGCATGGCTCCATTTTATCAATATCTTCAACTAGTTTAATAGTGATTTCACTAGCATCTAGTTCAAAGTCATACGATTTTGTGGGTAAAAAATCTTCTTTGTTTAAATGCTCCCTAACATATTCATTAGTCCTACGAGTAAATTCGTCAAATTTATCAACTTTTAAAGTCAACCCCGCAGCCATAGGGTGTCCGCCAAATTTTGTTAAAAGGTCAGTCATGCTACTAAGCAGAGTATGGACATTTACTCCATTTACGCTCCTGCATGAGCCAACCAGTTCGTCGCCAACCTGACTAAATAGAAAAGTTGGTCTGTGATACTCGTCAGCAACACGCGCGCAAACTATTCCTAAAATTCCGCTATCCCACTCGTTAGATGACATTATAATTGCGCTAATTTTAAATATATCCTGCGTTTCGAGATACTTTTTTACATCTTGATTAACTTTATCACAAAGTTGTTGCCTATTTGTATTATAATCTAAAATTTGGGCACATAATTTTTTAATTTCGATTGGATTTTCTTCTAAATAAAGATTTAGACTAGTGTCGGCTGAGCCCATTCGGCCGCTAGCGTTGATTTTTGGCGCAAGTTTAAAGGCTATATCTCCAGCCTTGCAATTTGTATTTATGCCACACTCCTGCATAAGTTTTAGAACACCTGCAGGCAATTTCTTTAAATCTTTAAGTCCTAATTGTACTATCGCTCTATTTTCGTCCAAGAGTTCAACTATATCAGCGATAGTAGCAATGGCACAGATTGGAAGATACTGGCTGGCTACATTAATACCCGCTAGCGCTTGTACTAATTTTAAAGCGACTCCCGCACCACAAAGCGAATGGAAAGGATATGTTTCGCTCACCTTTGGATTTATAATTATAGTTTTTGGTAGTACTTCAGCGCGTTCGTGGTGGTCAGTTATAATTATGTCAATTCCTTTCGATTTAATATATTCGGTCTCTTCAACAGCAGTAATTCCGCAGTCAACAGTAATAATTAAATCCGGTATACTTTTTTCAAAAATCTTATCTAGTGTCGCAATAGTCAGTCCATAACCATCTTCATATCTATTAGGCATAAAATTAGAGACATTTACTCCCACAGACTTAAAGTACTTAATTAAAATTGCGCTCGCTGAAATTCCGTCTACATCATAGTCTCCAAAGATTAAGATTTTATGATTTTTTGCAATATGTTTTTGAATTAATTCGACGGCTTCAGCCATATACTCAAACAGAAATGGGTCGTTAAGGTCGCTTAAATTTGGATTTAAATATTTCTTTAACTTTTCCTTAGTGTCAATTCCTCGCGAATACAAAAGATTGACGAGATTTTTATCCAAATCAAATTGCTTTGACATCTCGCTAGCGAAATCTTCATTGAGAGTTTCTTTATCTATCGTACAAATATATTTCATAATGACTTAACTTAACAAAAAGCCTTTCAAAGAAAGGCTAAATTATTTTTCTTCTTTTTCTTCCACATCGCCAGATGAAACTTTAATTGAGAGTTTAGGTTTCTTGCAATGAGTGATAAATACTGACCATACAAATGGAACGATATAAAGTGCTACGAATAATACAACGACTGCAATAAACATAACATTTAAAGCAACATACTTGATAGCACTTGGTGCAAAAATTGCGAAAAGTAGCCCAACAATAAGTATCGCTATGCTAATAGCACATAGTCTAAACTTCGAACTCTTCATTCCAGCAGATAGTGCACTTTCGTAATCTTCGTTTTGCAACCAACTTGTTGCTCTAATTTCTTCAAATATAGTGAAATTAGCATATATTATGAGCATATTTAGTGCAACTAACATAGCAAAATAACTAGCACCGATTGTTAATCTTAAAATTGTACCTAATGACATGAACGCAAGCGTTCCTAATACTGTTGACAATATTACAGATATTGCACTCGCACCATTGTATCTAAAATAAGCGAAAATAGTAGCAACCACTATCAGTAACAATATTGCGCATGCAGTATAAACGTAATCCATAGATTTAATTGTAGGTGACACGCGGACTTGCTCACTTATATCACTTTCCGTTAAACTTAATCTTGTAACAATAGCAGTAGATATTTCGCTCTTTTTATCGTCAGCAAGGTCGTTTGTATAGCGAATAACAATACGAGTATCGTCTCCTTGGTCATAGACAGATGCAGTATCGAAATCTCCACCATAACTGTTCACTATGTTAGAAATTTCATCAATTACATTTTCATTATACTCACTACCTACTCTAACCGAAAATTCAGTATAACCAGTAAATTCGAAATTTGTTTTAAAACCCAATACAGCTCCAAAAACTATTCCAACGATAAGAAATACTGCGAAAACTATAATGACAATTTTATTTTTACTAAAGTAATCGCGATTCGATTTTTTAAAATTTCTATGCATTTTTACCTCCTTTATGGAAGTTCAACTTTTTCCCATCTGTATTATTAAACGGAAGATACATCGCGATAAATAGTCGCATTAGTGCAAGCGAACTAAACATACTTAACAACGACAACACGAATAATGCCCAACCGAACGACTGCACAGCCATTGACGGCATAAATAGGCAAATAAACCCGCATACTGCAACAAGCAAATTTAGAATAAATGTGCGCATGGTACACTCTTTTTGAGCCAACTTAAACGAAACGTGAAGTTTACTATCTGCCTGGTAGTGCGCTTTCGCCTTCTCTAAGATAGTGATTATTCCATCAACTGCAATAATGAACCCTATCATCATTCCTATAATACCTGAAAAATTAATGTGAACATAAGGTATAGATTGAAGTAAGAATAATCCAATTACAATAAAGAACAGCAAGTTAAATGATGCAAGAAATCCCATTTGCTTATATTTGACGATTAAGTATATAAACACTGCTAATACAAATATTGCCATAGCAATAGCGAGCATTATATCGCTCCCCATTCCATATGTCGCACTAATGCTTCCAATATCAACTTGAGTTAAACTGAGTGGTAAAAGCCCAGTACGAATACGATTGGCGTAAGTATTAGCATCTTCTAGAGTTGGTGTATAGCCATCACTAGAGCCTAAACTAATCGCGAAGAAACCATTAGTGATAGCGCTATCAATTTCAATTCCACTATTGAATGCCAGTGTATCACCTAGGAAAATATATAGTGTTCCCCCGCCCTCTGTCGCGGTAGCAATCTTATTAGCGTCCTTAAATTCGATTCCAATATAATAACTATTCGTACCAGTTGAACTATCATACTGACTGCCTGATGTCACATTAGCCACATCACTAGCACCAGCAAACGCTGAATCTACATCGTTAGACATAGAAAAACTAATGGTAGCAGGGTTACCGATTAAATTCTCAATAGCAGTTTCGTCATCATAAGTTAATATGTTACCAACAGTAACGATAATGTAATCTTCACCATTTACTGAATAGTTAGTTACAGTAACATCGTTATATCCTTCGTCTTTAACAATATTACCTAGTCTATTTTTAGTCGAGCGCATCAATTCGTCATAGTTAGAACTCGCCGTTGAATCATTTGGCAAATCCGCACGATACACTATCCTATATGAGTCGCCAATATCTTCGCCAAGTTTAATATTACTAATAAAACTAGAATACGAATAATATCTACCATTTATCGAAAAAGGATAAGTAAAATTCACGAATGTTGCAACGAGTAAAATAACTAAAACTATTGTAAATAGAGCAAATAAAAATCTAGAACGCCTTTTAGTCATATAATCTCCTAATTTCAAGATTAATTATACATTAACTTTCGTTTCATGTCAAACAAAACAGCGGTTAACTCTAAATCTTTATAGGAATTATTGACTAAAATTTATAAATTAGACATTTTTTCGTCCAATTATATTGAATATTACTGCAACAATCATGGCTGAAATTAATGAAAATAGTAAATCATAAACAATAGACATATTAAAACTAAATCCACCATTTAAAATAGAAAAGATTAGAAAACTTAGTACTGCGTACAGTAGACCACCGATTATAGATTTTACGAGTAGATTACCGTCCGTCCATTTTTTTATAAACATAACCATAAGAAAGATAGAAAGGGCTTTAATTATATCATTTATATATCCAATGGCATTACTAGATAGGTCGGTGAATTTTAAAATGACCGCGAGTATTACTACCCCTATTAAAGTTGCTATAATTCCAATTAAGCACGCTTTTAAAATTGCAGTAAAATTACTTTTATTCATTGATTTAATTTTTTGCATATTGCCTCCTAATTTAATTTATTTTAAATTAAGGGCTGTTTTACTAAAATTTAATAAAAAAATAGACTAGTTTTAGTCTATTTATTATATTTTTGTCGAATAGATTAATTCTTTTTAGATTTTGTGTTTTTCTTAGTAGTAGATGATTTAGTCTTCTTTTCTTCGCTTACAGGCTTTTCTTCTTTTTTTACAGGTTCGCTCTCAGTTTTGCTTTCTTCAGTATTTGTTTTTTCTGTTTCTTCAACTTTTTCTTCCGTTTTTGGAGAAACTTTTACTACGGTCTTTTTCTCTTGCATCGCGTTCTCTTTATTAAATACATAATAAATTGCGTTTGCATGCACTGTAAAATAGCCTACATTTAAACCGCGTCCAGTTTTTAGCACGAAATACTTATATTCATCTTCCATATAAGAATCTACGACTTCGCCAACTACACCTGTGTCAGTCATAACTTTATCGCCGACTTTTAAATCTTCACGTATTTGTCCAAGTTCGGTATTAAATTTTTTCTTCTTCATATAACTGATTACGAATAATGCTATAACTAGCACTAAAAGAATAACAACAATAACAATTTCTGCACCCATATATCCCCCTTCTCAATATATTAAATTTTAGCAAATAGATAATTTTAAGTCAAACTAAATTTTAATATTTAATCTAATATTTTTAAAATAATTTAGAAAATTTTGGAAATTTTTAAAAATTTATGTCAAAATCCTCATTTTTTACAAATTTTAATCTTTAATTCCATATTTTTCATAAAATTCATGCTTGAACTCTAAAAATCTATCGTTATTAATTGCGTCACGCATTTGTTCCATCATGTGAAGTGTGAAGCGAATATTATGTAGACTTAAAAGCCTTGCCGCTAAAATTTCGTTACACATAACAAGATGGTGTAAATATGCTTTTGTGTGATTGCGGCAACAATAACAATCACACTCATAGTCAAGGCGTGAAAAGTCGCGTTTATATTTTGCGTTCTTTAAAGTGACTTTTCCCTTTGATGTCATGGCAAGTCCGTTTCTAGCAACTCGCGTTTGTAGCACACAATCGAACATATCTATCCCGCGCTCTACACTCTCAAAAATGTAGTCCGGAGTACCAACTCCCATTAAATATCTTGGCATATTTTCTGGATAGTGAGGTTTAAGTGTGTCAAGCATTTCAATCATTACTTCTTTTGGTTCACCAACAGACAGTCCGCCGATAGCAATTCCGCATTTACAATATTTCTTAGTTTCCTCTATACTTCTAATTCGCAAATCCTTATAAAAATTACCTTGAACGATAGGGAATAACATTTGATTTTCATTTTTGTGTGCTTTAACACATCTATCTAACCAATCGAGAGTACGAGTCATTGCTTTTTCTGCCTGTTCATGTGAAATACCATAATCGCTACAAACATCAAACGCCATAATGATATCCGCGCCGAGATTGTTTTCTATCTCAATCGCTTTCTCTGGGCTGAAAAACATTTTTGCACCCGACAGGTGATTTTTAAATTCAACTCCGTCGTCCGTTATTTTTCTAATGTCGGCTAATGAAAACACCTGAAATCCGCCCGAATCAGTTAGCATTGGTCGATTGAAATTCATAAATTTATGAACACCGCCTGCTTCTTTTATCAAATCATCTCCCGGACGAATATGCAAGTGATAAGTGTTGGCAAGAATAATTTGTGCTCCAACTTCGTACAAATCATCGTTCGTCAGTGATTTAACAGTCGCAAGCGTTCCTACCGGCATGTATATAGGTGTATAAATATCTCCATGTGGGGTGTGCAAAACTCCAGTGCGTGCCCCACTGTTTTTATCTATATGCAAAATTTCATAACTAAATTTTTCTTTCATATTATCCTTATTCTATAAACATGCTATCGCCGAAACTAAAAAATCTATATTTATTTTCGACCGCAGTTTCGTAAATTTGCATTGTATTTTCATATCCTGCAAATGCACACACCAACATGATAAGTGTACTTTTAGGAAGGTGGAAATTTGTTATAAGAGCGTCAACTACTTTAAATTTATATGGCGGATAAATAAATATATTTGTATCCCCGTCCATAGCCTCTAACGGAACGCCATGCTGAGCAACGCTCTCTAATGTGCGCACACTTGTAGTCCCCACTGCAATCACTCGCCTATTTTCTCGTTTTGCTAGGTTTATCCTATCCGCGACTTCCTGACTTAGCGTAAAATGTTCGGTATGCATATCATGTTTTCTAATATCATTTTCTTTACAAGGGCGGAAAGTACCAATACCTACATCTAGGGTAAGTTCAACTATCTCCACTCCCATATCTCGTATTTTTTCAAGAAGTTCTTTCGTAAAATGAAGCCCGGCAGTTGGAGCCGCGGAACTACCTTCTACTTTATTATAGACGGTTTGATATCTCTCTTTGTCTTTTAATTTTTCGTGTATATAATGTGGCAATGGCATGCTACCTACGCGATTTAAAATTTCTTCAAAAACGCCATCAAAAATGAAGCGTACTATCCTATTCCCGTCAGGCAAAATCTCTAATAACTCACATTTTAGTTCGCTACTTATTTCTAAAACGGTTCCTATTTTAACTCGTTTCGCAGGTTTTAAGAGTACCTCCCAGTCGGTCAAATTTTTTCTCTTTAAAAGCAGTATTTCTACATTTGCACCCGTATTTTTATGCGCTAAAAGGCGTGCTGGAAGTACACGCGTATTATTTACTACTAGGACATCTCCCTTTTTTAAAAATTGAGTAATATCCTTAAATTGTCTATGATAGATATCCTTTGTCTTTCTATCAAACACTAAAAGTCTACTCTCGTCGCGTTTTTCTAGTGGTGTTTGTGCAATTAATTCTGGTGGAAGGTAATAGTCGTAACTATCTAGTTTAAAATAATCTATCGATTTACTCATTTCCTTCCCCTTCAATTTCGTCCGCGCTGAGTAAATGTTTAGGTATAGGGCGATTAAAATGCTGGTAAGCAAGTTTGGTTACCATTCGACCCCTATTAGTACGGACAACGAAACCTAGTTGTAATAAATATGGTTCAACTATATCTTCGATTGTAGAGACTTCTTCATTGGTCGTAGCAGAAAGCGTTTCTAATCCTACTGGACCCCCACCAAATTTATCAATCATAGCAAGAATAACTCTCTTATCTACATAATCAAGTCCTAAATCATCAATACCCATTAAATCTAGCGCACGGCGAGCATCTTCAACTTCAATTGAATCCTTATCTTCTACCTGAACAAAATCGCGCACTCGCTTTAATATGCGGTTAGCAATTCGCGGAGTTCCACGACTGCGTTTTGCTATTTCACGCGTTGCATCATCACTTATTCCTACTCCTAAAATTTGTGCTGAACGAGTTAAAATCTTTGCGATTTCATCTACTGAATATAACTCAAGCCTGCACGAAATACCAAATCTATCACGAAGTGGACTGGACAAATTACCCGCCTTGGTTGTAGCGCCAATTAGAGTGAACGGCTGGATTTTAAGTCGCATACTTCGCGCGCTAGGTCCCTTACCCACTATGAAATCTAGTGCGTAATCTTCCATTGCTGGATATAGTATCTCTTCAACTGATTTTGATATCCTATGTATTTCATCAATAAATAAAACATCGTTGGTATTTAAATTCGTCAAAATTGCGGCTAAATCAGCAGCATTTTCAATACTTGGCCCGCTAGTAATTTTAATTTGGGAGCCGATTTCGTTTGCTATTATATGACTAAGTGTTGTTTTGCCTAGACCTGGTGGACCATATAGTAAGACATGGTCGAGCGCTTCTTTTCGCTTCTTTGCAGCGGAGATATACACTTTCAGATTAGATTTAATCTTATCTTGACCGATATATTCGTCAAAAGAAAGCGGACGAAGTTTATTCTCCACTTCCACATCACTCATATTTTTAGTACTAGAAATAAATCTATCTCTCTCTTCCATATCTCTCCTATGCGTGACCTAAATCATGCAATACTTTTGCGACAATTTCTTCTGCTGTATCGCGCTCTTTTACCACTGCACGTGCACGAGCAGTGGCGTCGTTCTTAGTAAGTCCAAGACTTGTCAATACTACAACAGCATCTTCTAAGTTTTCGTCCTTATTCGTAATAGTAAACGGTTCGTTAGGTAGGATATAATCGAACGGTTTAATCTTATCTTTTAATTCAAGGACTATGCGCTCGGCAATCTTCTTTCCTATCCCTTTGCACCCCGCAATTACAGATGTATCTTCGTTTATAATACTATTTACTATCGCGCTCATACGCTCAGCAGATAAAATTTGAATAGCAGTTTTACTTCCAACTCCGCTAACTGTGATTAGTTGCAAAAATAGGCGTTTTTCTTCCGGACTGACGAAACCATACAAGGTCATTTCATCTTCTCTCACATGCATATATGTATAGATTTTTACTTCTTCGTCCATATCAGGCATATTCATCATACAACTTTTAGTGACGAAAATCTGGAAACCTACTCCGCCTGTCTCTACTGTTATATTATCATAATCTTTTTCGCGTAAAATTCCTTTTATGTAACCTATCATATCTCCCCTAAATTGAATTGTCTGCCATTACGCTACTCGTTTGCATATGGCAAATTGCGACCGCTAGCGCATCAGCGGCATCGTCCGGTTTTGGGACACTACTTAGTCCTAAAATATTTTTAACCATAAATTGTACTTGTTTTTTCTCAGCACGCCCGTTTCCTGTCAACGCCTGCTTGATTTGCAACGGAGTATATTCAAACAATTTATCTAGATACTCCTTGCATGCTACAATAAGCACTCCGCGTGCTTCAGCAACTGGAATGGCTGTTGTATTATTGGTATTAAAGAATAATTCTTCAAAAGCAACTTGCTCTGGTTTAAAAGTCTCAATTAATTCACATGTCGCGCGATAAATAGTGTGCAATCTTGAACTAATTGACATAGTTTTAGGTGTGGTTATTACTCCATAATCCACCACTTTACAACCGTTAGTCTCTATCACTCCATAACCGATAATATTATAGCCTGGGTCAATTCCTAAAATTCTCATATTTGCCTTTATGCGATGTTCTTTAGTTGCGCGACTAAGTCGACTGCAATATTATACATCTCGAAAAATCTATCGCTGTCTTCTTCTGCCTTACTGCGCTTGACATTATAATCGTTAATCAACAATTCAATACGGTCCAGAATAGTTTTAATAACCTTAACCTGTTTTTTGTATAGTTGAACAAGAGCAGTCGGGGTTTCATCGTTCACTTGCGCTTTAAATTCCTTTCTTAAATCTGCGAACGAGTGTTTATATTCCGTTTTTAGTGAGCCACACTCTTTTAACGCTACCTTATAGTTATCAAATGTCGAATTAAAATCTTTATTCAATGCGTTAATTTCATCATTTATGCGTTTAATTTTAGATTTTTGACGAGAAATCATTTCTTCACGCTCACTTTTCTTAGCCCTTGATAAGTCTTGTGTTAAAGACGATAAGTCGTTTTTACAATCTATCAAACGCTCAAAATATGACGACAAATTATCTAGATAGTCCTTTGCTGTAATTAATGACGAATTATAAAGCGAAAAAAGGGCGGATAATTTACTCCTATTGTCTTTTAACTCGTTTATTATCTCTTCAAGTCTTTCGTTACTACTCATCGCTTTCCTCTAAATTGTGTATTACATCTATTACATCGTCACTTTCGTTTAGTTTATCGACCATTTTATTGAAAGTTTCTATTTGTGAGTCGGTTAGTTTTACATAATTTTGTGGTACCATCTCGACCCCTGACGATAAAATAGTATAACCTGCCGATTCAAACGCGCTGACCAATTCGTTTACACTATTTGCACTTGGGTCGGTGTAGATAGTAAATACTTCATCGTCTTCACAGTCGATTGCATTCATGTTTATCGCTAATTCCATTGCACTATCCGCGTCAAACTTGTCATTCTTTTCGACTACAACAACGCCTTTATTTTCAAACATATACGATACGCAACCAGTAGAACCTAAACTCCCACCGAATTTATCAAACGCATATCTCACATCGCTACTCGTCCTATTCTTATTGTCGGTATAACATTTTACAACTACCGCAACTCCGCCAACGCCGTATCCTTCGTATGTTTGTTCAACAAAATTGCTATTATCAACTTCGCTATTTTTCTTAATAATGTTATTAATTCTATCATTGGGCATATTGTATTGACGCGCTTTTGCTATTGCCATCTTCAGTTTACTGTTCGAGTCAACACTTGCTCCGCCTTCTTTAACTGCAACCATAATCTCGCGCCCGATTTTAGTAAAAATTTTACTTCTCTCTGCGTCCGATTTTTCTTTCCTACCCTTAATATTATTCCATTTACTATGTCCTGACATTTTTTACCTCACTTATTCTTTGCATTATTATACTACCAGCAACTCCAGCGTTTAAACTCTCTACGCCCGAGCACATTGGTATTGAAATTTTAATATCCGCAAGCGACAAAAATTCGTCACTTACGCCATTACCTTCATTACCTATTATAACAGCAATTTTCGTTTTTGGCAAACGAATTTGACCTATCGGTTTACCCTTCATGTCCGCTACTAAAAAATTTTCGGCTATGAGTGCACGATTATCCATTATTTCATTAAAACTAACATTATGTATGCGTGCACGAAGAATCATTCCTGCAGACGAGCGAATAGATTTCTCACTATATGGGTCTGCTGAGTCAATTAAATATATATCATTAAACCCAAATGCCATTGCCGAGCGAACAAGTGTACCTACATTACCTGGGTCTTGGAGTCTATCAAGAATTAATGAATTGCCAACTGAATTAATTTCAATCGGTTTAATTTTAACCACCATAACAATATTTTGAGCGGTTTTAGTGGTCGCGATTTGAGAAATAACCTTATCGCTCACATAACACATGTTAGGGTATTCAGTAATAAATTTATTACTAGATATAGTGTATATAATATCGCTACCCATACTAAATACATCATGGCAAAACTTTTCACCTTCAACTAAAATTAGAGAGTGTTCGCGACGAAATTTTTTATCTTTTAAGTTTTTTATATCTTGCTTAGTAAGTTCCATAAATTCATTTTAGCACATATAAAATTTTAAGTCAAATACAATTATATAACGAAAAAATCTCCTGTCCTTTTAGACAAGAGATTTTTGTTTTTACTATAAACGCTCTCCGTAAGTGATAGTTATTGTTACAGACGACTGATTAGCAGATGCTTTAAATATGTCATTAATTGCGTTTGCTACATCTTCATCTGTATTTATAGTTGTAGAACCTACTCTTACAACATCTCCTTCCCTATCCATAACACAAATTATATCGGCAAAAGCATTTAGATTTTCAGCCAATGTAACTAGTTCGCCTTGCTCGTATCTATAAACAGAATTTACTGAATTATCTTCATTTAATTCAACATACAAGTCAGTGTTAACTAGATAATGGTTAGGGTTTGGACTTACTATACCTGAAGCATTTATTCTTAACATTTTACCCCAAACAACACTAATGTTAATATTTTCACATCTTGATGTATCGATTGAATTAACGGTTGTAGTTTCTCCACTTTCACTTGCTTCAACCCAACGAATGAATGCTGAATTTGTCTTAGTTAAATCTCTAGGAAGAGTTATGTTTTCACTCTCAACTGTATATGTGAATGAATTTGTTTCAGTGCTATATCCTGGGATATTTGTTAATGAGCCTATATTCTCCGCACCATTTGTATTAATTGTTACGGTGTACTCAACTATATTCCATACCACTTCGATTGACTTATCACCTGTAGAACCTTGTGCTATCTCAGTTATAGCATCTCCATCGACTACTTTCCAACCACCAAATGTATATCCGTTTTTCGTTAAGTCAGTTGGTAGTGTTATTGTTTCTGTTTCTACTGTATACTTGAATGTTCCTGCTAATGCATCGTAACTTGGCAAATTAGATATTGAACCATTTCCAGTAGCACCATTTGTATTAATTGTTACAGTGTACTCAACTATATTCCATATTGCTTCAATTGATATATCTTCCCTTGAGCCTTGCGCAATTTCGGTGATTGTGTCTCCGTCAACAACTTTCCAGCCACCAAATGTATATCCGTTTTTCGTTAAGTCGGTTGGTAGTGTTATTGTTTCTGTTTCTACTGTATAAGTAAATGAGTTTGTATCGGTATTGTAACCTGTAATATCGGCTAATGAACCTATGCTGTCTGCTCCCTTTGTGTCAACAGATACAGTATATTCAGTCAAAGTCCATACTGCTTCGATTGACATATCACCAGTTGAGCCTTGTGATATCTCGCTAATGGTTGTTTCTTCACCGGTTATCTTCCAGCCACCAAAAGCATAATCTGTTTTGGTTAGGTCAGTAGGCAAGGTAATTGTTTCACTCTCTACTGTATATTTAAATGTTCCTGTTCCATTTTCACCAGCAACATATGATGGTAGATTAGATACAGAGCCAATATCAGTTGCGCCATTAGTATTAATCGTTACGGTATATTCAACAGGATTCCATACTACCTCAATTGACATATCGCCTGTCGAACCTTGTGCTATCTCAGTTATAGCATCTCCATCGACTACTTTCCAACCGCCAAATGTGTATCCATTTTTAGTTAAGTCGGTAGGTAAAGTTATTGTGTTGCTTAATATGAGATATCTAAATGTTCCTGTCCCGTTCTCGCCAGCAACATAAGCAGGTAAACTAGATACAGAACCCATGTCAGTTGCACCATTAGTATCAAAAGTTACAATATACACAACCGGATTCCATACTGCTCTAATTTCTTTATTGCCAGTAGAGCCCTTTGCTATTTCAGTGATAGTATCTCCACCAACTTCTTCCCAACGCACAAAGGTGTATCCTTCTCTTTCTATATCAGTAGGTAAGGTTATTGTTTCACTTTCTATCGTATAAGTAAATGTACCAGTTTCTGCATTATAGTTTGGTAAATCTGCTAATCCATTAATTTGATCAGCATTTTCGATAGTTACAACATAATTGATTAAAGATTCGATAGAATTAACTGTGAAATCTCTAAGATTATCTGCACTTAAAGTATACTCTTCCCAAGCATATTCATAACCTTCTTTGTCTAAAGTTTCATCAATTGTAGGCTCAGCAATGTCTAGATGCTCAATATCATACTTAACAGTACCAACTTGCTCGCCATTATGCATGAAAGTAATTGTATATTGAACGAGATTCCAAACTGCTTCGATTGATATATCTCCTCTTGAGCTTTGCGCAATTTCAGTGATTGTGTCTCCGTCAACAACTTTCCAACCGCCAAATGTATATCCGTTTCTAGTTAAGTCGGTAGGTAGATTTATCGTTTCCGTTTCTACTGTATAAGTAAATGAGTTTGTATCGGTATTGTAACCATCAATATTGGCTAATGAACCTATGCTGTCTGCACCCTTTGTATCAATACTCACTGTGTATTGAGTTAAATTCCATACTGCTTCAATTGTAATATTGCCGAACGAACCTTTAACTATTTCAGTGATAATTGTTTCTTCACCTGTCACCTTCCAACCGGTACAAGTGTAATCTGTTTTAGTTAAGTCAGTAGGTAAAACTATTGTATCAGTTTCAACAGTATAAGTAAATGTATTTGTTGCAGCGTTATATCCTGGGATATTTGCTAATGAACCCGTATTTTCAGCGCCATTAGTATTAACAGTTACAGTGTACTCGACAGGAGTCCATACTGCTTCGATTGACATATCACCAGTTACACCCTGCGCTATTCCTGTAATAGTTGTCTCTTCACCCGTTAACTTCCAACCACCGAATGTATATCCGTTTTTGGTTAAGTCAGTAGGAAGAGTTATCTCTTCACTTTCTATAGTATATTTGAATGTTCCTTCTTCAGCATCATAATTTGGTAAATTAGATAATGAGCCAGTTTCAGTTGCCCCGTTAGTATTTACACTAACAGTGTATTCAATAGCAACTTGCTCATAAGTAATTTCAACATTTTGGTTGATTGTAGTGTTCTCATCAACAACTACATCACCAATCTTAAACTGATAAACATATCCAGTATTAGGAGTACCAACACTCTCATTTAATTTTGCTAATAAATTTTCAGCATTAGTATAATTTATCTCCGTGGTGTTTCCGTCTGCTCCTATTAAAGTTAATGTATAACCATTTGCACTAAAGTTCGCTCTTATAGTTATGTCGCCACTAACTTTTAAAGTATAAGGATTTGAAATACTCGTATCAGAACCAATGTTCCAACCAGTGAAAGTATATCCACCTAATGCTATAGCAGTAAGCTGCACATCTGTATCTCTATCAATCTTAAATTCAGTTCGATTATCTTCCAATACTGTACTAGTATTGTCATTATAAACAACTTCAACATAACCGCCCGCAGTCGCACTTATGGTAATATCTTTTTCTTTGTTGGATTCTCTAATAATGAAATAAATCCCTACGCCGATAGCCGCAATAACCACAATTGAAACTAAAAATGTTATGAATTTTTTCATATTTTCTCCTTAAAAATTTCTAGATTAAATTTTTTTAATTAGGTGATACTTCTGTTTCATTTGCTTGTAATTTTATTTCGTCTAATCTAGTTAGTACTTTTACAGCGTTATTAGGCTCTTTATATCCAACTTCTCCTAAAGTTAGTCCCTCGTACTCTTTGTCTTCTAGGATATATTGCGTAATTATATTTAAAATTTCATCATTAGTGTGCGCATTATTCTTCACATTAAACGAGAAAGTATAAGTATATCCGTTAACATCTACTGCTAAAGAAGCATACCAATAACCATCACTATTAAGCGTAATGGAATATGCAACCGTATTATTAACAGATGATGGGTCTTTGCTTGCTTCTTCTGCAATGTTTGTGCTTAAAAGTGCAGAAGCCGCTGCATTTGCTTTGATATCGCTAGTGTAATATCTAGCCAACCAAGTAGTTAATTGGTCTTTTGATAAACTAGTAGTTGTAGATGATGTTACAGAATGTGAATCGAACGAAACATTATTAGTTTTTTCAACTAATTCCGTAACACTAGAAATAAATTCCTCAATCTTTGAGTCGTCTATGGACTTTTCTGTAGATGTTTCACTTACAACAACACATTCATTAAGTGCTGTATCAGCTGCGGTGGCAAGAGTTGTATCAGCCCCCGTACCATTTATAGATAATGTTATATCATTATTCCTATTTGTTACTGCCTCCGCAACGATTGTCCATGACGAAGTTGCCTCAGTCCCTTCTGCTGGAAGATTAATGCTAATATCATTAACTTTTTGGATATTATAATTAGTCTTTTCAGTTAATGCATCGCATAAATCGTCCTCAACATCAATAAGTCTGGTTGAAATATCCTCGTTTGAGTTCTCATTCATAATTCCATTTGAGCATGCTGTAAAAGCCGCAGTAGATGCTACTACAGCAGTCGCTACTCCCATTGCTAAAATCTTCTTAGCATTTGTCTTTTTCATAACCTTCCCTCCATTAAGTTAGTATGATGATAACACGATTGTCAATTTTTGTCAATACTTTTTTAAAAAATAGTTATTTTGTAGTAAATTATGATGCTATTTTTTATTTGTAGTAATTACATATTTATCTATTTTTCATTTTTTTGTTAGAAAATTTGATAGTAGTATATGTTGATGATGAATTTTTATTTTATTTTTTGTTATTTTTAAATGCCTAAATTAGTTTTTAATTTAATAGCAGATTTAAAACCAAAATTATTTAACTTAATTTTTATCAAAGCAGTTAAAAGTAGTTTTAAGGAAATTTAACTTTAAAATGGACTAAAAATTTCATTAAAAAGAAAAAACCACAAGTGTAATACACCTGCGGTTCTACATTTAATTAATCAAATACCCATAGATTAGGCAACTGCTTTTTTTGCTGAGTCTACGAGTTTAGAAAAAGCCACTTTGTCAGTAACGGCAATATCGGCAAGAACCTTACGATTAAGGTTGATATTCGCTTTCTTAAGTCCGTTAATGAACACGCTATAACTAATTCCATTCTCATGGCAAGCAGCATTGATACGAGTTATCCAAAGTGCGCGCATATCGCGTTTCTTTAATTTACGACCGATATATGCATACTGTCCAGACTTCATAACTGCCTGACGTGCTACTCTATAAAGTTTAGACTTAGCACCACGATAGCCTTTTGCTTGCTTTAAGATAGAACGGCGCTTCTTTACGCCAGTTACTCCACGCTTAATTCTCATATTGCGCCTCCTAAATCATTTCCTTTATGTTCTTAGCATATTGCTTAGAAACATAACCGGTTTTTCTTAAATTTCTCTTTCTTTTTCTTGATTTCTTGGTCAAAATGTGACCTTTACCGTCGTGCATCATTTTAATCTTACCGGTACCTGTAGTACTAAAACGCTTTGCAACGGCCTTTCTAGTTTTCATTTTTGGCATAAATTTCTCCTTAACATATTATTTTTTCGTCGAAATAGGGGCTAAAAACATAAAGATATTTCTTCCATTTACAACGGGTGGTTTTTCAATTTGTCCCACATTTGAACACATATTAGCAAACTTATTCATTACATCATAACCCATTTGCGGTCTAGCCTGCTCCCTACCGCGCATGCGAATGTATACCCTAACCTTGCTACCATCTGCTAAAAATTTGCAAACTTGTTTCGCCTTAACTTCTAAATCATGGTCGCTGATAGTCATGCTAAGCGGCATTTCTTTAAGTTTAGCAACCTTTTGGCTCTTTTTCTGGTCTTTCAACTTTTTTAACTCATCAAATCGATATTTCCCATAGTCCATAATTTTACAGACAGGTGGTTTCGCGTCTGGTGCAATTAAAACTAAGTCCAGGTCGTAAGACTGTGCCATTTCATTCGCTTTATCGCTAGACACAATCCCTAACTGTTCGCCATTCGGCCCGATAAGACGAACTTCAGGTAAAACAATTTGTTCATTTTTAAGTGATTCTTTCAAATTCCCTCCTACCCAAAAGAAAAATGGGCTTCTTTATGTAAAGTGCCCACTCTTATAAAAATCTCATAACACACGCAAAAACGCGATAAGTTAGTATTCAATTTTTATAACCATTGTCGCTAAAACGCTTCAAGGTGAGAAGTGGTAACTCCTACTTTACGAGAAATATTTTAGCAAAAGATTTTTCATTTGTCAATGGATTTTTATAAAATTTTTGATAATTTTTATACCTATTTATATCCTATGAAATCTAACTAATTTTAAAACCATCTTCGTAGTTTTGGCTAAAATCTACTAAATCATCAAAGTCAATCACATCTTCATCTTGATTAAACCCTAAATGGAAATATTCAAGACAGCCTTGCCCAAATACTCGTCCAATAGTGAACCGAAAATCTCCGTCTTGCACATTGAAATGAAAATTAGGGAAAATTGTTTCCTTATTTTTAATAGGTCTTGCTTCTTTTGTTTTTTCGCAATAATCGTCAATCGCATCGATTAATAAACTGATAGCTGACGCTTTATTTTGTTCGTCTTGAGATAATTCATCGTCATAAGGTAGTGTTTGAGAATCAAAATTAGGTCGAGTTTTTGAAAATTCTTTTAACCAATTAATGTAATTTTTATTGCTAATAATTTTTTTAGTTTTCTCCGCTCTATCTTTAAGTTTCTTTACGACGTTATTTACCACAGCACTATTTTTACCTTCATTATTAATCATTATTATATACCTCCTATTTGCGATTAGGATATCATAAAACTTTTATAATGTCAAGTATAATGTCAAGTTTTTATGAATAATAAAGAAGGGTTTAAATGAATATAGGTTTAAATGAATATAGTTTAAGATGAAACTTCGGTATTACAAAAGATATAAATATATTATCAAGCGCAAAAATTTTAAATTTGCAGAGTTTAATTTAAATGATTTATTAATAATGAATAGAATATTGAATGAATTATAAAATTAATCACTAAAACTAATCACTAATTAATATTAATTTTATTTGATTTTTCTTTTGTCGAGCCATTGTTTTAGGTTATCGCAGGCATAGAATATATATCCTATTGCGATGAATATTATTAGTAGTGCTAATATCCAACCGAGTAATCCACCCCAACCGAGATCACTTAAGTTCAAGAAGAAATATGGATATATCGTACCAGTAAATCCTGGAGCGACTGCGTTAATGATTGCATAACGAATAAGAATGAAAGCAACATAAATTAATGGCATAATTGTACAAAGCAATGGATAATACCATTTTAATTTCCCGTGTTCATAGAATAACACCCAGTTTACAACAAACATGAGCGGTAAAATGACATGTTGAATTAAATTTCCTATCGACATGAAATAGTCATAAACGCTATTCTCTTTCGCGAGAAGAATATTATAAACTAAACCGGTGACTAAAATCATAATGACGCACATAAAATTAAATTTTGGTGCGGTAGTTACATATCCGTCTTCTTTTTTAAGCGCCGACTTTATAGTATGAACATAAATTGCAATCATAAAGCCTAGGCAAATGTAGTTCGACAAGTTTGTATAGAAAACATAAAATTCTGTATTAAAAGTTCCGCTGAAATATCCTAGACTAGACATGAAGCCTATTACTCCTAAGACGATATAAATGGTTTGATATATGACTTGAATTGTACGATTTTTAATCATTAGTAACTCCTTTTTGTTTTTCGTTTTTATGTAGTATTGAATACGCTAAAATAAATTCGGCTGGATAGTATGTGGCAAGACAAAGTATTCCAAACACTGTGCTATCAATTGTACTGAAAACATTGAATAATAGCATTAAATCCGAGAAGAAGAATAGCGTGCTACCGATAACTATAAGTAGATTTTTTAGCGAGCGATTACGAATTAAATTTGTAACCGCTTTACCAACCATTAAAGATATAATTAGAGCATAGACCACTGCGACAATTTCCATAACTATTCCATTAAAATTAAAGCACGGAAGTAGAACAATAATAAGCATAGATGGAACAAAAATTATTGCCCCTGATATTAAATCTTTAAAACTAAATTTTTCGATAAACGAATATGAGATGAAGAAGAAAATGTGACCGACTGCAAATAAAATCGCACCAGTTATAAAATGTAATTCTAGAACAATATCGCCTAGGAAAGCGAAGAATAAGCCTACTAGCATTGCGATAGGAAAGCGCTTATCTTCGTTAGTATTTCTAATTACAAAAATTACGTTGATAAGTCCTGTTATAACAAATAGTGCGCTAGTAATTCCCTTCAAATAAATACTATCAAAAATGATATATAAAACATCACCTGCGATAATAAGAGCAAGCAAAATAAAGTTTAAAATATTAATTAATTTTAATTTACTCATAATAATTCCTTTTTTATTAAATTACTTATTAAAATCATAAAAATTTTTATAAATTTAATGAAATTTTATGATTTTTTAGTTATTTTTCATATATTTTTTGATATTTTTTAAAATTTTTGATAAAAAACTATTTTTCAATGTATCTTTAATATCTAAAAATTAATTTTTATTATTTCCCCATCGTTTTTTTATTAAAAATTATAAATTTAAATAAAAATTTTATAAAATTTACAAAAATTTAATAGTTTTTTAAAGTTTTTTATCTTAAAAATAATTTTATTAAAAATTCTTTGAATTTATTAAATGGCTGATAGCGCATTGGAAGGTCTAACCAATTTGCCTTATGTACGATACTCTTATAATGAGTAAAAGTATCAAATCCGTGTTTGCCATGATACGCACCTATTCCGCTCTGCTTAATTCCACCGAAAGGAAGATTTCCGTTAGCAATATGCATGATTGTATCATTTATACAACCACCACCGAAATCGCAACTATTTAAAACTTTTTGTTGAGTTGCTTTGTCGTTCGAGAATATGTAAAGTGCGAGTGGTTTATTTTTCTTATTAACTTGTTCGATTGCTTCATCTATTGACTTAAAAGTTACTACTGGAAGAAGTGGCCCAAAAATTTCGTTTTGCATAATTTCACTATCAAAATCAGCAGATAAAATCGATGGTTCCATCTTTAATTTTTTGTCATCAAATTTTCCGCCAAAAACTACACTATCTTTGTCGATTAAATTTTTCAATCTATTGTATTGTTTTTCGTTTATTATGCGTGGGAAATTTTTGTTTGAAATAGGGTCAACCGAGTACTGAAGGACAATTTCACGAGCAATTTCATGGATTAATTTGTCTTTAATTTTTTCGTCGCAATACAAGTAGTCTGGCGCAACGCATGTTTGTCCTGCATTTAAAAATTTTCCAAACACAATTCGCTTCGCAGTAAGTTTTAAATTTGCGGTACTATCTACTATACACGGACTTTTTCCGCCCATCTCTAATGTTACAGGCGTAAAATGTTCTGCTGCTTTTTGCATCACAATTTTCCCCACCCTTGTGCTACCCGTAAAGAATATGTAGTCAAAATCTTGGTCTAAAAGATAAGTACATTCTTCAACCGCACCCTGCACAACATCTACATACATACTCTCAAAAGTTCTATGAATAAGGTCTTCTATAACCTTAGAAGTGTTCGGCGAAAATTCGCTAGGTTTAATTACCGCCGTATTTCCAGCAGCGATTGCGTCAACGAGCGGTTCAATCGCGAGCATAAAAGGATAGTTCCACGGACTTATAATTAGCACCATTCCATACGCACACGGCATAGTATAACTTTTTGCTGGGAAATTTGAGATTGGAGTATATTCTGGCTGAATATGAGCATAACTTTTTACATGCTTCAACATATGACTTATCTCGCCTAGCACTATTCCTATCTCGGTCATATACGATTCTGTTTCACTCTTATTCAAATCTAGTTTTAGTGCTTCACAAATTTGCGGAGTCATCTCTTTAATGTTTTTATATAACAATTTTAGTGCGTCTTTTCTGGTCTTTACATCTGGACGACTTTCGCTAAAAAATTTTCTTTGACGCGCTAAAATCTTATCTATCTCTACTTTATTCACCTTTCACCTCACGATAAATTTCTTCTAATTCCTTTGCTGTATACATGACAGGCACTGGATATAGCGGGTTCCCTTCCTTTTCGGCCGTCTTTGCCAGTTCAGGAATATCTTCGCTCTTAATATCATCTAAATGAGTAGGAAGATCTAAATTTTTATTCATTTCTTCAATCTTTTCAATGAACAATTTTGCTCCCACTTCGTGCGATACTGATTTATCAAAGAGTCCTGCGTACACTCCCATCTCATACAACTTTTTATAAATCTTACGACCGTATTTTTTCAGCATATAAGGAAGAATTACAGCGTTTGCAAGTCCATGAGCGGTATTATATTTCCCGCCTAGTGAGTGAGCAATCGCATGAACATAACCAACATAAGATACAGTGAATGCAACTCCCGCTAAGTAGGAGGCGTGTAACATATTCTCACGCGCGGTCATATTCTTCCCGTCTTCGTATGCTGTGAGTAAATTTTCGAAAATCAATTTAACTGATTTTAGTGCACAGTCGCGTGTCTTTTTAGTTGTACTGCGACCGATATACGCTTCAATTGCGTGAGTTAGTGCGTCCATTCCAGTTGTTGCAGTTACAAATTTTGGTAGTCCTACCGTCAAACTTGCGTCAAGAAGCGCGTATCTAGGGATAAGCGGAAAGTCATTTATTGCGTACTTATGCCTAGTTTCCGCGTCAGTGATAACAGCAGCAAGAGTGGTTTCACTTCCCGTCCCAGCAGTCGTAGGCACAGCGATAAGAAGCGGTATTTTCTTCATAACCTTTAATACACCTTTCATCTTACCTAAACTCTTCTTGGGGCGAGCGACCTTTGCGCCTACTGCCTTTGCGCAGTCCATGGCAGAACCACCACCGAAAGCGACAAGCGAGTCACATTTGTTTTCATGATACATATTTAGTGCTTCTTCTACATTCTTAGTGGTAGGGTTAGCGACCGTTCCGTCATATTTAAAGACCGATATATTAGAATTTGATAGTTCGTCTTCAAGCGCTTTTGTAAGTCCTAAACTATTAATTCCTTTATCAGTAACTAAAAGCACTCTACTCTTTCCTTCTAACTTTAAGGTGTTTGCTACTTCTACATTTGATTTTAAAATTTTAGGTTCGCGATATGGTAAAATAGGAATTGCAATCCTAAAAATAGTTTGATATGTCCTAGCATACAATTTTTTAAAGAAATTCATATTATCTCCTTTGTCTAATTCAATTTTTATACTGAATAAGTCTAAGGTTATAAAAAAATTTAGTCAAACAAAAAATTTTAAATTTACCTTTTTTCTTTAAAATTAAGTGAAAAACTAAACAGTTGTTGAGAATTTGTTGAAAAATTTTATTTAATCCATAATTTAAGATTAAAATTTTTCAATTTAAGAATTTTTAAAGGGTTTTTATTTAAAATCAAACAAATTTTAAAATTTTTGATATTGACAACCATGGGTTTCTGTTATATAATCACCCCAAGGAGAAAATTATGGATAAAAAAGAAGAATTATTATTCAAATTAAAAAACTATTACATTAGACATGGGAATGATGAAAAGTTCCAAGGTTATGTTAAGCGATTAATGGAAGAAAAAGGTAATGTTGGACTAGAAATTGTAAGAAGTTTATCTGGTATTAAAAACTTTGGAATTGAACTTCCGCTAGAATATTTAGACCGCATTTATACCCCAGCGGAAATGGTTGAATACACGAACAAACAGGTTATGTTACATCACACACTCCCAGACGGAAGTTTAACCGAAGAAGGTAATGCTCTCGTAAATTTTGTTGAAGATAAAATTATTGACAAATCGAATGATTTATATGGCGGGGAATTAGAGACAATAGGACGTCCAAGTAAAGTCCTACCTTATTTAGCGAAAAATTTAAATAAGCGCCATGTTGATAAATTAATCGATATATTTTTGGCATCGTATTTGACTAGTTTTAATACTTACATGGAATTTAGTAAAGCAATCGGCTATAAATATATCGATAGAACCATAGATAAGTTGATAGATTTACTATCTTATCCTATTGGCAATATTTTAGATACTGTGTCGCCTAATGATATCTATAATTTAGCGGATACATATATTAAATACTCGGCAAGTGAAAATAAGGATGAAGTTATAGATAAAATAACCGATATATTTGTTAAAGTAGTATCAACTTCTCAATATAGTGCTTATCACCACTCTATTGTCATAAAATATGCTAACAATATTCCATATTGTGACCTAAATAAAATTAAAGAACTTTTCTTATCTCTGCCTTTAAATTTAGATAAGACTATCGAATTCTTTAAGTCATTGCAGTTAAAAATTGATGAATCAGCATTAAAGACAATCTCTGTGAAATTTATGCAACAAAAACCAGATGCTGATGAGATTGAAAATTTCTTAGTAGCCTTCCCAAAAGCCGATTTAGTATATATCACATATATGTTTACAAATTATAATTCACCTCAATGTGATGAGTTAGTATATTTTGCAAAAAAATTTGAATCTCGTTTAAGTAAAGAGAATTTAGTTGAAATAAAGAACGCGGTTTCAAGTTATGGAAACGACCAAATCTTCAGATTTTATCAATTATTCCCTCAAACATTTACTTCAATAGAGGAAGATATCGACACGCTTTTGGACGAAGATGGTACTACCGACACAAATAAAGTTGATTAATAATTAACTTTGCAATTAATCATTTGAATAAAAAAATAAAAGGAAGAATGTTTAAGTTCTTCCTTTTTATAGTATTATGGGTTTATAAACTCTTATCTTCGATTTGTTTTAGGACGAGAGATTTAAAGTCGCCTAAAGACATAGTTGTCGTGTCCTTACCACCGCGCATACGGACTGCAACAGATTTTTCTTCCGTTTCCCTATCGCCTAGGACTAGGATATATGGCGTTTTACTCATAACAGCCGAGCGAATTTTCTTCCCAACGCTCTCGTTAGATAAATCGAGTTCGGCGCGGATTTTTGCAGATTTCAATGCCGAATAAACTGATTTTGCGTATTCGTCATTTTTCTCGCTGACGGTTATAATCTTCACTTGCACTGGGCTTAACCAAACTGGAAGAAGTCCTTTCGTTTCTTCCAAAATGAAGGCAATGGACCTATCGAGTGAACCGAATACCGCCCTATGAATAACCACTGGACGAACGCGATTGTCATGTTCGTCAATGTACTCTAATTCGAATTTTTCAGGGAGTTGATAGTCTAGTTGCACGGTAGAAAGTGTGATGTCATGACCGATAGCCGATTTAACCTGCACATCAATTTTTGGTCCATAGAAAGCGGCTTCTCCCTCTGCCTCGTAATAATCCGCTCCACTTGCCTTTAAAATTTCACGCAAGGCAGTTTCGCTCTTCTCCCACAAGTCGTCATTACCGAAGTATTTTTCAGTATTATTTTTATCGCGAAGAGATAGTCTAAATTTATAATTTTTCAAGCCGAAGTCTTTATATACATCTAAGATGAGTTTTATTACTCCTTCCACTTCGTCTTTAATTTGGTCTGGGCGACAGAATATATGACTATCGTTTTGCGTAAATGCACGCGTACGCTCAATACCACAAAGTGCTCCACTCGTTTCATATCTAAAATCGTTAGCAATTTCGGCTATACGCACAGGCAAATCACGGTATGAATGTTGGAAATTTTTGTATATCATCATATGGTGCGGACAATTCATTGGGCGCAGTACATAAGCCTCATCGTCGAGTTCCATTGCTGGGAACATATCGTCCTTATAGTGCTCCCAATGTCCAGAAGTCTTATATAAATTTACATTTCCAAGAGATGGAGTCATAACATGCTGATAACCAAGTGATAATTCCTTATCTATAATATAGTCACTGAGTGCACGGCGGATAGTATATCCATTAGGAAGCCAAACTGGAAGTCCTTTACCTACAAGGTCATTAAACATGAATATATTTAGGTCTTTACCTAGTTTTCTATGGTCGCGCTCTTTTGCTTCTGCTTCAAGGCGCAAGCACTCTTTTAAATCGTCCTTATTTAAAAAGCCGTAAACATAAATACGCGTTAACATTTTATTTTTTTCACTACCGCGCCAGTATGCTCCGTTAACTCTATTAATCTTAAAACTGAACCCGCGCAAAAATTTCGTATTTTCTACATGTGGTCCACGGCAAAGGTCGTAAAAATCACTCCCTGTATGATATACTGAAATAGTCGCGTCATTAGGTAGTTCATTTATAAGTTCAGTCTTATAAGGTTCATCTTTAAATAATTTCAGCGCTTCCGCTCTGCTAACTTCATCACGCGTAAAATCTTCATTTCTTGATATAATTTCCTTCATTTTATCTTCAATGCGTGAAAAATCTTCTTGCGAAATAGTTAAGTTATCAAAATCGTAGTAAAAACCATTGTCTATCGCAGGCCCTATTGCGAGTTTTACATTAGGATATAACTCCTTAATTGCCTTTGCGAGTACATGACTCATACTATGTCTATACATTTGTTGTTTTTCATCGTTTTCTAACATAAATATAACTCCTTACCTAATCAATATATTGTAATAAATCTTCAAATTTTGTGTACCCTGCTTTTTCATTAAAATGTCCCGCATTATCTATGCATATCTTTTTTGCGTCGACTTGATTAGCGAATTCTTCTAGTTTTTCTAATTTAACATACGGGTCATTCTTTGAATAATAGCAAATTCTCTCTTTGCAAAGATTTTTAAATTCTTCTAATCTGCAAGTAAACATCGTGCAATTAACATCATCAAAATCTTCGTCTAAACCTAAGTATTGATTAAAACCTGAAACAAAGATTGCTCGTTTTATTTTTATATTATTTCTAATACAATACTTAACTAAGAATATGCATGAAATTGAATGGCAAAACACTGTTGTGTCTTCGTTTAAAAATCTCTTTTGAGAATTTAAAACCATCTCCCAATTTAGATATGTTTGATTGTTTACACCTACTGGGAAATCTAAGTTTTCAACTTTTACCCCCCCCCCGCTCAATTATTTTGTTTTCGAGCCATGGAAACCAATTTTCTTGACTAGAACCAAAACTTCCATGAATTATAAAATAATTTTTCATAATATCTCCTTTTAAAATAAAAAAACCTTACTAAAAGTAAGGGACGATATTTACCGCGGTTCCACCCAATTTGATGCGTTAAGCACCCAACTTCATTTTTCGGGAATTCACCCGCATTGACCTAATTGGTGGTTTCAAATACTTATATGTTACGTCAATCTCAGCCGGCAGACGCTCTCTGTAAACAGGGATAGGTACTCTACTTGTCCAAAAAATAGTCTATTAAGTTTAATATATGCTAGCACATATTTTTTAAAATTGCAAATAATTTTAAATTAATATGGGAAATTTTTTAGTTCCTTTGGATAAAATTTATCTTCATAGTACTCGATTAAACAATTTTTTGCGTAGTTTTCATTAGGAAGACGCATAGTTAGTCCGTTAAATTCATTGTATAAAGACTCGTCAAACGACTTCCCGTCAGTTAAATCAATGTTCAACATTCTATTGTTGAAAGTCCTAAAATATGCGTTTCCAAAGTGAGATAGCATATAATCAATAATTCGATTTGCGGACTTTATGTCCATCTCATCTCCCACCTCAATTCCTGGAATAATAAGTTGCTCATGTCCTTCATATTTATTAGCATTGTTGTACAACACCATAAGTGTTTCTGCACGCGTGAGTTTCGTCGAGTAGTTAATCATATCCAACTCCTTGCTTTATTATACAACTAAACTTGGAGTATGTCAATAGGTAGTCAGTTTTTCATGTAAATTTTAAGTCTATTTGCAAACACATTGCTCAAAAAATTAACTGCTTCATATGGTTCACTTTGATTTACATAGATATCAATATAATTAGGGCAAGATGAAAGCACATTCGTGATTAAATCTAGGTCGTTATCGCACTCGGCGATTTTTTTAATTCGTGCGTTTTTGTTTTTCATGTTATAAACGCTAAAATTTTCGCCGTGACAAACTATTTTCACTTTATAGACTGTGTTGTCCATAGAGTTTATTAAAAACCTAATTATATCTAAAAATGTACCTGAATTGAAAAGGTTTAGATTGTCACTTGATAGTTCGGCGAGGTTATCCCAATGCTGTTTTAATGGGGTTAAGCGGAATTCAATGAAACTATCTAAAAAGAAGGCTTGGTTAAATAATATAATTTTATTTAGCAAACTAAAATCGCTATCTCTATCAAACATCGCTAACACTTTAATGTAGGCGTTAAATGTAAGAGTATCACAGAGTGGATTTTTAATTTTGCGTTTAAGATATTCGACTTTATAGACACCTTCTATGTAGTCAATTATAACCTCTCTTAGAATTGTTTCACACGCATCAAAAAATTCATTTTCGCACGCAAATAAAAGATAGACAAAATTATTATCGCTATAACTTGTAATTATGTTTTTACAAAAATCAATTTTTGCCTTAATATTGGCGTGCAAAAACTCAATCATTCCCCGGTTTCGCACCCCGACCGCTAGGGCAATCTCTCTCATAATGACCTCTACTTTAATATATGCTAAAAGATGGTTTTTACTCATAAAAAATTTGTAGAAATAGCATGAATTTGTGTTCCAAATTTTAGCAATATTAATCTTTTCGCGTACTATGTAATAAAAAACGGCGCAATTTCGCCTTAGATTATAAAAAATATCGATTTTATATAGAAGAATTTATATAACAAGAAAAATAATTAAATTTTTCAATCGCAATGTTTATTATAGCCTATCGGTGAGATTGCGCCTTAAAAGGATATATGATATGTACTACTTTTTCTTTAGATCTAACTGCTGTGACTGTGTAAATATTTCTAATTTAAGTTTAGTGAACTTTTCGTCAAGAATTCGTTGTAGATATGTTAGAAGTAATTGTTCGTGTCACACTTTTAATGACCCTAACCCAAGGAACTGGCGACCTAATAGAATATTATTCAATCAGTTTAATCAGTTCTAACCGAACGGAGAATATAATAGCCCTTATCTCGCCCGATAATTTCACAATTATTATAAATTGAGATTAGGTGCTTTTTCAAACTCTCCATTCCATGATTTTTACGGATAACTAAAATTAGTTGTCCGTCTTTTTTTAAGTGTGAATAACTATCCGACATTAATTTAAATAGAATTGCTTTGCCCGATTTAATAGGCGGATTTGTGACTATAAAATCGTAAATCTCGTTAACAGACGCAAATCCGTCACTATAAAAGGCCTTTGCACTATGCTGAACATTATTTTTAATCAAGTTTTGTTTTGTGAGTTCTACCGCTGTTTTATTAATGTCTACCATATCCATGGTCACATTAAATATCTTAATTAGAGTTATTCCTATTACTCCAAGTCCTGAGCCCAAATCGAGCCCGTGTCCTGAGAGTGTGAGATGTTTATTGATTGCATTTAAAAGCGCGCGTGTTCCGTCATCAATTTTATCCTTTGAAAAAATGCTATCGCAACTGCGAAAGCATAATTCTAGATTTAGTACACTATCGCGAAATTCGAAGAAATCGCTAGCGTTATGTGGTTTATCAATAAAATAATGTTGCATAGACCCCTAAATGTTATAAAATCCGTATGGAACATCAATGACGGTAACAATCATGCCGACTAATAGCAAGCATATACCCGTAATAAATAGAGTTAGATATAATTTGTCCTGTTTACTAACATCTTCTGTACCGCGTTTAGCAATAGTAATGCGTTTTGCCGAAAACAATAGCGCAACACCAATAATCATAATTATAATTCCTGCAATAACTGTATATCTAAGCAAGAACTCCATAGGACTTTCAAATGATAAAATCGTGCTCATATTCTCTCTCCTAGCATTATTCTAGCATAAGATGATTAATTTGTCAATACTTATTTTCTCTTTCTAAAAATATTATTTGCTTTTGTATATTTAAAAATAAAGAAAATTCGATATGCGATGGATACAACTGTAGTTAAGATTAGCGCAACTAAGCCGATATTCACTGTCGTAATTTCGAAAGGAAGGAAGATAAACGCGCAAATAGTTAAACACTCAAAAATCATATTACTAAAATCAACTGCATCGATAAATTCAGGCATGTTCTTTTTCACCATAGAAAGCGAAAAGATATAATATAACCAGATTAAAACAATAACGCTCACTCCTAGCGCCAAATTTATTTCATCGCGTACAATAAAGAAAGTGATTATAGTAGTAAAAACAGCAACACTACCTATCCCATCTATGATAGAATGAGCGACATTTGTCCTATCCTTAAACAATTCAATCCAAATCTTTACAAGCAAAAGCCCTGCCAAAAACAAACATAGCCCCCATGTTGGAAGGTAAAGTCCCGCAAATATTATTAGCGGAAGTAAGGCTAATTCAATAGCAAATAGTATCTTATATACAATATCGTTTCGTGTAGTCATATGTTCCCTTTTTTGTATATTTTTTTAATTTATTGAAATCAAGTTTCAACATAAAATATAATTATAGTTCTGCAAAATGTTTAAAATTAAGTTTGCATAATTATATTTACAATTAAGTATTAACAAAAATTGCAACTATATTCTAACAAAATTATTCATAATTAGCAAGCAAAATCGTATTGAAATTACAAATTTTAGCCTTACACTTTAAAAGATTTTAACAATTTGAGCCTGCTTTCATATTATGAATTATGGAAGAATTAAACCACTATAAACCTTCCTACTAAGGAGAAATGAATGAAAAAATTTACTTGTTTATTAGCAGTTTTTATCTGTATGTTTACCGTCTTTTTAACTGCTTGCGGGAAAAAGGACGATAACACAATCCGCATTAGTGAAGTTACCCATTCGCTCTTCTATGCTCCTATGTATGTTGCCATCAACAACGGTTACTTTGAAGACGAAGGACTAAAAATTGAACTCACTAACGCAGGCGGTAGTGATACCGTAATGTCATCGTTGATTTCAAACAGCGCTGATGTTGGACTCATGGGTCCAGAATCGTGCGTTTATGTTAGAAACAACGGCATGGAAAATGCGCCGGTGATTTTCGCTCAACTCACTGCTTGCGACGGCTCTTTCTTAGTCGGCAGAACGGGCGAAAACGACAATTTCAACTGGGCTGACCTTAAAGGAAAGCATATTATCGCTGGTCGTAAAGGCGGTATGCCTGCTATGACTCTTCAATATATATTGGAGAAGAATTACGGCTTTACAACTGGTGCGGTTGGCGAAGATGTTGATGTAATTTTAGATACTTCAATCGCATTCAACTTAACTTCTTCATCGTTTGTAGCGGGTACTGGCGATTACTGTACAATGTTCGACCCGACTGCTAGTCAGTGCGAATTTGACTCTACGGGCGTAATTGTTGCAGCGCTAGGCGAAGAAGTTAGCGATGTTCCTTACACTTGTTTCGTGGCTACACAAGACTATCTCAACTCTAACAGCGATAAATTAGATAAATTTATGTCCGCACTAAAGAAGGGATATGATTATATAATTAAAGCGAGCGATGATGAAATTTTGTCTGCTTTAAAACCTTCTTTCTCTACTACTAGTGACGCACTCATTCTTGCTAGTGTAAAAAACTACATTAGAATTGGCGCTTATGCAGATAGTTTTGTGCTAAAAGAAAGTTCATGGAACAATTTACTAGATATTATTGACAATGCGGGCGAATTAACTTCCCGAGTTGCATATAATGACGCTGTAAATACTAGTTTTGCTACAAAAGTTTACGCATAATGGGCGAATTAGTTCGTATTTCTAATCTAAGTTTAATTTACCAGAGTATTGACAGCGAAACACTCGCATTAACTGATATAAATCTAGAAATCAAACGCGAAGAATTTATCGCAATAGTTGGTCCGTCCGGGTGCGGTAAAACCACAATTCTCTCTCTCATTGCGGGACTTATGAAACCGAGTGCGGGAGAAATTACTATTGCGGGAGAAAACCCTAATCCTAAGAGCGATTTATGTGCGTACATGTTCCAACGTGACAATCTCCTTCCATGGCGCACGATAGAAAAAAATATCTATTTCGGCTTAGAATTAAAGCACAAAAATAGTAAGGAAAATAAAGCCTATGCATTAAATTTAGTAGAAAAATATGGCTTAAAAGAATTTTTAAAGAAACACCCGAGTGAACTTAGTGGCGGTATGCGTCAGCGAGTGGCTCTAATTCGAACACTCTCTTTAAAACCCGAATTACTTTTGCTCGATGAACCATTCTCCGCGCTAGACTACCAAACCAGACTAACGCTTTGCGACGATATATTTAGCATAATAAAACGCGAGAAAAAGACGGCTATACTCGTCACACACGATATTCAAGAAGCGATAAGCATGGCAGATAGAATAATCGTGTTGACCGCGCGCCCTGGCAAAATTAAGGCAATTCATAAACTTAATTTTGATAAAAATCTCACTCCTTTTAATAGGCGAAATACCGAGCAAGCAAAAGAATTATTCGACATTATTTGGCAGGAAATACAAGATGAAAAAATCAAAGTTCAGGTTGAAAATAAACCGTAGACCTTCTACTAAATTTAGCAAAGTTCATTACGACTATCTTAAAAAATATCGCACTAAAAAACTGCTAATTACCATCACGCAAATTCTCATTTTAGTTATATTCCTACTCTCGTGGGAACTCTTAACTAGATACGAGATTATTAGTTCTTTCTTCTTTTCCAGTCCGTCAAGAATTTTAAGAACTATTGGCGAATTATATTCTAGCGGGGAATTATTCTATCACGCAAGGATTACGCTTAGTGAAACATTAATCGGTTTTGTGATTGCGACTGGAATTGGCTTCTTGGTGGCGTTTGTATTGTGGTATTGCGACTTCTTACGGCGAGTACTTGAACCATATTTAGTCGTATTAAATTCGCTACCAAAAATTGCTCTCGGCCCAATCATAATCATATGGTTCGGCGCGGGCAGTAAGGCTATTATATTTATGTGCATTTTAATCATCATTATCGTAACAATCATGAATATACTAAATTCGTTCACTAGTTGCGATAAAGAACTCATTGCACTTGCTAAATCGTTAGGCGCAAATAAGTTACAAATATTCTTTAAACTGATTCTCCCTAATTCACTAAAAGATATAGTTTCGACATTGAAAATCAATGTGGGACTCAGTTGGATAGGGTCAATTATGGGCGAATATCTGGTGAGTAAAGCGGGGCTTGGATACTTACTCATTTACGGCGGGCAGGTGTTCAACCTTAATCTAGTTATGACATCTACTGTAATATTGTGCGTACTCGCTTCCCTAATGTACTTTATCATTGCCCTATTTGAAAAGTTTATGAATAAAATTTACCACTCTTAAAAGCGCAGAAAATATAATAAAAATGGGACTTAAAATCCCATTTTTTGTTGTTTTTATATGTATTTTAATATATATTGTCCTTTTTTTCTTCGGTTATATCTTTTACTTCAGTTTTTATAGTAATTTTTTCTTCTTGCTCTCCAAGTTCTACATCTTCTTCATTTTCAGCAAGTCTTTTAACGAGTTTAGTAAGTAAATTTTTCTCATTGAAATTTTTTATTTTTAGATTATAAACTTTTTTCCCATGTTTTACAGTCATCATTGGCACTGAGACAGTCAATGTGTCTAAATCTAAATAATCAAATTCTACTGGCAATATTAATTGTCCGCCGTATGAATACAGACCTTGCTTCCCGTCTTTTTCTACAGTGAAACCATCCCAAATATTAAACTCCACCGAATCAAACTCAATTGGCAAAATAACTTTACCATTTTTATTGTATACCCCTACTTTTTCATCTTTACTAACGGTATAAACATCATCATCTCTTTCAATGCTATCAAATTCAATTGGTAAAATGTCTTTGCCTTCTATATCTTTTACCCCGAATTTTCTATCTTTACCAACTACATAAATGTCATCACATTTATTAACTCTATCAAATTCTGGTGGAATGATAACTTTACCATCAAAATCATATACTCCAACCTTCTTTTCGTGTGTAGCCACATTAATAGTATTAGAACTGATAGAATACGGATAATTTATATTATAAAAGATGCAAGGGACAACTTCTTTTACTTTATCTAGTTTTTCATTGCATGCTAATATACCCTTATTTTCACCTTTTATAACTTCATAATATGTTGTATATTCAGTTCTTCTTTTTGACCCGATCTCATCTATGCGAATACATTCGTCATACTCGGCAACAACTTTCTTTTTATCATTTATAAAATAAACTTTGCCATTATCATTTTCTATTCTCATAATTTTTCCCTTTATTTTTCGGTATTTTAACACGTGCGATATGTTTTGTTAATACCAAAATTTATTATGTTATTTTTAATATAAATCGTCTTTATTTTCTTCGGTTACGTCTTTTATATCTATCTCGAGAGCGATATTTTCTTCATGCTTTCCAACGACTTCGTCCGCTTTTCCATTTTCAGCAAGTTTTTTAGTGAGTTTTGTAAGGAAGTTTTCTGGAATTAAATTTTCAACTCTTAAACAATAGCGTTTATTTCCTTTCCTAACTATAAACGACGGGATTGATACGATAGATTCAATTAAACTTAACTCATCAAATTCGACTGGAACTATGATTTCGCCAGTATATGAATACAAACCTTGCTTCCCGTCTTTCTTGGCTATTATGTAATCTCCCTTGTAAGTCAAATTGTCATATTCTACTGGTACAAGTAATTTCCCATCATTTGAATATAAACCCGTTTTATCGAATCTATAAACTTCAATACCAAATGGCTTACCATTAAATCCAGTGATTTCGCCTGGTACAATTACTTTTCCTTTTAAATCGTAAAGCGAATAGAATTTCCCATTTTTTGTTGAAATAGCAGTGTCAAATACATCAATGTAATCATGTTCAATAGGAATGATTTCTTTTCCGTCTATATCGTAAAACCCGAATTTCCCGTCTTTTTTAACAGTAAATCCCCTTCTTCGACTAGAAACTAAGTCAAATTCTGTGGGTAAAATCTCTTCGCCTTCCGTATTCCAAGCGCCGAATTTTTTATCTTTACTAACGATATATGTGTTAACATCTTTTTCGATAGAATCAAATTCTGCTGGAATGATAATTTTACCGTCTTTATCGTATACACCATGTAAATTTTCATGGGTTACAACATCAATTTGTGTATTAGAATAAGGATATTTATACTCAACGCTTTTATATTCACATGGAACAGTTTCTGTAATTGTATTAGCCCAATGATTTATCGTCACTAAACCATGATTTTTCCCAATTCTAACTATGTATCTAACTATTTTGTCTGCTTGAGAGTAGAATATTTGTACTGCGTCATCGTAATCTTTTGATGCACGCTTATTATTGTCATATGCAAAATACCATTTGCGTAATCCACCTTTAATTTTCATAATGTTCTCCTTTTTGGTATTGTATCACGCGTGATGTGTTTTGTCAATATCGAATTTAAAATTTAGGCACAAAAAACGAGATTGAATTTGTTATTTTAAAATTGCAATCTCGCTTAGTTTATTATGATTAAATCAAGAACATGAATACAAAGATATGTAAAAAGTACTACTAACTTGTTATATATCTTATACGATTCAAATATTATTTCCTTAATTTTCTAAGGAATGGTGGTAAGTCGTCATCGTCTAAGAAAGGTTTTTTCGCTTTAATTGAGATATCTTCCACCTTATCATTAGATTCCTCAGGCTCTTCTTTCTCTTCCGTTTTTGGTTCTTCTAAACTCAAATCGGGTTCATTTGATTTAACTTGTGCACTCTCTTGAACTGGTTGAGTTTCAGTAAACGGCTTAAAGTTAGCGCTATTATCCTTAAATTCAGGTACAGCAGGTTGTGTTTTCTTCGCGTCGTCAAAGCCAGTAGCGATGACTGTAATTGCGGTTTCACCGTTCATATCGTTATTTATACGCGCACCAAAGATAACATTACAATCCTTATCTGCGACATCACGAACTAGGTCTACTGCTTCGTATACTTCGCTAAGAGTGATATCTCGTCCGCCTGTAACATTAATTAGTATACCAGTTGCGCCTTCAATACTCGTTTCAAGCAATTGGCTAGTTACAGCCTGTCTAACCGCTTCAATAGTTTTATTTGCTCCTCTTCCTTTACCAACGCCCATATGAGCAATGCCCTTACCCTTCATAATAGTAGAAACATCGGCAAAATCTAGGTTTATAAGTCCAGGGACAGCAATCAATTCACTTACGCCTTGAATTGCCTGTCTAAGCACATCGTCCGCATATCTAAACGCGTCCATGAACGGAACATCTTTCTTTAAAATTGAATACAACTTCTCATTCGGTATGATTACGAGCGAGTCAACATATTTACGCATCTCTGCGATACCTTGTTCAGCATTCGCTGCACGCTTAGGGCCTTCAAATCTAAATGGCTTTGTTACAACACCGATAGTTAAAATACCCATTTCTTTAGCGAGCCTTGCGATAACTGGCGCAGCACCATTACCTGTTCCACCGCCCATGCCGGTCGTTATGAATAATAGGTTCGTACCAGCGAGCATTTTCTTTAACTCTTCCTGACTCTCTTCGGCTGCTGCCTTACCAACTTCTGGGTTAGCGCCCGCGCCTAGACCCTTAGTCAACTGCTCACCGATTTGAATAATTTCGTCTGCGTTGGACATAAGCAAATCCTGCTTATCCGTATTTACTGCTACAAAATGTACACCTTTAATACCTGCTGCGACCATACGGTTAACAGCATTGTTTCCGCCTCCGCCTACGCCTACGACTTTAATGTTACAAATAGTGTTCTGTAAATCCATCATAATTTCCTCCTATACTACAACTTGCGATAACGCAACTAGACCTGTTTGCGATGTTTGGAATTTATCGCGCGAATTATCAAACTGGTTCTTAAATTCGTAAATGTTAAGACCGATTATGTCTTTAAAGATATTTTTTACTCCTTTAAAATTCGCTAGACCGTCGCCCGTCAAATATAAGTCAATATCTTTGAACACATCGTCTATTGAAAGCATGTCCCCTATCGAGCGAGCGATAGATTCTATTCTACTCTTTACGATTTGGTTAGTGATATTAATCGGCGCTTTAATTAGACTACCTTTTGAACAGGTTTCATAGTATTCGTTCTTTTCCGTTTCAATCGTCAATATCACTTTACGCTTAATTAATTCAGCGTCCTTAAAACTCAAACCTAAAATCTGCATTATGTCGCTAGATATATGGCCACCGCCTATTGGCAACGAACTAAGGAATGCAAGTCCTTCTCCTTTATAAACACATATGCTAGTAGAAATGTGTCCAACATCGACCACAGCAATCGGTCGCTTTACTTCAAACTGCTTAGCACACACCATGGCTTGACCAAGTGCGGTTGACATAAAATCAATATTTTCAACTCCGACCGAATTCAAGCACTCGGTCATGGTGTTTAAAAATGATTTTCTAGCCAAAATAAAACTTGCGTCCAAAGTGAGAGCAGATGTTCGTTTCCCCACTGGCGAAAGGGTACTAACATTATCGTCCAAAATGAACTGCATTGGACTATAATTTATGACCGCATGCTCTTCACTATCTCCAAAGTCTGCGTTCGAGTCGTATAAGTCTACAATGTCCGCTTGCGTTATTTTGTGTTGTTCAACGAATGAGCGTGATATGCGCTTACATACGCACTTTGAAAATTCACTAGGAACGCCAACTAAAATTTTTGAAATCGGCTTCCGTAGTTTCCCTGACATCTTACCAATAAGTTGAGCCAGAGTATCGGCTAAATCATCTAACGACAAAAATTCACCGTCCATATATCCGTCGTATAAAATATCTTCTTTTGTAACTATACGGACGCTACCGGCAAAACGCGATATAGCGAGTAGTGAAAGTTTAGACGACCCAATATCTAGTATGTAATTCAATTTTTTTAGCAAAATTACCCCCACTAAACTATTATGATTGTATAAAATTTGATATTTTTAGTCAAATGTTTTAATTATAAATTAAAAAAATTAAGCAATTTTTGGTGAAATTTTTTTGAGTTTTTAAAAAATACACAATATGTTGTATGTGTTAAAAATAAAATACACTAAGATTATTAATTTTTTACATTCTATGTCTAATAAAAAAGCGGAATTGTTCTTCCGCGTGATTGTCTATTTAACTAGTCTTCAAGAGAATAGCCTATTATTTCGTTGCCATTAGAATCGTACAAGAATTTTATTGTGCCTGCTGTGATTGTTCCACTTGTCTCCCCGCTAGCAAGTTTGTTATATGTCGCAAAACAAACATTAACTTTATAGCCCAAATTTTCACTCGGGCGAGCAATACGAATTTTTACTCCCGCGCGTGTCTGTATATTCAGTACATAATAGCCGACATCTTCTAATTTTATACTCGTTATTAGTTCTTTAATTCCGTCGCGGTCAACTCTCTCTCCTGTTATATCAGTAACATATTCATACATTGCGGTAAATAGACCGTCCGCAACGCTCGATTGCAATTCACTACCAACAAAGTCACACACCTTATTAGACGAAGTAATTCCCAGTTCTTCATCTATCCTGATGAGATTTTCTGGCTGATTCGAAGATATTTCTAAAATTTTAAGTTCTTCGTCTAACACATAATAGTTATTGTTATCTAATGCGTAGTACATAGGATATCGCGAACGAACACATATTTCTATCCCCATAACGCTTACAGTTTTTATTTGTACGACCTTAATATTAGGGAAAGTCGCTTCTACTCTCGCTATAGCGGAATCTTTGTCCAACATAAAAATTGGACTATTATATTCTATACCAGCAGAAGTTATTATCTCTTCACTAGTGTAATTTAATTCACTTCCGTCAACCGATACAACATTCTGTCTACGAACAAGAAAGACTGCACCAAATAAAATAACTATCAGTGCAAAAACTGATAACAAAACTATCCATAAAATAATGTGTCCTTTCTTTGTCATTTGCTTATTCGTTCTATATTTGCTCCTAATGAATTTAACTGCTTTTCTAAATGCTCGTAACCACGGTCAATAAAATGAACATTTTCGACTTCTGTATCCCCGCTTGCTATCAAGCCAGCAAGGACAAGTCCCGCTCCACCGCGTAAATCGTATGCACTAACTTTCCCACCTGATAATCTATCTGCCCCGCTAACTTTCACTAGATGGGTAGAATACATTTTGATTTCAGCACCAATTTTTTTGAGTTCTTCTGCTGTCTTAAAACGAGAATTAAAGATATTTTCTTTTATCTTTGTTTCCCCTTTAGCACAACTAGTTATAGCAAGCATTATAGACTGCAAATCGGTAGGGAAATCAGGGTAATAACCCGTGCTAATTTCGTCAGGAGAAATAAGAGTACCATTACTCCTAATATGAATTATATCATTTTTTGTATCAATTTGACAACCCATTTTAATAAGTTTTTTTATTAATATTGAATTATGTAGTGGAATAGTGTTTTTAAGTTTTACATCTCCGCCACAACCTGCTACTGCACACATTATAGTCCCTGCAACTATCCTATCGCTTATCGGCTTATACTGTACTCCTGTTAGACTATCTACACCATATATTGTAATTCTTTTTGTACCTGCGCCGAGAATTTTTGCTCCCATCTTAGATAAGAAATTACATAAATCTACTATCTCTGGCTCGCGTGCGGGATTTAAAATTACGGTTTTCCCAGAATTTAGACAAGCGAATTGAATAATATTTTCAGTAGCCCCTACACTGGGAATTTTTAACTTAATTTTTCTTGGGCGAAAACATTTAAGGGTAAATTTCAATTCTTCTCCTACCTCCTCCACTTCAACACCTAATCTCTTTAAGGCTGATATATGAATATCTATCGGTCTATCGCCAATATTACAACCGCCCGGAAGTGCGATACATGCATGCTTAAATTTTGCGAGCATCGCGCCTAGCAAAAAGACGGACGACCGCATGGTTTTTGTTAAATTACAATCTAGTTCAACATCTTTAATTCTACGCGGGTCGATTATAATATCTCTACCGTCTATGTGTATTTTTGCACCCAGTCTAGTTAAGATTTTTAGCATATTATCTACATCTAAAATGTCAGGCACATCGATTATTCTAACGGGACTACTCGACATAATGCTCGCCGACATTATTGGAAGGACGGCATTTTTTGAAGTTTGGATTTCTATTTTTCCATTTAATTTATTTCCGCCATGAATTAAAAATTTGTCGCTTGAAATCACTCTCATATATAATTTTATGAAAATTCAGTTTCTTGCGACAAAAATTGTTTTATAACTTAAAATATTTTCGTTTATTTTGTCAATACAAATAAATCTAATGCGAATATAAATTTTATATCTTAAAAATCATATTCAAATCTATGCATTTCGTTCCCAACGTGATTTATCTCAGTTTTAATCAATTTAAAACCTAATTTTTCATGCATATGCTTACTAGATAGATTTTTAGCCGAGCAAGAAGATTTAATTTTTGTTATCCCATGCGAAATTAAATAAGGTTTTGCTAAGTCAAATGCCACACTAGAATAACCATTTCCACGATATCTTTCAAGCAATGCTATTCCAAAACCTACGCACTTATCTTCCTTTTCGCTCATACTTATTATTCCAATAGGTTCGTCATCTAGCATTATGCAACGAGTAAATGTTACTTTATCTTCATTTTCGTTAAGCCAGCCATTTAGTGTATTTTCAATAAACTCTTTATCTTGTTTAAAAAAATAATATGGAAAATTTTGAACTAAAAAATCTAAATCATTTTTATTTAACTTCCTAAGCCAAATCATGTGTTAATTTTATTACATAATAGTCATTTTGTCAAATATCCTATTTTATAGCGTATAAGTTTTCTTCTTTTTTTGTTTGTTTATTAACATTTAAAACAACTCCTATGGCGGACATAAAGACTAAGAGCGATGTGCTACCTGCGCTGATAAATGGAAGCGGTAGCCCTGTTGGTGGAATTGAACCAGACACGACCGCGATATTTAATATGACTTGTATTGAGATTATCGCACCTATACCAAAGCATAAAAATGCGGAAAACTTATTGTTTGCGCGCATACCGACACGGAAAATGCTGATGATTAACGCTAAAAAGACGAGTACAACTATCGTACAACCAAAGAAACCTAATTCTTCCGCTATGATTGAAAATATAAAATCACTCTCGCTAAACGGAAGGAATAATTCAGCCTGTCTACTATTAAACAGCCCCACTCCCCAAAATCCACCGCTACCGATAGCATAAAGTGACTGTATGAGTTGGTAGCCTTCTTCAAGCGGATTTTGCCACGGGTCAATAAACGCGATTATACGGCTTAGTCTATACGGCTCCATCATTATAAGCGCTACTACTAATGCGATAGCAGGAACTATCATAATACCGAAAACCTTTAATCTCATTCCGCCGACAAATAGCATAAAAATGAGTGTAAATGCCACGCACATAGTGATAGACATATTTGGCTCTAACATAATAAGAATACAATAAATTCCGCCAAGAGATAGTGTAATTAAAATATGCTTAACCCGACTCAACTTATCCCCGTCCGCTAAATATCCCGCCAAGAAAAAGACTAGACAAAATTTTGCTATTTCGCTCGGCTGAATTGTGAAATTCCCTATTCCTATCCACCTAGTTGCACCATAACTCGTTCTAGATAGTCCTGGAATAAATACCAACACCAAAAACACTATCCCAACGAAATAGAAAACCCAGTAAAACTTCTTATATACCTTATTATTTATAAAAGAACAAATTGTGAGTCCCACAATGCCGATTATAACACCTATAATCTGCTTTTTTAAGTAAAAATACTCGTCATTGAAATTCACTTCTGCCGAATATTTACTTGCACTATACACCATGATACAACCAAAAATGACGAGTGCTAGTGTGCATGTGATTATAATTATGCTATCTATTTTGCCTGTTCTTTTCATATTCGTGCACCAAATTATTGAACGCTTTTCCACGCTCTATATAATTTAAAAATTGGTCATAACTTGCACTTGCCGGAGATAGAACTATTGCGTCCAACGGATTAGCGATATTTACAGCAAACTCAAAAGCAGAATTTAGGTCATCTACCTTTTCAATTTTAAAATCTGTATTTTGCATGACTAGTTTGTCCGCGATTTCACCAAATGCAACGACTTGTTTTATACGCTTTGGTAAACTTTTAAACAATTCACTGTAATCTAAACCCTTTTCCTGCCCGCCAAGTAAAAGAATAATTGATGTGTTTAGACTATTCACACACGCTAAAGTTGATGCGATGTTTGTAGATTTACTATCATTTATAAAGGTTATATCGTTTATCTTCCCAACGACCTGCGCACGAAATTCCGCCGAGTTATACTCACGAAGCACTTCTCTCATCTTATTTAGCGGAACTTTATAGATATATGCAATCGCGATTGCACACATAGCATTATAGATATTGTGTTCACCCTTTAATTTTAGTTCGTTTAGAGCGATTAGGCGATTTTCGCGTAAATATATGTACCCATTTTTTAAATAGATGTCCGCCATATGTTTTTGCGAGTATGTTATACATATACAATCGCGTGACGGACGAATATCTAGATCTAAGTTTATAACGGCATAGTCTTTTATCGTTAAGTTTTTAAAAATTGAGAATTTAAGTTGCGTGTATTCGTCCATAGTTTTGTGACGAATAATGTGGTCTGGTGCTATATTAGTAATTGTGGCAATATGCGGATTAAACGAGGAAGAATGCTCTAGCATAAAACTGCTCACTTCTACTACATGGACTGCGCGTTTGTTTTCAATCACTGCGCGCGATAGTGGGTAGCCGTTGTTCCCACATGCTACCGCCTTACACTTCTTGCTGAGCATTTTTGCGGTCAACTCTACTGTGGTAGTTTTCCCGTTTGTCCCAGTTATTGCAACTAGATTGCGTGAAAAAAGACTTGCAAACTCCACTTCACTATAAATTCGTTTGTTTAGCCTTTTTGCAATCATTAAATACGGATTATCTAGCGGAATCGACGGCGATACAACTAAAAAGTCAAACTGACCGATTAGCATCTCATTCAGTTCGTGTATTAAATAAGCATTTTTTATTTTTGCTTTGTTCAACCGACCTTTATCGTCGTCATAAATATATACATTTGCTTTAAGTTTATTCAGTAATCTACTCGCCCACTCGCCCGAAATAGACACGCCATAGACTAGCACATTTTTATGTTTAAAATTATTTTTCATATTTAATCTTATTTTTAATTCCTCAATTTATTACAAATGATATAAAATTATCATAAAAGATATAAAATAACGCAAATTACACCCAAAATTAGTGTTATCGACGAGTAAATCGCCACGACTTTTGCTTCACTCAGCCCTGAAAGTTGGAGATGATGGTGAAAGGGTGCCATTTTAAAAATTCGTTTTCGTTTTAGTTTAAATACCAATACTTGTAATATTACCGATACTGCAGATATAACGAAGCAAAAACCAAGAATTAAAAGCAACAATTCCTGTCCTAAAACGCACGCACTAGCACCAATGTATCCGCCTAGACAAAGTGAACCGACATCACCCATGAAGATTGATGCTTTATTGGTGTTAAATAGCAAGAATGCAAGTATAGACCCACAGAGTAACATGCTAATAACCGCTAAACTCTCAGTGTTTTGAATTATCTCACCCGTAACCCCTTGTGAATATAAAACACCACTTATAATCGTTGTGATTATTGTGAAAAAGACTAGATAAATTAGACTTACACTTCCCGCTAGCCCGTCTAGCCCGTCCGTCAAATTAACACTATTTGTACTGGCTAAAAGAACGATTATAACAAGCGGAATTATAAAGAACTTTAAATCAAAAGAGTTTGAAGTGAATGGTAAAAATATGCTTGTACCGACATTAGAAAAGTATAGATAAAGAGCAAATATAACCGCAATTCCAACTTGTCCAATAATTTTTTGATACGCCCTTAATCCTAAGTTTTGTTTGTACTTTACTTTAATAAAATCGTCCATAAATCCAAGTACACCAAAAAATACACTAACGAGCAAACACATAAACCATGTCGTATCGTACTTTAAAAAGAAAAACACAAGCAAAAGTGTAGATATTATAAACACTACACCACCCATAGTTAAAGTACCGTCCTTTTCTTTATGATTTTCGACATACTTTAAAATAGTTTGTGAAGCATGAATTCGCTTAAAAACCTTCTTTATTAACGGCATTAAAATTAGGCTTAAAAGAAAACTTAATATAAATGCAAGTAAAATTTTTATCATGCCTTAACCCTTTTTTTGTTTTCATTTAATTTAAAATATTCTTCAACTATCTTGTAATCGCTAAATGGATATTTTACTCCTTTAATCTCTTGATAATTTTCTGCACCTTTTCCTAAAATTGCTACGACATCGCCCTTTTTCGCAATACTTAGTGCGTACTCAATAGCAGACTTTCTATCTGTAATTCGTGTTAGATTTTTACTCTCCATACCGCGCACAACATCGTCAATTATCATATCAGGATTCTCACTTCTTGGATTGTCGCTCGTCACCACGACTAAATTGCTAAATGCTAGTGCGGTCGAGCACATTTCATTTCGTTTTGTCTTATCTCTATCTCCACCACAGCCAAATACTGTGATAAGTCGTGAGATAGGAAGTTTTTTAATTGTTGATAGAATATTCGCTATTCCGTCTGGGGTGTGTGCATAATCAACTATCACATGGAAATCTGCGTCAATATTTAAAACATTAAATCGCCCCGGAATGACAAAATTGCTCTCTTTTATTACCTTTAAAATATCATTAATGTCAAAATTAAGCCTACCTATAACCGCCACCGCCATAAGCACATTGGACAGGTTATATTCTCCCATTAGATTAGTGTGTGACGAATAAATTTTACCCTTATACTCAAATTTAAAGTCTGTCCCTTTTAGCGTTTGATTTGATGAAATTAATTTTAAATCTCCGTCCCTACCTAATGTAGTTATGTCTATATTGGCATTTTTTGATATGTCGCGATTGAACTTCGCGTCTATATTTATTACTCCGCTCTTTGCGTGCTTGTAGTCGAATAAACTTGCCTTACATTTAATATAATTATCCATGTTTTTGAAAAAATCTAAGTGGTCTTTCGTTATATTTGTTAGCCCTGCCACATCATAATAAATGTTATCGATTTTATTTAGCGCTATCGAATGTGCACTAACTTCCATAACGCAATATTCACACCCATTTTCTTCCATATCTCGAATGAGTTTGTGCAAATCTATTGGGTCAGGCGTAGTGAGCGCATTTGGTAACAACAAATCATTTATATACACTCCCTCCGTGCCGATAAGCCCAACGGATTTATTTAGTTTCGTTAAAATTTCACGAATTAAAAATGTCGTAGTAGTCTTTCCATTAGTCCCACTAATTCCAATAAATTTCATCTTTGAACGATATGTACCAAAGAAGATTGAACTAATGTACGACATAGTAGCGCGAACATTTTCAACTAAGATTTGTGTAACTGATAAATCTAAAAAACGCTCTACCACTAAGCACACGGCACCATTTTTTATACTTTCTTCTGCATATTCGTGTCCATCATTTTTAAGTCCCTTTATACAAAAGTACATACCTTCACTTGTCTTTTCTTTGCTTGAACAAGTTAGAGAATCAATTTCAATATCCTTATAGTTTTTAATTCCTATAAATTTTAGATTTGAGATTATATCATATAATTTCATATTTCACCCCTTATGCGTAAATATAGCATATTCGATTTAATCTTTGCCCACTGGTACAAAATAAGACAAAAAGTCATATTATTTGAGTAAATATCCCAAATTTTTACCATTAATCTCTTTAAATATTAAAAAAATCGAAGCGTTGACGCTTCAATTTCATAATGTATTTTATTTTAATTATTCAATGTCTTTATATTATCTATTATAACTCCGTATGTATTAGTTTATTGATAAATTTAAATCTATCTATATTTATTCTTCTATTTGTTTGTATGTAATTAGTAAGTTTTAACTATTAATTCGTAATCAAGTAAACTATATCACCGAGATAAAGTGGTGTATTTTCAAGCGGGAGTTGGGCGATGACATACTCACCTTCTCCGTCAAACATTACATTTAAGCCTAACTTTTTTAGTTCGCTACATGCTTCGGCTAGGCTTTTACCCACGAGATATGGCATTAAAATATTTGGTTGATTGTCTAATTGACTTGCGTCGTTTGGTTCGATCGCTTTTAGAGTAAATATTCGCTCGAAAATTCTTTGTCCTACCGGCTTTGCTACTACTCCGCCATAATATACCCCATTTGATGGTTCATTTACGCATATAATTAAAACATATTGCGGGTCGTTTGCTGGATATGTACCAATAAAACTCGATATGTATTTCCCGCTTGCAATCGCTCCATTTTCATCGTACTTTTGCGCTGTTCCTGTTTTCCCGCCAACATCGTAGCCCGCAATAAATGTATAGTCTCCTTCGCTATTGACATTGTTAGCAAGCATCATATTTATAGTTGATATTGTGCTTTCCTTTAAGTCTATTTTAGATTTCGTGGTTTTGTTAGTATAAATTGTCTTTCCGTCCATTTCCATGCTCTCTAACAGGTGTGGAGTGACATCATAGCCCGTCGTAATTTTTGCATACACGGACGCCATTTGCAGTTCAGTGACCGCCACCGCGTGTCCAAATCCTATGCGCGCTAAATCGACCGTGCGAACATTCTCCTTTGCCATAACTATTCCGCTAGACTCACTAAAAATGTCCACGCCCGTCTTTTCGCCTATACCAAAATAGTCTAGATATTCGTAATATTTATCTATTCCAATACGCAAAGCGAGATTTACGAACACGCAGTTACAACTATTTTTAAAAGCATCGAGCAAGGTCAAACTTCCATGTCCTGTCGTCTTCCAACATTTGATTCTCTCGCCATCAACGGTAGTGTGTCCTGAGCAATAAAACTTTTCGTCTATATCTGTTAAACCTTCATTTAGCGCTATGGCAAGGGTTATCAATTTAAAAGTACTACCCGGCTCATAAACATCTACGACCGTTGAATTCTTTGTCATCTCTTGAAGTTTACTAATATCGTCACGCGGAACATTATTAAGGTCAAAACTAGGAAGGCAACTCATCGCTTTTATTCCACCCGTCTTTGCATCTAGAATTATCCCGCTGACACTGAGCGCTTTATGCTCTTCATATGCGGTCATTAATTCACTTTCTAACACGCTTTGCATCTGTATATCTATAGTAGTATATAAGTTTGCACCAGCAACGCTCGGGATATAATAACCAAGCGAATTTTCTATCTCTTCACCACGCGCATTAGTTTGAGTTAGACTCTTTCCATCCACTCCTTTTAAATACTTGTCATAGTAACTTTCTAACCCCGCTTGACCAATATTATCTATCGTGCAATAGCCTAGAACCTGCGTGAGCATGCTTGAATATGGGTACACTCGCGCCACATTTTGTGATAAATATACTCCGTTATATTCAGTAAGTTTTAACGCTGTATCTTCGTCAACTTGCATTTTTATTAATATTTCGCTAAGACTTGTGTTTGTGACCTTAGCATATGCCGTCTCATATTTTATGCCTAATAATTCACTTATCGCACTCGCTAGTTTATTAGGCTCGTCCACATTTCGCGCACGGACATATACGTCATAGGTTGTAATCGTGGTTGCAAGCGATACGCCTGAACAATCTAGAATTTCACCCCTTTTACTTGAAAGCGGTAAATCTCTTAGCCACTGTTCACTCGCGAGAATTTGCAAGTTTTTACCAGTGATTAATTGTAGATAGAATATTCTCCCAAGCAGTGCGAAAAATAGTACAATTATTATTATAATAACCGCGATAAATCGCCTTTGGAGTGAAAATAGATTATAAAAAGTTTTAAATTTTTTCATATTAAATTATATTTATATTCTCTTTTGTTTAGAATTAAGAGTTTGTTCTTGACTAAATCGCTATGATTTGATAAAATTACTAAAATGAAAATTTATTCAATTAGCGATTTACACCTTGATATTAACAACACTAAGCCGATGGATATATTCGGCCCTATTTGGCATAATCATTTGGATAAAATAATCGCGGATTGGAATGAAAAAGTAAATGATGACGATGTGGTTATCTTGGCAGGCGATTACTCGTGGGCGATGAAATTAAATGATGTCGTACCAGATTTCGAACTATTGAATTCACTTAAAGGGATAAAAATCATCATTCGTGGCAACCACGATTACTGGTGGGAAAGCGTGAGCAAAGTGCGTGAAAAATTGCCTAAAAATTCGTATGCACTACAAAATGACGCAATAAAAATTGGCGAATATATATTTTGCGGAAACCGTGGCTGGATAATTCCAGAAGGCAAATACAATACGGAAGAAAATCGAAAGATTTACGCGCGTGAGTTGATTAGGCTTAATCTCGCACTTGAAAGTGCAAAGAAATTGCAAAAAAACGGTGAAAAAATAGTATACATTACGCACTATCCCCCATTTAATAACCGCGTAGAAGAAAATGAATACACTAAGACAATAGAGAGTTTTGGCGTGAGCGCGGTCGTGTTTGCGCATTTGCACGGATATGTAAATCCTAAGATGATTTACAACGAGGTTAATTCTATTCCGTATTATTTAACGAGTTGTGATGCAGTTAAAAATAAATTAGTTGAGATAAAGGTATAAATGGAATTTAAACATATTTCTGTTCTTAAAAATGAAGCGATAGACGGGCTTAATATTAATCCCGTCGGTATTTATGTGGACTGCACGACTGGCGGTGGCGGTCATTCGCTAGAAATAGTTAAGAAACTGACTAGTGGGCGGTTAATCTGTATCGATAAGGATACCGACGCACTAACATACGCAAAATCTAGGCTTAGCGAGTACTCAGATAAAATCACATTTGTAAACGACAATTTCGCAAACATCGATACAATTTTAGATGAGTTAAATATTGATTATGTGGACGGAATACTTGCGGATTTAGGAGTTTCTAGTTACCAATTAGATACCGCCGAGCGCGGATTTAGTTTCATGCACGACTACAAACTTGATATGCGTATGAACAAAGAACAAAAACTTTCCGCATATGAAGTCGTAAATGAATACCCAGAAGATGAACTTGCAAAAATCATGTTTAACTACGGGGAAGAAAAAAATGCGCGTCAGATTGCAAGAAAAATTGTGCGTCAACGCGAAAATAAACCGATCGAAACAACATTTGAATTGCGAGATATTGTGAAATCTAGTTATCCGCCTAAATTTCAAAATAAGACGAGTCTTCCCAACAAAGTTTTCCAAGCAATTAGAATTGAAGTCAATAATGAATTAAATGATTTGACGATTTCCGTCGAAAAAATGTTGTCAAAACTGAAAAAAAATGGTAGACTATGTATAATAACTTTTCACCCACTCGAAGATAGAATAGTTAAAACACAGTTTAAACTCCACTCCACTGACTGCATATGCCCACCGCGTATTCCTAAATGTGTGTGCGGGCATAAGGCGGACATTCGCTTAATAACTAAACACCCGATAGTGCCGAGTGAGATTGAACTAAATAATAATTCTAGAAGCGCGAGTGCTAAATTAAGGATAGCAGAAAAGTTGTAAAGGGGATATGGATTTAGAAAGAGAAAAAGAAGTTAAAACTGAGACTGCGGTCGAAAACGAGCAAGAAATTAGGTCTAATAGTTTGCTCGATGATTTGCCCGATGTAAATACCCTACTTAAAAGCGAGCAAGAAATTAAATCTAATCTCACGCCCAATCTAAAAGGGCTAAAGCAGGCAGACAGTTTAACTGGCAGTGAGAATAAGGAATTTACCAAAAAGAGCGACCAAAAGAAAGCATTGATTAAGAAACGCGTTAAAGTACTAACTGGTGTATACATCGCTGTTGCAACTCTATTGTTTGCTTTTGTTGGCGTAAATCTCGTAACGCTAGCGCTACTTAATCGCGATATTAACTCTAATGCAAATACGATTGATTCTCAAACTACTGCGGTAACAATCTATGAGAGTCAACAAGAAACGAGTGAACCTACAGGCGAAGATATTACTATTACTTTAAACGAACCTCGTGATTATAGTGACGATGAACAAGAATTATCATTTTTAGATAAACTTACTATCCTATTTAGAAATATATTTGGTTAAAAATGGAACAGGTTATTGCTCCATTTTTTATTGAATCGTCAATCTAGTTTATTTTCTCTTCCTTTCATAAAAAATATCTTTTCTAAGAAAGTTTGATTATAAAAATATGAATTTATTAAAAAGCGTATTTTGACCCAAGTAAAAATCTAAATAGAATACAACTATTTTAAATTGAAAAAAATAACTGCCAATTATTAAGGGCTATTTTAATCTATGCTGTCATTATTAAAATAAAATCTACGAACATATTTACCTAATTTTTCATATTTACTAATACATAAATTATTTGTCAAATAATCGCGATAAACTATCGATGTTTTAAATTATAAATTATCTAAATTTTAAAAAAATTAAAAAAATAGTTAAATTCGACTAAAAATTCGTGTAATTTAATTGTTTTTCTATATTTTTAAAAAATTTTTAATGATTTTTAAGTATTAACAATTTTTTCATTAAACGAATATACATGTAGTATAGAAAAACTTAGGAGGTAAAAATGTCTTTCTATACAGACTCTCGCCCAGGCATTTTCCCCGGGCAAACAAATAATGTACTGAATGGACTTTGTGAACGAATTTGTATTCAAACAACAAAAGTTTTTGACGCCTGCATGAACCAAAGTCAAATCGATAACTATTCACTAACCCTAACTGATTTTGACCCGGCAGACCCTGTTACTCCGTTGACTTTCGTGAGTGGAAGTTCGCAAGGTTCTAGCGCAACGGTGACCGGGCTAGTCATTACTCGTTTTGAAGATAGACCTAATTTCGCGCGCGTTCAGGCAAATGTCAATATTCCAGTAACAGTTACATATACGGACGCAAATAATATACCAGGCACGGCAACAGGAACAATCACTATCGCACAAGATGTCGTGCTATACGTTCCACAGCCATCACTTACACCGATTGATGTCATCGCTTTTGGTAGTGCCGTTATCTCTTCGGGTACTTACAATACACTTACAGGAGCATTTGACATTAGTGCATGCGTAACCATTATCTTAAAAGTTGTTGCGACAGTTGATGTCTTAGTGCCAAGTTATGGATATTGTCCTATCCCACCTTGCACTCCATTTACTGGTGCTGATGTATGCCCAGGTGTATTTGACTTACCGCTTTACCCAACCGCAGTTAGTCCGCAATCTAGAAATGCTAGATAAAAAACCACTAATTAAAGTGAATCAGTCATGGTTCGCTTTTTTAGTGGTTTTAAATTAAATATAGTTTTCTATAAGAGTTGCTATCTCTTCTGTCCCTATCTTTTTGCTTGCGCTGACGCATATTATTCTATCGAGATTAAACCTTAATTCTTTCATTATCTTTTGTTTTGTTAGATTTAATTCGCTCCTAGATATTTTATCAATCTTTGTAAGAACTATAGCAACTGGAATTTCTAGTTCAGCAAGGTAATCTAGCATTTGAATGTCTAGCGCAGTCGCAGAAATCCTAGAGTCAATTAAAAGGAGAACGAGTTTTAGTCTTTCATTTTCCGTGAAATAATCATTTAACAGTCTATCCCAACCTCCAGCGGTAGTTTTTGACGCCTTATTAAAGCCATAGCCCGGCAAGTCCACTAGATAGAAAGTATTATTTATACTAAAATAGTTTACAAGTCTAGTTCGCCCAGGGGTTGCACTAGTTTTAGCCATCTTCTTATTGTTCGTCAGCATATTTATTAGACTACTCTTCCCCACATTGCTTCTACCAACTACGGCAATTTGTGGAAAGTCGTCCAATATAAAACCATCTCGAGCGCTTGCGCTTTTTATAAATTTTGCATTAATAAATCTCATTTTATTATTCTATCACTTTATATATCGTTTGTCAAATTTCGGTGAATATAAAGAATTCTACAAATTGTTAATTTTTTATTGACTTTATCGAACATATGTTCTATAATAAGCATAGGAGAATGGATATGGGTACGGGAAAGCGAGCAATTTTGCATATTGATATGAATAATTTTTACGCTTCAACTGAGTGTCTACTTAATCCTAGTTTAAAGAACTACGCAGTAGCAGTGGCTGGCGACCCTAACAAGCGAACGGGGATAATTTTAGCGAAAAATTATCTAGCAAAAGTATATGGTGTTAAGACCGGCGAAGCGATTTGGGAAGCAAAACAAAAATGCCCTACCCTAATTACTGTTGCGCCACATTTTGATAAATACGAAGAATATAGTAAGCGTGCACAAAAAATTTACTATCAATATACCGATTTAATTGAACCTTTCGGTATAGATGAGTGTTGGCTGGACGTAACGGATAGTTTAAAGTTATTTAACTGTTCCGCAGTCGAACTCGCAAAGCGCATCCAAAAGCAAATTCTAGATGAAATTGGACTAACTGTGTCCATCGGTGTGTCGTTTGGCAAGACACTATCAAAACTTGGTAGCGACATGAAAAAACCGCTCGGGTTAACCGTTATTGAAGAAAGCAATCATGTCGAAATTCTAAAGAAATTAAAAGTAGACGATATGATTATGATTGGAAAGCACACAGCAAAAAAGTTAAGGCAGATGAATATAAATTCATTATATGATTTATATATGCAACCTGTTGAGTTTCTAAAGAAACATTTTGGTGTAATTGGTCTATATCTTCATAATGCAGTGTCTGGCGTAGACGATGATAAACTCATCACCCCAAAAGATGAAGATACCAAGAGCGTTGGTAATGGTGCTACTGCCGTACACGACATGACGGATATAGAAGAAATTAAGGCCTTTTTGCACGATTTGGCAGTAAGAGTTTCAAAACGACTTCGTGCCCACTCATTTAAAGCAAAAACCATTCATGTCACAATTAAGTATGCCGATTTTACCTACTCTTCAGCACAACACACAATTAACCATTATTTTAGCAATGAGCAGGAAATATTTAAATATGCATATGAAATCTTTTCGTCTCTTGCTGGTGAGAAATTCTCACCCGTCCGCGCAATACGAATTTGTACTTGCAATTTAATTAGCGGAGAAGATAAGGAACAAGTAAATATTTTTACTAATACTAAAAACGAACACCTTTGCTCAGCGATAGATAAAATCAAAGATAAGTTCGGTGAAAATAGCATCAGCCTTGCTAAAGATTATAAATCGTTTTAATTGCATATAATAATGATATGAAATTTTGGGCGGTCATACTAATTATTTCGAGCGGGATTTGTTTTTTGCTGTCCGGATACAATATGTTATTGGTTGCAACTCACCCGATTAAATATAGCGAGCAAATCGAATGTTATTCGAACGAATTTTCGCTAGAACCAAAAATAGTTGCAAGTCTAATTAATACAGAGAGTTCGTATAGAGAAAACGCAGTGTCGAGTAAAAATGCGCTTGGACTTATGCAAATTAAACTATCTACTGCAGAATATCTAATTGATTACTATGACCTTGATGTGACTATAGATGAAGACGATTTACTAGATGCAAACAAAAATTTATACTTCGGTTGTATGTACTTACGATACCTGATTAATAAATTTGAAAATACTTATACAGCGCTCGCTTCTTACAACGCGGGAGAAACTCGCGTTCGAGTTTGGCTAGAAGATAAACAATATTCACTAGACGGAAAAACTCTTAATTATATTCCCTATAAAGAAACTAGAGAATATGTGGAAAAAATTAAAAATAATTTAAGTTTTTATCAAAAAATTTATAAATAATTAAAAATTTTGCTAAAAATATAATATTTTTCCTTAACCAAACTAGCAAGTAAACTAGATGCCGGATAATTCATTAAATCATAACCAGAATTAATAATCGTAATAATATCATTTATATTAGATTTCTTATTTTTCATATAGTATTCTATATAATTACTAAAATTATCTTCATTATAATTAGAAGAGTTTAAAATATCTATTAAACTCTTATCGTAACCAGTTTCTAATATCAACTCATAATCATCCTTAGAAATCTTATCTAAAATAGTCGCAATTTCATCATCAGAATATCCTTTATTTTTAAACCTTTCTTCATAACTTAAATCATTATTATCAGTTTTATTTTCGTCTTTAAAAAATAAAAAGAAAAAGAGTGAAAAA